>PYJC01000159.1 GCA_003635255.1 Candidatus Poribacteria bacterium | reverse complement strand
TTGCATGTCTTGTGATTTTAGGTGGCGGTGTTGCCCTCTATTTTTTCACTGCGTTTAATTATGAAACGCGTTTCATAAATAAACGCGACCGGGCAACACCTACGCCCGCCACCGCATTAGATAAATTCAGGACACTGCAAAAAACGAATCTGCTATTGGGGGAGACAATCGACGAAACACCGGGCGCGATGGAACAGGCGGCTATCGAGTTCCTTGATGCCTTCCCCGATAACGAGACACCGCAAGCCTTATTATATTCACCTGAGCGGGACTTGTTTGAGTCGAAGCGTAGCATTGCGCTTGCGCTCACAGGAAAACTACCGGACTCAATTCCCAGACTGGAAAACTTCGCTTCTGAACTGGAATATGGCGAAGCATACCTAGCGTGGTGGGAAGCATACCTTGAAAATGCCAAAGACCCCGATGAGAAACAACTCGCACTTAAGATCATCGACATGGGAAAACAGTCTCTCGCCCGAGAACTCCGACGAATCAAACGGGCTGAAGAAGACCGTATCCGAGCCATAAGGGTTGAAGAAATGGACACTTGGCTTGCCGAAATGAACGCCCGCATGGAATACCTTGACTCACTTTCACCAGCAGAACGGTGGGATTATCTCCGTAATCTTGAACCACCGGAGAACGATATAACCGATTCGCTGTTCCCACCCCATCAAGAGGACACAATAACGGAGCAGATACCCGTTCAAAAAGCCATTGATAACCCCCAAGCGGACTCGGTTTCCGATTCCCCCATTGATAACCAAGAAAACCCACTCCTTGAGGACGAGTTACGGTCAATCATTCAGACTTATGTATGACCATTTATTGATTTTCTTTTTCTATGTAGCAATGTGGGCAGGTATAGTCGCCTCGTTTGTGATGTATCACAAATTTGGTGAGAGTTTAGAATTTTACCTCTGTGCCATCCCGACTGTATTTGTCCACTTACTCTATATGTATCATAAAATCAAACAATCGATTCATTAACACAGGTTTTTCGGTTACGGTTAACCCCCGTTCACTCACAATTTTACAATCAAATAGGAGCATCCCATGAAAACCATACAATACACCGGTCTTTGCCTCATGCTTCTGATCATGTTTAAGGGTGCCGCCGCCGATTCGGGCGAAACCCGCTCGACAGCCAAGGTTACGCACACCAAGGTGAAGCCAAGGCATCTCGATAAGGATGGGGAAGAACGGAAACGCACGACCGAAGCCCCCAGAAACTCAATGGAAGTCTTTGTGCATACCAAGGAAAGCGTCCGACAGTGGAAGTGGAAATCCAAAAACGCAAAAACGAAGGTCGTTGTTAAGAGAAGCCCTGAGGAACACAGCGTTAAATGGAAATCCAAAGTCCACTACCCGCTCACCAGAGAATCTATGAAGCGGATCGCAAAGCAAACGGGGACCGTTATCCTATTCATCCCCAAAACCATCGGGCGCGGTGTTTTCTTTGTCGCCAAGGAGACAAAGAAACTGCTTTGGCCGTGGTAAGCGTTTCCACGCATGAAAACCCCATAAGCGAGAAAGGAACAAACCAATGATCAAGGGATTAAAAATCACCGGCATAATCACAATCATCATAGGGGTTATCCTTACCATCCTTCAACTGGTCACACAAGCGGGCATCAGCTTGGAATTTGCCGACATTGGAGTCATCCTCGGTGGGATATTGATCCAATACGTCTTTTATGGAGTGATTTGTTTAGGTCTTGCCAAGATTATTGAATTGTTGGAAAAACGCAAGTAATCCTTATGGGGGATAACGGCTCCGATGCGTCTCATCAACCGTTATTCCCCTGCCAACATGAGATCATAACGGTAATATGATCCCTCATTTTTCGGGAAAATCAGAGTCCAAACTAAAAGAAGGAGAATTAAAGCAGTGTGGATTATTTACGACAGCAGACTTCATCCGATCGATGAGATAATGGTAAACACAGACTCAGGGAAACAAATAAAGCGAGAGGGTGGGCGTATCACTGTAGACCAGAACATAGTCTTTGACGGAGAACGGGAGGTCGCCACCACAATCTTCGAGTTGATTGTGATGGCAATCAAAAAGGAG
Source organism: Candidatus Poribacteria bacterium (assembly GCA_003635255.1). Classification (GTDB taxonomy): domain Bacteria; phylum Poribacteria; class WGA-4E; order WGA-4E; family WGA-3G; genus WGA-3G. The sequence continues at coordinate 52,147 of PYJC01000159.1, read as the reverse complement.
GTACACATGCTTGACCTGAAAGCAATACTCCCCGAGCTGGAAATCAACCATAAAAGAGAGGTACAAAGCAATGAAACGATTCACCTGTCTACTCGCCACGATCCTAATCATCGGCTGTAGCGACAAACCAACACCAAGAACGCCAACGGGGCCCGAACCATTTACCGACTTCATTGGTATATGGCATCTCAAGACCGTTGACGGGATGCCTATAGCGAAAGTCATCCTACAAAGCGATCGCTTCCTTTTCTACGAAAGATTTTTCAAGGGAGACCCCAAAGGCACCCTCACCACCAATTTATGGGACTTTTCCGCAGACGGAACATGGACAGCAGATGTCAAACTCGTTGCCGAATCATCAGGCATCCGATTGACAAAGTTACAGAAAGCATCAGGGACGTTCACCATCTCGTCGGGATTTAACTACGAAATGATAACCAAAGAAGCGAAAACAACAATCATCGTAGTCATAGACGGAGACGAGACCGTCGAGGAAAAAGACGACCCAGATAGTTTGGGAACAGAAACTGGCACATGGAGACGACTTGGTAACACATTAACCTTTAACGTGCCTCAGAGGGAGAACGGCCAACTTGAGCAACCTCCTGATAGCGCGGTCCCCCAACCGGATGAGATGAGCCTCAAAATCGTATTTACCAGTGATGAAGATGATGTTGCCAATGTCAAGGATGCCCTAGGTGACACGGGTGCAGACGCGGGTGCAGACCCTGCTCCAGCCGATATACAAAATCAATAAATTCCCCAACACCGCACAATGCCCAACCGAACATGGCGGGGCGAAATGGAGGACATTATGCACTTCAGACAGAAACTGTTTTTTATGGCATTCGGTTCGATACTTACACTCGCGGGCTACCTGCTCGCCACACTCGCCGGTGATGTCACCGCACAACCAGAGACGGATAAAACCACCTTTTTTGATGCAATTGTTTGTCGAGACTTACAGATTGTTGATCCATCAGGGCACCCCGTTGCTCGGATTCACGAGTTTCAAGGTGACGGAGGCATAATTATACATGACAAGAATCGTGGAATGATTACCCTTTATGGCGGAAAGATACTTACCACTAACGGCGATGGTAAAACCGTTTTCAGTGCCGGGAATGACAATAACGCAGGAGAGATAGAGGTAAATCACGCCAACGGTGAAAGGGCGATCACTATGGGGACTGCGGGAGAGACGAAAGAAGGATTTATGACGATTAACCGCAAAGACGGGGACGGTTCGATTCAATTAGGTCTCAACGAATACGGCGGAAGCGTCAACTACCCAACCCTAAAGGGATTGGGCTTGTGTCCAATCCTAGGGAATTTTACGGGTTTCTCGCTTCTTTCCCGCCAACTCATCCATGATCCGGATCATGGGTGAGTCGGCTGGGTTTTTCGGGGGAGTTTGTTACCTCCGCACCTCCACGAAGGGCAGTAGCTGCCCCTAGAATATTAATAGCGGCATTATGGTCACGGTCAAGCGTTGTGCCACAATCGCACTGATGGGTTCGGATTGCCAACGTTTTCCGAACAACAGACCCACAACCCGAGCAGATTTGAGATGTGCCATGCGGAGCGACTTTCAGCAAGTGTTTGCCAGCGTTCTCAGCTTTGCAAGAAAGTGCCAATCGAAAGTGACCCCAACCAGCATCGGATATGCTCTTGGCGAGATAGTGATTACGCTTCATGTTGTCAATCGTTAATCCTTCAATCACGACCGCATCGTATTGAGAAAAGAGGCGGTGGGCAGTCTTGTAGTGAAAATCACGGCGTTGGTTGGCAACGTGTTCGTGATGTTTGGCAAGTATCGTGTTTTGTTTACGCCTGCGGACACTGCCCTTTTTGCGGCGCGATAGATGCCTCTGTTTTTTCTTTAATGCTTTTTCGGCACGGCGTAGATGTCGTGGGTTTTCAACTTTATCACCTTCGGAAGTGGTTAAAAACGATTCGAGACCGACATCAACGCCAACGGCAGACTGAATATCAATCTTTGGAATATCGGGCATTTCAACGGTGATGTTGGCATACCAACCGCTTGCTTTCCGTTGGATGGTGAGCATTTTGATTTGACCATCAGGGAGCGGCCGATGATACCGTATCTTGACATGCCCAATCTTTGGCACAACCACGCGGGCGAACTTCCTGCGGATGGTCCGAATCAGATTCACAGAGAGGTGGCTAAAGGTGATTGACCGATAACGTCCTCTACCTTTGAAGCGGGGGAAGCCTGGATCTTCACCGGCTTTCAACCGTCTATAGAACGCATCGTAGGTTTTGTCAAGACGGCGAAGCGTGTCTTGGAGGACATCAATATGGATGCCTTTCCAAAACGAAGAGTGACGGCGAAGCACGGTGAGCATCCCCGCTTGACTATTGTAGCTGATAGACTTGCCTGTTTTCTTGAATGTTTCGATACGCATGGCAAGCCCTTGATTGTAAAGAGTCTGGCACGCGTCAAGCCAAGCTTCTAAGGTCAATCGCTGTTTGGTTGTCGGGTACACCCGATATTGGTATGTTTTGAGCATGGGATTCCGTTTCACCGTTTTAAGCTTTTCTTTTCCATTAATGGAACGTAAATAAAAGCCGCCTAGACGATAGGTGGGGCAAGGCATCAACGGGATTGTTGATGTCGTCTCCTCACCCCAAACGGTTGATTATAGTATAGCAGATATTTACACGAATATCAACAAAAAAAGGAGCGCAGTTTCCTCCCCGATCTCAAGATACGGGGTTTCCACTGCGAAGATTCTATGAAAAGAAAATCAACGATAGGCTTTTGCCTTTTAACGGTTCTGCTGGTCTCAGGATGCGCCATGGGAAGATTCCCCAAAGGAGCAACAGAGGATTACAAGTTAGGGTATAAGGACGGCATAAAGGCCGGCGATGCTTCCGGGGAAGGGGTTTTAGCCGGGATGATTGCGGGATTCCTATGTATGCCTCATAGTGGCAATCTCTTCGCACCATCAAAACTACCGGAAACGGTTAAGCAGAACATTCAGGGACAGTCCGATGAATACCAAAACGGTTTTACCAACGGCTGGGTCCAAGGCGTGAGCTGTGATGCAGACTTTTACAGTCTCCTGTACGACTGGCTCTGGTGTGAGTCTGATGATGACTGAACCCTTGCCACGGTTGGCTTTCAAATGGTCGCTGTCACAACCAAAAGAATCTCGATGCCGAGATTGAAACCCGCCGCTTGATTTGCGGACGGAAAGAGTTATCAGTGTGATATAAAAGCGGTTAAGCCCAATGGGTTAACACCCCACCAACTCGCAAAGGAGACAAACTCATGAATGACCGTTTAGAACAAATCATCAATAATGTCACCGACTTTTCAAAGAAAACCATTGATTTTCCACCAATAACTATTGATGACTTGCGCCTATTGGATGAGAAATATCGCGAGTTCTCTAAACGCATAAACGAATTTATTGCCAATGAGGGCAGTAACCAATAATTGCGAGATTGAAACGAATAAATAAACCGGAACCGTAACACCTTATGGTGTGCGACTGGCGAGCAAGGGGACTTGCCATGACCCAGTATTCATGAAACCTACCCACACCCATACCGTTATATCCTGAAAAATACCACAAAATCAAACCACACGAAAAAAAAAGCTTGACATTCTCACACATTATTATATTATATTACCCATGAAATACATCTCCGCCAAGAAAGCCGCACAGATACTTGACTATACCCCGACACATCTCCGACGACTCGCAGATGCCGGCAAGATTGACTATATCCGCACCGAAGGAGGACAACGCCGATATAACGTTGATTCCTTTATCAAAGGAACCAAATCCAAATCCCACCCGACCACCATCTGCTACTGTCGTATCGCACACGAACAGCTAAAGGACGAACTCAACCAGCAATTCAAAATCATGAAAGGAAAATACCCCACCGCCGAATTCATCTACGACATCGGCAGTGGACTCGACTTCAACCGAGCAGGACTTCAGGACATACTCGAACGACTCCTCGACGGGCAAACCATACGACTCGTCATCACACACCGAGACCGACTCGCACACTTCGGTGTCGAAGTCATACAGTATATGGTCGAACAGAACGGCGGCGAACTCCAAGTCCTCGACGAAGATACACACGGCACACAAGCCGAACTCGCCGCAGACCTACTCGCCATCCTGCACACGTTCAGCAACCACAGGCTGGCGACAAACTCTTGAGAACAATTCAAACACACCGTAACTGGTGAAAGGAAGATTATGAAAGCGAAAACGCTCGTAAAGACTGTTTCAACCATCAACCCCAAACTCACCGTCGCACTACTCACGGTGCTACTCTTAACCACTGCCTTTAACGGCATCACACACGCCGATGATCCCGAGTTCCCCTCGGACACCGCCGCGTATGAAATCAAAGAAAATGTCCCAATCGGCACACTCATCGCACGAGTCACCGCCACCGATACTGATCGAGACCGATTGACTTATCAACTCAATGATGCGGATAGTGATACAGCCGATGCCAGATTTTTCACGGTTGACGAAAACACCGGCAGACTCCGTCTCAAGCAAACCCTCAACTTTGAAATGCCTCGCGGCGAAGATCCCTCCGGTACCAACACCAACGAGTACGTCGTCACAATCAAGGTCGCCGATGATGAGGACTTTGCCGATGGCAACAACGACGAGATCACCGTTACCATCACTGTCATAGATGTCAACGAAGCACCCGTGTTCGCTGACGAGACGCCTAACGAACCCGCAACACGAGTTGCGACCCGCACCATCCCAGAGAAAACATTGAAAGGGATAGACATCGGGACCCCTGTGAGTTTAACAGATCCGGATGCATTGGACGACGAGACCGACACCAACCCCCAAACCGTCCGTGTTGACACGTTGATTTACACCCTAACGGGCCCCGATGCACGACACTTCGAGATCGACCCAAGCGCCGGGCAGTTGAAAACCAAGACCGTGTTCAACTTTGAAGCCCCGATGGACACCGGCGGCACCCCACGCGATAACTTCTATATCGTCACCGTTATCGCCACCGACAGCCCATCCGGTGGGCTCTCAACGCGCGTCACCGTCCCCATCTCGGTCACCGACGTTAATGAAGCACCCGAATTCCCGTCCCCAACCGCATCCCGCAGCATCCCAGAGAACGCACCCGCAGGGACGACGGTCGGAACACCAATCACAGCGACCGACCCAGATGGCGATACGCTGACTTACAGCGTTGGCGCGACCGTTCCTTTTGTCATTGAGAGTGACGGCCAACTCAAAACAAAAGAACCGCTCGACTATGAGACGCAGAACAGCCACACCATCGCCGTCACTGTCATGGATGATGACGACACCCCGCTCTCAAACAATATCGTTGTCACCATCACCCTCACAGACCAAAACGATGAGCCGATGTTCACCCAAACCACCGCCCCCACTCTCTCAGTACCAGAGAACCAAAGAGCCGGCCCATTCGATAACGCTGTCAGAGCAACCGATCTGGATGGCGACACATTGACTTACACCGTCGTCGACATCCCTGGTAACGACTATGCCCGCCTATTTGCCGTTGACAACAACGGACAGTTAAGAACCAGACAGGCACTTGATTTTGAAGCGGAGGACTACCCCACGGGTGGCTACATGGTAAGGCTCACCGTCTCTGATCGCAAGCCCGACGCCGCCATTGACGACACCATCGATGTCACCATCACCGTCACTAACGTCAATGAACCGCCCGCATTCCCCTACGACACCGCCCGAAACCGCCTCTATGTCTATGATGGTGGCACCACCGTCTACGACCCCGACGGCGAGGTGATGGCAACCGATCCGGACAGTGGCACGACTTTGAATTACACCCTGTCGGGCCCTGATGCAAGTTCGTTTACTCCCGATACCGTACCACTCGCCCTCACCGCCGCGGCAGACTATGAAGGATCTCCAGCCAAGCGCACTTATACAGTAACCGTCCAAGTCTCCGATGGCGCGCTCTCTGACTTTATCACTGTCACCATTCGGGTCATTGACGTAGCCGATGATACGGGTGTGAACCAACAGGCACCCACATTCGTCGACGAGGATGGTGATAATCTCCCAGGGCCCGTATCCTTTAGTGTGGACGAGAATTCCAGGGAACGGCTCATTGGCCGAGTCAGAGCCATCGACCGAAACAACGACACACTGACTTACACCATCACCGGAGGCGATACGAACAATCTGTTTGACATCAACAACACCGGGCGGTTATACAGCAAGGAACCGCTTGACCATGAAGCAGCAACCGGCGGTGCCTATACGGTAACGGTCACCGTCACCGATGGTGTTTCTGCGAACACCGACACCATCGATGTCACCATCACCGTCATAGATCTCAATGAGGCACCGGTGTTTGGCACACTTGATATGCCCATCATGAGGGCCGCCCGCGCCGTAGCAGAGAACCAACCGAGCGGCACAGACGTGGGCACCACATCCCCTTTACCCGCCGCGGATCCAGAAGGCGACCCCCTAACCTTTACCCTCAGCGGTACCGATGCCGACTCATTTACCATTGAGTACTCCGGCACCGAGTCCGGGCAGTTAAAAACCGCAGTCGCACTGGACTACGAAGCCAAGCCCATACACAACGTTATGGTCACGGTTTCAGATGGCGAGCTCAGTGCCACAATTCCCGTCACTATCACGGTCACGGACCGAAACGATCCCCCAATGTTCAGCGATGGCGATCAAATCGAAATCCCGTTGCCAGAGAACACAGGGGACGGCGTAAAAATCGGTATGCCCGTGACCGCCACCGATCAGGACGGCGACACTTTGACTTACGACTTTGCCGACACAAATAGCCCAAATAGTGCCTCGTTTAGCCTGAGTACACAGTTCGGACAGTTGTCCACGGCGACAGGAACCAACGCCCTCACACTCGACTATGAAGGCGTTGAAGCAGGTTCCCAGCCCTTCTACCAGATCGCCATCACCGTCACCGATAGCAAAACGCCTGAGGGCACCGACGACACCGCTATTGACGACACCATCATCGTCACTTTTGTTGTCACAGACATCAACGAACCACCAACGTTTTCAACCGCATCCAGTTCCGCGGTCACAATCGCCGATGGGTTGAACGTCCCCGAGAACACCATGGCAGGACACCCCATCGACGGCCGTATCCTCGCCACCGATCCGGAACAGGACGCATTGACTTACAGCCTCGCTAACGCCCGCGGTAGCACGGATGCCAACTCATTTGACATCAATGCCACCACCGGCCAATTGAGAGTCAAAGCACCCCTCGACTATGAAAAGAAGCGCACCTACACCGTCATGGTTCGCATCACCGATAACCAAAATGGTATGGGACGACCCGTCGAACAACCGATTACCATCACGGTGATTGATGTCAACGAGCCCTCAATGTTCACCGAAGGTGACGCCGCCGCCCGTTCCATCCCAGAGCAAACCACGGGGACGGAGGCTGTCAACATTGGTGCCCCCATCGTGGCAACTGATCCGGAAATGAATGCGGCAACGCCCGATACATTAACTTACGGGCTTGCACGAGAGTCAACACTATTTAGTATTGACTCCACAGGCCAGCTGATGTTACGAGCCAACCAAGTGCTTAACTACGAAGGGACGGGTGGGATGCCTCCCATGCACCCTTACACGCTGGTGGTCACCGTCAACGATGGTGTTCCCAATGCCGACACTATTGATGACCGCATCACCGTCACCGTTACGGTCATAGATGTCAACGAACCACCTGTATTCCCCACCGAGACCACTGGTGCCTATGTCTATACAGGCACAGCGGCCGGCCGAAAGGTCTACGACCCGAACGGCGTATTAAAGGCAACAGACCCGGACGCTGGCGACCGATTGACTTACCTGCTCAGTGGCACCGGTGCCGCAAGGTTTAGCATCAATAACTCAGGGGCATTGACAACCAAAGCGGTAACACTTGCCGCCGGGTCTGAAACCGTAGAGATCACGGCGACGGATAGCTACGGGCGCGAAGCCATGCGAACTAGCACCATCACTGTCTATACCGCACCGGAAACGCCCACGTTCCCTAGCGCGGAGACAGGCAGACGCTCAATAGATGAAAACGCAGTAGCAACCACCACCGCTCCAACAGCAGGAAACGTCGGCACTCCAGTGGCAGCGACTCAAGTAAATCTGACCTACACACTCGGTGGCACCCATGCCGCTTCGTTTTCTATTGACAGCACAACGGGCCAATTGAGCGTCAAGGCACCACTCGACCATGAAGTGCAGTCCAGTTATACGGTAACGGTCACTGCGGCCAATGATACCCATACCGCAGACCAACCCGTTACCATCACCGTCAATAATATCGAAGAACAACCGATGTTCAACGAGGGAACGGAAACGACCCGCATGGTACCGGAGAATACACCCGCAGGTCGAAACGTCGGGTCCCCATTGACCGCGACCGATTCTGATCGCCACGGCTTGACTTACGCGCTCGGTACTACTGGGGGCAACGAAGCCATGTTTGATATTGATGCGTCAAACGGTCAGTTAATAACCAAGGACGCACTAGACTATGAACGTACAGGTGGCCCCTCCTTAACGGTGCAGGTCTTCGTCGACGATGGCCGAGATGCTGACAGCACCGTAGAGACCCTCCCCATCACTGTTAATGACACCTTCATCACGGTCACCATCATGATCGAAGATCGCAACGATGACCCGATGTTCGTCGCCGACGCGGCGGCAACGCCACCCGTACCCATCACCACTGCCGTACGGAGCATAGCGGAGAACGCACAAAAAGGGGTAAACATCGGAACACCTGTGCCCGTATTCGATGCGGACGGTGACACGTTAAGTTACATGCTCCGTGGCGACGATGCCGCATCATTTGACATCGAGCCAACCAGCGGACAACTCATCGTTAAGGCACCACTTGACTATGAAGCCGAACCGCTCAAGCGTTCCTACGATGTCGTGGTCCGAGTCGTTGATGGGAACGGTGGCAGTGACGAGGTACCCGTCACCATCGAGGTCGACCCGGCAAACGACCCACCCATGTTCGCCAAACGCCGCGTCGAGCTCGAGGTAGCGGAGAACGCCGCGAACGCAGATGTGGGTGCGCCAGTCATCGCCGCAGATAAGGAAGCCGATGCCTCTGTCGCTGACACCAATATTGTCACCTACGCGCTCTCCGGCCCCGATGCGTCGTTCTTTAGCACAACGGTAACTGACGGCCAGATACAAACCGGGGCGACTGCACTCGACTTTGAGAATCCCGATCACGACCCCACCTATGAGGTCTATCTCACCGCGACGGATTCCGGCGGTGCCACCGACCAAACCATCGTCATGATCACGGTCACAGACGTTAATGAACCACCAACGTTCCTCTTCACAGGAACCGAAGAGGGCACAGCAGCCAACCCAATCGCTCGTAGCATAGCGGAAGGTACAGGAGTACGCCCCATCTTTCCCGCTGTGCTCGCCACCGATCCGGAGGGCGACACCGTCACTTACACGTTCAAAACCGACCGACCAGCGGCAACCAAGGACGATTACAAGTCCTTTTCCATTGATAACAATGGGATGTTGATGACCAAAATGGCACTTGACCATGAAACCAAGGATTCCTATACGGTGACGCTCATAGCCGATAGCGGTCACAAAACCAAACCATCAGCCGATGTCACGATTACCGTCCTGGACGTACAAGAGCCTCCAATGTTCACCGAAGGGGAAACCACCACCCGAACCGTCCAAGAGACCGATACGGGCGTGATGCAATTCCCAGTAATCGCCATCGATGAGGACGATGAGGACACCAGAACCTACTACCTCAAGAACCCCGGTGCCGCGCCCTTTAGCATTGCACCGACTACCGGCACATTGAGCATCGTGGGAGACCTAGACTATGAAACGGTGCGGAGCTATATGGTAACGGTTAGAGCCGTAGATACCAATGCTCGCTTCGACGAAATCCGGGTCACCATCAACGTCGCAGACGTAGAGGAAGAACCCATGTTCGCGGAGGTCACCCCCGATTTATTTGTATATGAGGGTGCCAGCGGGCAACCGGTCTATGACCCCACCGGCGCGCTGATGGCGACCGATGGTGACGGAGACGCACTCACCTACACGCTGAAGTCCGGTGCCGCGTCCTTTAGCATTAGTCACACCACGGGACGATTAACCACCGCAACCGCCCTGGATTACGAGACCGATTCAACCACGTACATGGTAGATGTCACCGTCTCCGACGGCACCCATTCCATTGACAAGCGTTTCACCATCGATCTTCGGGATGTGACCGAAGAAGGCAACGAGCCCCCCGTGTTCGTTGATGCAGAGGGGAATACCATCACACAAACCCGTTTTGAGGTGGTGGAAAATTCAGCGGATTCAATCATTGGCACCGTACGTGCCACCGATCCAAACCAAGGCGACCAAGTGGCCTACACGCTCAGCGGCCGCGATGCCCGCTATTTTAGCGTTGGGAGTGACAACGGGATATTGGAGAGCCAGGAACCGCTCGACTTTGACACCCGCCCCGGCGGATACAGGGTAACAATTACCGCCACCGACGGGCAGGTAACCGCCACGCTACAGGTCACGGTCAATGTCACCAACGTCAACGAAGCCCCAATGTTCGTTGACGAGTCTGACAACCCGATCCCAAGCACGAGCTTCGAGATTCCGGAAAACAGGAGTGGCAATATCGGTGTTGTGCGTGCCACCGACCCAGATGGCGACGTACTCACTTATACCCTTGATGCCGTGAGTCAAGCACACTTTAGTGTTCGCCGCACTTCAGGCGGTGTCCAGTTAAGTGCTCGGCAGGCACTTGACCATGAGATGGATGCCTCCCACACGGTCACAATCGATGTCCGCGATAGCAAGGATGATGACGGCAACACCGACACCGCGACAGACGACACCATCACGGTCACGGTCACGGTTCTGGATGTCAATGAAGTGCCTCGGTTCGTGAAGACCGATGGCAGCCCCATCACCCGAACCCGAATGGTCCCAGAGAATAGCGCGGGAGGCACAGAGGTCGGTGAGCCCGTAGTCGCCAGCGATCCGGAGAGGGACTCACTGACATACAGCCTCCGCAACGCGAATACGGCAAGTGTGCCGTTCCAAATTGACGAGACCAGCGGCCAGTTGACAACCACCGCATCGCTCGACCATGAAACCCAGTCCAGCTATTCGGTCACCGTCTATGCCTCTGACCAAAGAGATGCCCGCGGTATGGCTGTTGCTGACGGAGTCGCTGACATTGATGCCTCAGTTGTTATCCAGATCGCCGTCGAGGACGTGGATGAAACCACAAACCAACCGCCTGTGTTCGTTGACACAGAGGGCAACACCATCACGAGTGCCACGCGCACCGTTAAGGAGAACGCCGCGAACGCAAACGTCGGGCTCCCTGTTGAAGCTCGGGATCCGGACCTCACCGACACCTCACTGACTTACGGCATCAGCGGCACCGATGCCGGGTTTTTTACCATCAACGAGAACACCGGCCAGTTGATGACATCAGCAGATGGACTCAACTATGAAGCGGACCGGAATGAGGATGAGAACGTGACCAGTGCGGACTTTACCTACGAGGTAATCGTCACCGCCACCGATCCGGGCAGACCCAGTGAAACGCCCCCGGGGCCCATGCTCTCCACCACCATCCCTGTCACCATCACGGTCGAGGACGTGAACGAAGCCCCAGAGTTCCTAACAACAACTGGCGATGTCTATGTCTATGAGGGGGATGCCGGCCAAAAGGTCTTTGACCATAATGGACGGCTCACGGCGAAAGACCCCGACAGTGGCGATACGTTGACTTACCGTCTGGATGCGAACAGTCAAAGGATATTTGCCAGAGATGCGAATACCGGGATGTTGACAACCAAGGTGGCACTCGACTATGATGGCGACCCAGCACCCATACGGTCGTATACGGTGACAGTCACCGCGACCGATGCCGCAGGCGAAGCCGCCTCAACCAGTGTCTCTATCGCGCTCAAGGACGTAACCGGAGATGAAACGGGCGAGACGAACACCGCGCCCCGATTCATTGCATCCGAAGCCACAAAGGACACCGCCATCGCCAGTGCCGCCCGCGAAATCATGGAGGGCATGGCATTAGAAAGAGATGTCGGTGCTGTGATACTCGCGACCGATGATGACGAGGGGGACACGTTGACTTACCGGCTCAGTGGTGCAGATGCCGCATCATTTACCGTTGAGAAGGTGGCGACCGGCGCACAATTAAAAACCGCCGTGCCATTAGAGTTCGACGGCTCGGAAGCGAAGCGCACCTATACGGTTATGCTCACGGTCTCCGATGGCAACACCGCCGACGATGCAACGGTCACGGTCACGGTCACGGTCACCAACGACGTAAGCGATGATGCCGCCGCGAACAATCAGCCGAGTTTCGCGACCGAAAGCACATCGCGCTCAATCATTGAGGGGACGGGTGTCCGAGCTATCACGCCCGCGGTCGAGGCAACCGATACGGATGGCGACGACCTGACTTACTCGCTCACCGGACCCGATGCCGCGTCATTTACCATCGATGCCGCAACCGGACTGTTGAGCACCACAGGGGCACTCGACTATGAAACAAGGAACGCCTACACCGTCACGGTCAACGTCAGCGATAGCAAGGATGACGACGGTGAAGCCGATACCGGCATTGATGACAGTATCACCGTCAACATCACCATCGAGAACGACCCAAGCGATGACCCAACGGGCCAAAACCGACCGCCCACCTTCACGGCAGGCACCAGCACCACCCGCTCGGTTTCCGCTGGCGGAGCAGGACGCAATGTCGGGGCTCGCATCGCCGCGACAGACCTTGATAACGACACGTTAATTTACGCCCTCAGCGGTGGCCATACCGCGTTGTTTGCGATTAACAGCAACACGGGACAGTTGACCACTCGGGCATCTGTCACCGCAGGCTCCTATTCAGTGACAGTCACCGTACACGATGGGAAAGCACCAGATGGGTCCGCCAGCACCGCCATCGATGACAGAATCACCGTCAGTATCAGGGTCACGGCTCCGGGGACCACCCCAGATCCAGGAGGCGGTCAACCACCAGCACCACAACCACTACCGGATACAGGTGGGGGTCAACAACCAATACCAGTAACGAACGATCCACCAACGTTTGACGATGGTACGAGTGCCACCCGCTCCGTGGCAGAGAACACGGCGGCAGGCACAAACATCGGTGCACCGGTAGGAGCGACGGATCCGAACAACGATCCATTGACCTACACGCTCGGTGGCGCGGATGCGGCTTCCTTTGGCATTAACAGCACGTCCGGTCAGTTGATGACCAGTGCCGCGCTTGACTTTGAAGTCAAGAGGGTCTATACGGTAGTGGTCACTGCGGACGATGGTCTCACCGGTGGTACCGCTGCAATTACTGTCACCATCAACGTTACAGACGTATCGGTTGCTGATGGCGATCCAGAACCAACGAACAACGCCCCGGCGTTTGCCAGTGATACCGCCGCCCGCTCAGTGGCAGAGAACACAGCGGCAGGTATGCCAATCGGTGCCCCGGTGGCAGCGGTAGACACTGATGCAGGTGAAGTATTGACCTACACGCTCGGCGGGACGGATATGGCATCGTTTGACATTAACGGCGCAACCGGGCAGCTGATGACTCAGGCGGCACTTGACCATGAAACCAAGGATTCCTATACGGTAATGGTCACAGCCACCGATAAAGGTGGTCTCACGGATTCGATCACGGTCGAGATCACCGTCACGGACGTAAACGAAGCACCGGCATTTGCCGATGCAACTGCCGCCCGTTCAGTAGACGAGAACACCGCGGCAGGTATGAACATCGGTGCCGCGTTCACGGCAACTGATCCGGACGACGGTGACGAGGTGATGTACAGCCTCGGTGGCACCGATATGGCATCATTCGCGATTGGTGATACAACGGGACAGTTGATGACCATGGGAATGCTTGACCATGAAACCAAGGATTCCTATACAGTGATGGTCATTGCTACCGATAGTGGTGGTCTCACAGGTTCAATCACAGTCACGATTAGCGTCATGGATGTCAACGATGCACCGATGTTCGCCAGTGCTACCGCTACCCGCATGGTAGAGGAGAACACAGCGGCAGGTATGGCAATCGGTGACCCTGTGATGGCTACCGACGATGACGGTGACGATATTACCTACAGCCTCGGTGGCGTGGATATGGCATCGTTTGCGATTGACACGGCGACGGGTCAGTTGAAGACCATGGCAGACCTTGACTATGAAGCCCAGGCCTCCCATACGGTGATGGTCACCGCTTCCGATGGTACGCTGATGTCTTCAGTCACAGTCACGATTACGGTTACGGACGTACCGGAATTCATGTTGTCAGTGCCAGCGGGACAGAGTTTGATTCACGTACCGCTGAAGATGGCAGGACTCGCAAAGATTAGCGACCTCTATGACAAACTCGGCGGCGCGACCAACGTCAACCTCCTCATCACTTACGACGCGTCGAGTCAGCGATGGCTCAGTTATATCGGCGAGCAGAACAGAGGTCGGGCAAGTGACAGGGATTTGACCGATGACCTCGGTATCCTTGCGGATATGAAGAACGCAGTCACCCTTCAGCTATCCGGTGACGCGCTCGGCACAGACGGCACTGCTTCAATCACGTTGGTGACTGGCAGTAACCTTGTCGGTGTACCGTTGAAGGATTCAAGGATAACCAACGTCAGTGACCTATTGGAACTTGACGACAACGTCAGTTTCATTATTGTCTCAGACGGTGGTGAGTACAAGACGATTACACGAGCAGGCGATCCCGGCGATGTTGCGGTTACGGGTGGACAGTCCTTTATTCTCAACGCAACTGCGGCGACGACCGTCTCGATCATGGGCGATGGGTGGGCAAGCAGTGCAATGCCCGCGGCCCCATGGCTCGGTCAGACGGGCATCCATAAAACGGGTGTGACTTCCGCTGTCGCTGTCACAGGTTCAGTCGTTGACGGGGTAAAAGGTCTTACCGACTTCCACATCACTGTCAAGAATCTGTCGACGGGTCAAGTGGAGACCGTTGCAACCGATAAGAACGGCACAGGCTATCAGTTGACCGTTGTTGATGTCTCAACGGGGCGAGCGGCACAGGTTGGAGACATCCTCGAAATCACCGCGCAATCGACAGACCCGTTGGTTGGTGTAGAACCGCTCCGGTATGTGGTAACTGCCGAAGATGTGAAGCGAAGCCACATCCAGTTGGATGCGCTTGTCACTTACGAGATACCAGCGAAGACGGAACTGTTACGGAACTATCCAAACCCGTTTAATCCTGAAACATGGATACCGTATCGGCTGGCAACGGATGCGGTCGTCACGTTGAGAATCTACAACCAGAAGGGCGAGCAGGTGCGAAGCATCCCGCTCGGACACCAAGTTGCCGCCGTATACGAAACCCGGCATAAAGCCATCTACTGGGACGGTAGAAACGACCTCGGCGAGCGCGTAGCAAGTGGTATCTACTTCTACCACCTCACCGCAGGTGATTACACCGCCACTCGGAAGATGGTCATTGTCAAGTAACAACCCAAAACACGCTTATGCCCCAGTCACCGATTGGGGCATAAGCTTTTTAATCAAACTAGGAGATAAGACTAATGGCAAGTTTACACCAAATTTTTGAACCCTTCAATAGACAGATAGAACTCAATCCCAATGATGCCAACGCCTATCTCGATCGTGGCTATGCTTATAACGGCATAAAGAAACATGACAAGGCCATAGAGGACTTTACCAAGGCGATAGAACTCAATCCCAATGATGCCAACGCCTATCGCAATCGTGGCTTTGCTTATAACGGCAGAGAGAAACATGACAAGGCCATAGAGGACTTTACCAAGGCGATAGAATTCAATCCCAGTGATGCCGAAGCCTATCGCAATCGTGGCTTTGCTTATAGAGACAGAGGGGACAATGACAAGGCCATAGAGGACTTTACCAAGGCGATAGAATTCAATCCCAGTGATGCCGAAGCCTATCGCAATCGTGGCCTTGCTTATAACGGCATAGAGGCAGATGAGAAGGCCATATTGGACTTTACCAAGGCGATAGAACTCAATCCCAATGATGCCAACGCCTATCACAATCGTGGCTCAACTTATAACGGCATAGAGGCAGATGAGAAGGCCAGATCGGACTCTGACAAGGCGATAGAACTCAATCCCAATTTGACCCCAATAATGCCATAGCCCATCTCAATCTCATGACGACTATGATGCTGAACGAGCCATTGTGGAATTGAAACAGAGTCGCTAACTTATCTACCTGTTCAGGCGTTGCAAGCTTTTAATCGAACCATTGTGGAATACCGCCGCGACCAAAAGCGGACTAAAAAGCGGTCAACCTCTGTGCTAACAAAAACACGGGGGACCGACAGCATTCCCGAAAAACCTGTCATAGCAAGGATAAAAACGATGCTCCGCTTTGAAAATCAACGTTTTCAATCGCATCCACACCCCCAAAATCAGAGGTTGACATATTGGGGTGCTTTGGACCCTTGCTATTATTGGCGTGAATAAGGTCGCTGTCGAAACCAAAAGAATCTCGATCGCGAGATTGAAACAAGAAGTTGCCGGTATGTGGATAAAGTCATTCTGTTTGTCGAAACCAAAAGAATCTCGATCGCGAGATTGAAACTCGCTTTATGAACCTGAAATCACTGCACGATCCGGTGCTGTCGAAACCAAAAGAATCTCGATCGCGAGATTGAAACATCCTACGGGCTTTTTGTCCCACCGATATTGGTTAATCTGTCGAAACCAAAAGAATCTCGATCGCGAGATTGAAACCCAGTAAAACTCAGTATCATGCGTGAAGTGATCTTCAGTCGAAACCAAAAGAATCTCGATCGCGAGATTGAAACTCTTATTCATTTCATCTCCTAACTTTCGGTAAGAATCGGTCGAAACCAAAAGAATCTCGATAACGAGTTTGAAACGACCCTACAACAAAGGAGAAAAAAAATGGCTGGATATTCCAGAATCTATTGTATCGGAGGCGAAGGAGGCTTCCTTGGTGCCGATGGCATAAATCCAATTGATTTCCAAATCCTCGTTGGTGATGCAGATCGGCAGTGGTTGGAAGTGCGTTATTTTAATAGCGATATTAGACCTATGGGAAAAGTTGAGGTGATTATTCCGGCAGGTCCAGATCATCCCGATGCCCTTATTGACGCATGTATGGCATTTTTTCCTGAGTACTTTGAGTCATGTCCATCACTAACGCCGGTTGTTGAAGCACTTGGAAACGCATCAAGAATTGACTTTCATTTAGATGGTGAACCGTCCGGTTGGGCACAACTTCGAGAAGAAGCAAGATCTCTGTTCAAACACCTTATAATTTATGAAGCAAAATTGAACAAAGTAAACGGGTAGAACGATCAATGGAAGGTTGGTAGTTACACTCACGCCAAGAGCTTCAAAGCTTTGAAGCTCTTGGCTCGCGATGAGGACTTTTGCCCCGAGGACTTTTGGGCGTGTCAACGGTGTAGATTTTTGCCCCGACATGTCGCAAGTCGGGGCAAAAACCCCTCCCAAAAGCCAGCCAGCGGACGGAAAGATATATGAAAGGAAAACCATGTTATCTATTAGAAACCAAATCAAAACAGCAACCAAGGATTTTTTGACACAGCAATTTGAATCTCCTACAGAGGATTTCGCTCAATTCATTCTATCTTCTATTATCGAAGAAGTACAAGAAGCAGGAAGTCAGCAGTACATAGACTATGTAAAGCAAGCATTAAAGGAGTTTCTCAATGAACAACTCCCTAAAACGCCGGGGGAAGAAAATGACAAGCCGAACAACACAAAAGGCAACAGAACATTTAAATTTGAGGACGAAGAATACAAGCTCGGTAGCTACGAGAAATGTCTGTACAAATACTTAGAAATCTTGTTTAACCGTTACGGAAAGGAGAAATTTGGGGATGTATTACACATAAACTTCGGACAACAGAAACCCTACTTTTCAAAAAACCGTTACGAACTAAACGATGCCCAGGAGATAGGAGTAGATACCGATATTTTCATCAAGCATCCATTCGGTCCCGGACTGATGGCCAAGGTCATAAAAACACTTGCCAATCACTTTAAATGCGAGCTGCCCACAGTAGATAATCAAACCATGGACGAATTGATAGCACAAAAAAAATTAGAACAGGAGAACAGACAAAGGCGGAGAACAAGTGTCAAATAAAACGCAAAACGCCTCGACAGGATTGAACGTCAACTAGACACCCTCAACCACTTACGAGACCACAACAACCCATAGCATCGAAACCAAAATCGTATTGGACGAAGAGGCAGACGAGGAAAAGGAAGATCAAACGCAGTTCATTCCAAATTGGGACCTTACCACGTCAGAGATTCGCGACCTCTTAAACGATACAGACTGGGTCGGTGGAGACGATCCACATTAGGGGAATTCCATAATGACAAGACAGTCGTTATTTCTGATATTAGTTATCATATTATTAACGGGGTGTGCCCCAAAGAACGACTGGACTTTAACCAAAAGTGATCTCAATATACTCAAGACACCAGAAATAGACAACGGCAGTATTGCCTACTATTTTGAAGAATGGGGTCCCTCAGGCACAGTCATCAAGGTACATTATAATGAGGACAAGATACTATTTCTGGAGTCAAAGTATATTGAGAACATAGACCCCTACATGCCGATGCTGATCGAATCACTAAAGAATGAGGGGCCCACCGCAATAGTCGCACTCCGATTTATAACCCACATCTTTCGACAACAGTATCCACATGGGTACTACTATCACATCTATAACCCACATCCAACAAGAACAGACTGCGATGCAATCTACGCAGACACACCTTTTGAAAAATACTCACCCATTTGGACAGAAACAACCTACAGCGAATGGAAAAAGTGGTGGGACAAGGAAGGCAAGAAAAGGCAGTCCCCTTAACTCTTACAAATTCCTTTACCTCCTACTCGGTCGCGCAGACACACCCAACTCAAACGAGGTAAAGTCACCAGCAGGAACGAATGCATACAAAACGAAAAGCCATCGGTGGCATCATTCTAGGGGTTCTGCTACTTTGCTGGATGCCGAATGCAAATGCACAGGACGCCCCACAAATTGCCCAAAACGCCTTAGATTCTACGGTCCTTTTGGTTATTGAGAGCACCAAAGGCAAATCTATGGGAAGCGGATTTATCATCCGCAAGGGGCATATTGCGACCAACTATCACGTTATCAAAGGGATAAAAAGAGGCAAAGCAAAGCGGGTTGGCGCACCAAAGGAGTACGCCATCGAAGCGATTGAGGCGGTTGATAAAGAACGCGATCTGGCAATCGTACAAATCACAAGTGTTGACGCACCCGCACTTCCACTCGGTGACAGTGATACGGTTCAGGTCGGCGAGTCCGTTTACGTTGCAGGCAACCCGCAGGGTTTGGAAGGGACAATATCAAACGGCATCATCAGTGCCATCCGACCAGAGGGTAACAGTTTAGTGGATGGCAAAATTCTCCAGATAACCGCCCCGATTTCCCCAGGAAGTAGTGGAGGGCCTGTGCTAAGCGATAAGGGAAAGGTTATCGGTGTTTCGGTGGGGGGCCACCGCGATGGTCAAAACCTCAATTTTGCCATACCTATAAACTATCTCAAGACGCTTATGGGACAAGGGGGCAGCAGGACACCGTTGGCGCAGGCGGAATCAAATGATGGTCCGTCTATCGGAGCGTTGGGCGAACACCTCAGCGAATTAGGACTAACGATCATCGAACTGTTAGCGATTCTGGTAATCAGTACGATTCCGCTAATACTGATTATCATTGCAATGCCCGACTCACGCGGCCGGTCGGGTGTGCTTAAATTCCTAAGTTGTTGCGGCTTAATCATAATCTCGCTGATTATGATGGGTGTTACATGGCTCCTGTTTATCAAAACACCGACAGTGGCTGTGGTAGTCGTGATCACCCTATTTTTGGTCGTCTCGTTTTTTAGATGGATATTCAAGAGACGATAGCAACGCTTTTAATCGAACCATTGTGGAATTGAATTGTCCAAGCCGACCAATTCTTTGCAAGCAGTAAGACCTGTAGCAGTTGTGGACATAAGAAAGCCGATTTGACGCTTTCAGATAGAATCTATCAGTGTGATGACTGCGGTTTCACGCTTGACCGAGACCTCAACGCCGCGATTAATTTAAGACCAGAACTCGCCTCGGGACACGGGGAGAGTCAAAACGCCTGTGGAGCGCAAGTAAGTCCTCAATGCGAGGCACGAGCCGCGGAATCAGGAAAAACCGTATGGCAACAACTACTATTGCCATTTTAAGAGTTAAGAATCCCAATGTCTTTAGACTTGGGAGTATGTCAAACGTACCCGACAACGCAATAGCGTAGAACAACCACCTTATGGATAATTACGGGGTTCTGTATAACTCGCACTGTACGATTGGGTTGTTGTTGATGCCAACACCTACTCAGCTCCCCGTAATTATCCGCCAATCAAGGAGCACACAACACGATGCGAACACTCAGAGTCGGAGACAAATATCCGATTGACCCGCCACCCACCGAGGGGTTCGTTGCACGAATCAACGGGGCTTCGTTCGAGTGCGTGGGCTTTGCAAAGATCAGCCACCGTTCCGCCAAGCAGTTTCGCAGAAACCCGCTCCGATACGGAACATACTTGACACCCACAGCCCCCTTTTTTCTGATTGAGATACAAGATTCCGAATGGTATTTCAACGTATCAATCAACATATCAGCCGAGAACGAACAGAGCCGCGCTACTTTTCTGAACAACGAAAACAACGTTGTCAACTTGATTCTTTGTGACATCAGAACAGGACACATCAAGGCGATGCGCGTTGTCACCATAAAAGCCGAAGTCATGAAGCGGATAAAAGAGACGTGTCGAGCGCAATTCGGCAAATCCGCTGCCGAGGTGGACAGAGCCATCACGACCACATACCAATGGATCGGTCTCGATGAAATGCTTGGCGATGCCGATATGTACACAATACGAAAAGCAGACTGAAAGAAAGGGCATAAAATCAATGTGGATTATTTTCGACAGCGGAGTACCCGGCACCGAACGGATGGTAAATCAAAGCTTTGAAGCTCTTGGCTCGCGATGAACGCGAGTGACAATCCGATTGTACGGGTCGTCAAAAATGGCAAACTTGAGGTGTTCGAGTGGGCACCGATTCACCGATATCACCCGAAAGAAAGGAGAAAAACCGTGGCAAAAGGAAAAGGCGGCGGCAACAAAGGCGGTAAAACCCGTGCGGGCAAAGGGGATGCGGGCAAACCGTCCAAAACCGGAAACAAATCCGGTAAGTTCCGAGAGAATAACCCACAGCGCAAGAAGGGTTAAGGAAATCACCACAATCTTATGCCCCAATCACCGATTGGGGCGTATCCACGGAGGGATTTATCATGAGCAGAACAGTAAGAAAGCTGGACAGATTCCGTGAAGAACATGTCGAGTTCCTCACGGACCAGCTAGCATTAGGCATGGGCAACAGGGACATTGCGGTATCGTTCCGCAGGAAATTCCCTGCGTTTGGCGCACACCTGAAAGCCGACGACTTTGACAATACGGTGTCCCAGCGCATCAACAACTACACGAGGGATGGGAAGTGGCAACGGGTTATTGATGAGAAGCGTAAACGGCGTGAAAAGCAGGAATTTGATCACATTCCGTACACGGACAAAATGATGAGGCTTCAGACGGCGAATGATTTGATTGAGGTGCTATCAACACCTTCGGTGTCAAAGGTCATCAAGAGCGAGAGTGGCGAGATTCAGGTGATGGATTACCACGTCGATGAAATTCTGAAGTTGTGGAAATTCATTCGAGAAGAGCTGGGGCAGGATGGGGAAGTTGCTGAAAGCGATATGGGGCCACATATCAATCCTATGACAGGCGAACCGCTTCTGCGACAGCGCGGTTCAAAATTGGCAGGTAGTCCGGAAGATGAGGATGAGGAAAAACCGGCTCCCAAAAATCCGAATGACAGGTGGAAGGTCTGATGGTCCTGATCCACGTCTATGATTTTTACCAAATTTGACTGATGATTTCATGTTTGGGGCAAAATCCCCCCGTTTTTCGCAAATCACTTTTCTGCGGAAAACAGGGGGGTATTTGCGAAAAATATCCCCCGAACCCCGACAAAAAGCCATGAAAAGGACAAACAGACATTTCACCAAAATCAACGGATCCAATCAGAGCAAGCCATCCGGTCGGTTACACTCACAGACGCGATGAAAAGCGGACTGAAAGACCCCGACCCGATCAGCAGGGCGATCATTTCCGTCCAGTTACACTCACAGACGCGATGAAAAGCGGACTGAAAGACCGTGAAAAGCGGGCGATTCTAGTCAATATCTACGGTAGTTACACTCACAGACGCGATGAAAAGCGGACTGAAAGAGGAATAGGTTGCGCTCAAGGTCTACGAATGCCTCAGTTACACTCACAGACGCGATGAAAAGCGGACTGAAAGAGGCGAGTTCCTTATGGCAACAACTACTATTGCCATTAGTTACACTCACAGACGCGATGAAAAGCGGACTGAAAGGTCTGCTTAATCCAACTTCCAGGGTTAGGCGGTTCTGGTTACACTCACAGACGCGATGAAAAGCGGACTGAAAGGCGACCGCCACACCAATACCAGTTCCGATCCCACCGGTTACACTCACAGACGCGATGAAAAGCGGACTGAAAGCGACCACCATCGGCGGTGGCGGACTCAGCCAATCAGTTACACTCAACGCCGCGATGAAAAGCGGACTGAAAGCAACCTGTTACATTTTACCCTTATGGGTGTTGCCGGGAGGGCTCCCCAGCAACACCCACCTTATGACACCAAAGGAGGTGCTCTCAAATTTGACTGCAACATCAAATCCCGACGTTAGTTTCAGGCACGAGTTCTCCTTTAGAGTTTCAGGCACGAGTTCCCATCGTTGACGACGGAACCGGCTACATCAGGGCTCGGGGCATGATGATATTCGTTTCAGGCACGAGTTCCACTCATTGATGACTGCAACTCGCCACAGATACCGTCATCACCAACAGATCCAGTAGTTTCAGGCACGAGTTCCACTCATTGATGACTGCAACCACACGCGGGTTTGAGGGTGTTTCAGGCACGAGTTCCACTCATTCTGCGGAAAACAGGGGGGTATTTGCGAAACTCGTGCCTGAATCAAGTCTAAGAAGGGGGTGAGTTACCCACCCCCTACTCCGATAGATAGAAGCATCATACGTTCAGATACATAAGCCAGTCTGAACCCCTATGGCAGGGAAGCAGATCGCTTATACGCGTGACAACCTTGCGTCGCTTTTACTTATGTAAATGCTTTTACATAAATAAAAGCATAAAACTCTATTTATCATTGACGAGGCTTACTTTACCACCAGCCGACTCCGAATTTTGGGCGGTCAACCGTTGACACGCCCAAAATCGCATGATTCAGATCATGGGTGAGTTGGCTAAGGTGAGGCATTTTATGCTAAAAATAGCCGTTGTTGACCAGAACAAACAAGTGCTTGAGCCGTGTCATCCTGCCGTCGCACGTCAACTATTACGCGCAGGCAAAGCCGCCGTGCTCAAGCAATACCCATTCACCATCATACTCAAGCGTTCCGTCGTCGAGACCCATACAACCGACTACACGCTCTCTGTTGACCCCGGCAGCCAATGTACAGGGATAGCAATCACCGACTCCGAGAATCGGATTGTGATAAAGATTGAACTTCACCACCGAGGCAAAGCCATCAAAAAGGGACTCTCCGCCCGTGCAGGTCACCGACGGAGCCGACGAACCCGCAAGTTGCGATACCGAGAACCGCGATGGCGTAACCGCGCCCGCAAAGCCCCAACGCTCACCGCAGACGGCTGGCAGTACAAAAAAGTAGACCGTGCGGTGACTTCAAAAGACGGCAAGCCTAAGCAGAAATGGCATCCGAGCCAAAAGGGGTGGATTCCGCCATCGCTGATGTCTCGCGTCTTCAATATCGAGACGTGGGTACGGCGGCTCTGTAAAGTCTATCCAATCACCCACCTCGCCGTCGAGCATGTCAAGTTTGACACGCAGAAAATGGCAAACCCCGAAATCGAAGGCGTTGAGTACCAGCAAGGCACACTTCACGGATACGAGGTTCGGCAATACCTTTTGGAGAAGTTTAATCACAAGTGCTTTTACTGCGGCATCTCAAACGAACGCCTCGAGATCGAGCACATCATACCAGAAGCCAAAGGCGGAACACACAGAGTCTCCAACCTCACAGTGTCCTGCAAACCGTGCAACAGAGAGAAGGGCGATCGGCTTCCCGACGAAATTGGGGGGACACTCGGCAAGCGGGTTGAGCAGGCATTAAAAGCGGCAGGGGAACCGATGAAAGATGCGGCGACCGTCAACTCGATACGGTGGAAAATTTCAGAGACTTTGGAACACACCGGGCTCCCCCTATTCTATGGAACAGGCGGACGTACAAAGCACAACCGAACACAGGCAGACTTAGACAAGACCCACTATTATGATGCCGCGTCTGTCAATTGCGTTCCTATTGACGATGGGACACATCACCCCGTTTTGAGCATTCACGCCGTCGGGTACGGGTACCGTGCGGATCTGGGCGATTCCAAAATCTACACCTCCGGCTATATGAAAACGGTCAAGGTTAAAGATGCAAATAACAAAATCGTCATGATCGAGAGGAAAGACCGCAAGGGTAAGCCGTATAAAATGCCAAAAATCAACAAAGAAAAATCGGTTCCTGCACCCGGCTTTAGAGGGCCACAAATTCGCATCGAACGGTGCGCTGGGTTTGCCCGATTAGATATGGTAGAGATACAAAACCGCACGGGACGGTTTATCGGAAGCCTAAACTGCTTCGACGAAACCGCAACGGGTAAGCCTCAAAAGGTGCGGGTCAAAGTGGATTTCACCAAACCCGATGGCAGAACGTCCGGAAACATCACACAGATAAAGAAGATAATGAGTCGTGATGGGTACGCTTATACCCATCACAAACCCACTCCCCGTCGAAGATGAACCCACAGAGGCGGAAAACGCCCCAGGTGGCGGCTAACCCATTGGCTCCCAACCCCTCATCCCCCAGAGAAAAGCGACTGGTGCCCCCGATTTGTGACAAAATCAACTTCTAATCAATCACCAAAAGGGAGAACAAAGTGGAAATTAT
The DNA here is from genome assembly GCA_003635255.1 of Candidatus Poribacteria bacterium. Lineage (GTDB taxonomy): Bacteria > Poribacteria > WGA-4E > WGA-4E > WGA-3G > WGA-3G. Next base: position 26,886 of record PYJC01000159.1, on the reverse strand, counting down.
CAGCATTCTAATCATCGCCGCCATCCTAGTTGTCGGGTTTGCAATTCTATTCTACCTAGTTCGTCTCTGCACGAGACTCAGCACCTCACAAACCAACAGGGAAAGCGAGATTAACAGACTCACCAATGAAAGCAATTCCCATGCGAGCACAATAACCGACCTGAATCAAAGGATTGCTTCCCTAGAGGCGGGAAATCTCACCAATCCAGAAACAACTGCCGACCTCCTAAGCCAATGGAATGAGACAATAACCGAGATACGGCAAGAAATATCCTGCATCCCCGTTATCCACATACGAGCACAATGGCCATTTCCCAATGCCTCACCAGAGCGTATTGAAGAACTCAGAGAAATCGCTCAGAACAACTACCCGCAATATCTCAGCACCAATGAGTGGACACACCGTGCGAACAACATGAGGAGATTTGTTGGCGGAAGGTGCCAAGCATGTAACAGTCCCGGCCCCCTTGAAGTACACCATCGTCACTACCTGACTATAGGACATGAAAGGCCACTAGACCTCACCGTACTCTGTAGAGAATGCCACCAACTCATCCATAACAATCGGGAAATCGATGGCATACGGAGACCCATCCAAAATAACAATGGTGATTGCTGAACGGATGGACACCACGATGCTTTTATTCATGTCGCTGCGGAACGGCATTCGGGATGCCAATACGCAAATCGGGAAACGGCTAACGGTTTAATAATCGACCGAACATCGAATCGTTAATCGCCCGGCACAGCGTGAATAAAAGCCGCGAAGAAAGACACCGTGTCGAATCGTATTGGCGGCGCATCTTAACGCCATCCATCTTCCCACTTTTTCTGATGACACGGATAGCAGATTTCATACTGTTCGTTTTTGTAGCCGTTGCACTGCGGGCAGGTGTTTGGCCCTGCTTCCCGCTTCGCTTGCGGTCTTAGCGGCATCATTTTGGTGAGCTTGTCGATTAGCATCTTTGCCTGTCCCTTGGTCAACTCGTCTGTGAGCGATAGAATCATCTCATCATCATCGAGAATCCCTTTGTGCATGGCGCGGGTCACAAGGCTGCGAATGAAAGCCCGTTGTTTGTCGGTCGCATCATTGCGTTCCCAAGACCACTTGGGGGTGTAGTTTCTCAAGTATTCAATCACACTCTCAGCAGAGAGTGCGTCACCGATGAAGTGCTCATCGGGTAAGGCTCTCCCTCCCACTGGGAATCGGGAGCACAGCTCCCTCCCACTACGATTCTGTTTTCGTTTGGTCGGAACATCATCATCAGCGAGTTTGTCCAAAGGCGGATAGAACAGGGAAGCGAGGTCGATGAGACTTCCCGCGTGGATGGTCTGTCCGTATTTGTTCTTTTTGACACGGTGGCTGTGTGCCACGTCGAGGACGAGACAGTTCGTCTTATCTTCTGCGATGCGCGTACCGCGACCGATCATCTGTGTGAGCAGTGACGGTGATTTAGAAGGGCGGGCTAAGAGGATACAATCAATCGACGGGAGATCAAATCCCTCGGTGAACACAAGGATATTGAATAGCACCTTGATTTGACCATCGGCAAACCGTCTGATCGTCTCTTTCCGCGCCGCGAGAGGCGTGTCACCGTCCACATACCCGCAAACAACGCCCCGCGCCGCGAAATGATAAAACAGGTTTTTTGCGTGGTCGCGGTCGACGCAAAAGGCAAGGGTGCGCTTGCGGTCGTTGGCGTGTTTGTTCCATGCGTCGAAGATGTCACAACTCACTTGGTCCGTGTTGACGACATTGGAGAGGTCATCGCTTTTGAAATCGCGTCCGTACCCGGTGAGTAAGGTGTCTTTGACCAGGGAGAGGTCAAGAGAAGTCACCACACCCTCGAAGTGCAGGTCGCACAGGTGGCCATTTTTCACAAAATCGGCATACACACCTTGATAGGCGATGCGGTCGTAGACGTTTGCCAAACCGCGCTTGTCGTTTCTCATCGGGGTCGCGGTGACACCGAGGTGCACGGTTTGGGTCTCATCGAGGACGGTCATCGGGTCGGGGTCGGGCGAGGAATCGAGCAGACCGTAGCGGTGATAAATTCGCTGGTATGAGTTCGCCGCCGCGTGGTGGCATTCGTCAGTGATGATGAGTCCGAGGTCGGGTCGTAGTGGTTCGATTCGACGCTTTCTGGCGAGCGTCTGCACACTGGCAACGGTGATTTGATGTTCGGTTTCGTTGCGCTTCGCTTTGACGATGCCGATGTCGGCGGCGGGATAGACGTTTCGGAGTTTATCGACGGCTTGATTGATCAGTTCGTCACGGTGGGCTACGATGAGACAGGGGACCCCCATCCGCTTGAGGATTTCGCAAAACACAATCGTTTTACCCGTTCCTGTCGGTAAAGAGACCAATAGGCTTCTCTCTCCGCTGTCAAAGGCGTTTACTACGGATTCGACGATGGTGGTCTGGTAATCTCGAAGCGTGATTGATGCGAGATTTTCTGCTTGCATCCATAAGCCCCCTTTCGGTGAATTTGAAAAAAAGTGTGTCGTTACTTTTGATGACGCTCAACGCGTGTCAGGCTCTGGTTTTTGCGCGTCTGCGTCGTGCACTTTCTCGGTCAATGAGTTTGGGTAAATCGTTTTCGCAACATTGGCGGACGACTTCCGAAAACGTCAGGTTGAACCGTTCTGCGACGGCTTTAATCTCGTGAGCCATGTCGGAAGAAAATGAGACGGATTGTTTGACATCATATCGGACAGGCATGTGTAAATTCCCCTTTGTTTGTGCGGTTTTAAGCGTGTTGTGAGTCGCCCATTATTATACAATTTCGGGGCGCAAAAGTCAACGACAAAGTAACGACAAAAGGGGCTTGTTCTCATGGCGGGCGGGATGGTATTATGTATGGTAAGGGCATTTATCGAACATAACCGCATTTACGCATCAGACGCGAAAGGAAAAACGGCACCATGAAAAACGAAATTGTACCCGTCGAATCGTTCTCTCCGACATCCTTAAAACCTGCCGAGCAGATGAGCAGAGAGACCGCTGAGCTCATCGTAACCGCAATACCTGAAAACACAGTGCGGGCATATCGGAACGCATACAACAAGATGACCGAGTGGCTATCTGGACGCATCAATACGGATGCACTGCTGGCAGATTATGTCACCCATCTTTATCGACAGAACTATGCACCTGCCACGATTCAAATCGCGGTAGCGGCGGCGAACTGGGTCGCTCGGTGGGAAGGGCGAGAGAAGGTGTCGGGGACCATCACAAAGGAGGCATTACACGCTATCCGAGTCAATGACTCAAAGAAAGAAACGGACAAGGGAAAGGGGACGGCTCGGAGAGGACAGGTGCGAGGACTTACCTGGGATGATGTGCACCGCGTCTGTGAACTCGCAGAACACAGCAACACAATCGCAGGGCTGAGAGATTCCGCGCTCATTCAGTTGATGAGTGATGGATTGCTACGGGTCTCTGAAGCCGTCGCCGTCAACGGCTCGCACTTGAGAGGTAAATCGCTTTATGTGCCCAGGTCAAAAACTGACCAAGAGGGTCGGGGAAAAAGCCTACACATCACAGCACACACCCGAACCGCAATTGAGACCTATCGACAGCGAGCGGGTATCGACAGCGGGGCGGTGTTCAGACGGATTAGGAAGGGCGATGTCGTCACCCGTGAACGGCTAACGGCTACGAGTGCGAGGCGTATCATAAAAAAGTGGGCACAAAAGGCGGGCTTTTCGGGGGTTTCTGGGCATTCAATGAGAGTCGGGAGTGCGGTCTCCCTTGCACAGAAAAACGCTTCGCTGGTGGAGATGCAACAGGCGGGCAGATGGAAGGACCCAAAGATGCCTGCTCATTATGCCGAACAGGTGCTCTCCGAGCAGGGTGCTATCGCTAAATATAAGGGAGATTAAAAAATGGATAATCCAACGTCCCATTTGACTATCCCGTTGGTTGTGCCGTCTGTGTCTCTTGGTGCGACATCTCGGTTCTGTGCCGATTGTGATGATACGATTCTGCATTCCTTTGATGTAACTGTGCCGAATCTTTATAAAGCGTGGTTTGATGCGACTCGTGACGGATTTGATAATTCTCCCGATTCGACATTTGATGTGATGGTGCATTTCAATTATCGGTGTCATGAATGTGGTTCTGAGTCTTCCGAAGTTGAAACGTTATTGGTTGCGGGTGTTTGGTTTGATGATAAAACAGTGAGTCTCGATTTTGTAGAATAATCGCTAAAAACCACTTTGCGTCTCTGCTCTGTCTGCTAGGCACTCTGTAGCAAGGGGCTATTCCGACGAGATAGAGAGCCCCTACGGTAATTTCCATTTATCTGACTCTCTTCATGTCGGCTTGGATTTGGGTGTTCTCCTTTAGCCACTGGATAAAACTCGGTATTGCGGTCGGGTCCTGCCACCAGTCCGCAAGCGAGTGTTTCAGTCGGATCAAGCGTATATGTCCCCAGATGTCAGGACCATCGCCCCGGAGCACCGCGCCGAGTTCGTTTTTCGGCACCAATCCAAAGTCGGATGTATCGACCGACCCCACGCCACCGAGCCCGTCCGTCTCGCCCGTTTTTCTGATACCCGAGCGCATCCCGCCGCCGCGCCCCCCGCCACGCCGAAATCCATCAGTCAATCCGCCGCCGCGCCGCTGTCCATCACCTAAAGTCGTTGAAGGCGTACCCGTAGGAAGTCCATTCGGGACAGTCGGAAGGTCCGCGGTGGTTGTGATGGGAGCCGCCGCGTCGAGTGTGACGTTCTGCTCTGTTGGTATCAGCGAGTGCGGTTTGGTCTCTGTAAGCCTCGACGGTGCCGTTATCCGAACTGGGGGGTGATGGCTTACCTCGCGGGTGATGGTGCTACGTTCCAGTTTTGGTTGCTCTCGTTTGACAATCGGTTTTTTGATTACGCGCTTCGTTCGCGATAAGTCGACCCACTCAAGGGTTATCGCATCTTCGACATCTTTACTCGGAACGGCGATTCCGATTCGTCATCGTCAGACCGTGCATCGCCGCGTGACTCACCGAGTCGAAACCGTTGTGAGCCACACTGGATTTCCACCTGCCCGCTTACCCGCATCGTAAAGTCTGCGGTTTCGGCTGTAGCACTCTGAAGTATCCGACTGAACCGCTTGATAGGCAACACCACAGTCCCCGCTTGCGTGACTTCCGCATCAATTGTGCGCTGAATGATAGTCGAAACACCCGAAGATCTAAGCGTAGACTTCGTGTTTCGACTATCGCCCGCCGTGACCACGACCGTACCCGCATCCGTTGCGGAAACAGATACCTCGAAGAGTGACGCAAGCGATTCCTGACTCGCAACCGTCACACGCACGGATTGTAACGCTTTGAGAAGTGCATTTCGGTTGATACTGAATTTCATCGCTTCTCCCTGCTTTTCTGCTGTTGTCAATTTTACGGGGGTTAACCGTAACCGTTTCTGCGCTTTTTCGCGACGATGCGAGGGAGAGAGATGCAACAGGCGGGCAGGTGGAAAGACCCAAAGATGCCCGCGCATTATGCCGAACAGGTGCTCTCCGAGCAGGGCGCAATTGCCAAATATAAGGGCGATTAAAAAAGGCGGTTAGTCGCTCAGCATAATGGCCATCAGCAGAAATAGAGCGGTTACACCTAAAACCAAACTCAAACGTGATAGTTTTGGTGTTTCTACACGGGTGTTGGGTTCATGAGTCAACCCTTCCATTCTGTCAATAAGCATCTGACAAACCGTGGACAATGGCTGGAAGTTAGGAGCAACTTTCAGAGACTTGACCAGATGCCCTGTTCTCAGGTCTGTCAACGTGCCGTATATGACGGTTGAATCGTGGTAAAGTGTTAAGGAGTAAACCGAATTTAACTCTGTTACATGGTATGACTCTAAATCACCGACAACTTTCTTATCGTTCAAATCTAAATCGACATCTAACTTTGATTTCATAATAGCAACTTCTCGCGTAACAATATTGTATCCTCTCGCTAAAAGTGCATGTTCGAGTTCGTACCGAAAGCGTTTTAATTTCATTGTCTCGGCAGCTATCGTGATGGTAGAATCTTTATTAAAGGTTACTTTTTGATGTTCCGTCACACTGATAACAGGGGGTGAACAGGCGGATACAAAAAGAGAGAGAATAAGGAGCAAATTAAGGGATAGATTGCGTAACATTTTTACGTTCCTTTCTTGCCCGGCTAGTAGAATATGTGAGGCATGATGATAAACTTTGACCCACCTTCTCCACGACTCATCCGCATCCTTCGAGTCATCGTGGCTATCATCATCTTGATTGCAATCTGCTACGCGCTCGCTCAAGGCAAAGCATTACTCCCCAGTTTCTGAAGCCTCAGGCCAGGTATCGCCAGAAGGCCAGGCACGGATAAAACCTTGCTCTTTGTCATCAACTCCTAATTCGACACAGGGCGGTTCGCCCATATTACCAAAGATAGCAGGATCGCCCGGCGTATAGTCGTCAATCCGTATCTGCCCACCGTATTCGCTCCCGCCTAACCCAACTGCCCCCACCGAAATCCATCCTGCCCTCCTGGGGCCACCTTCTCCGCTATGCTTAAAAATTACGGGACCAATCCGAACAATGTTTTTCCCAAAATCATCAATACTTATGCTTGCGCCGGATCCGTTGGTACCTATACCTAGTTGAATCACATGGTTCCGTGCGGCATCAACAACCTCTAAGCTGTAGGACCTTAGTTCCATCTGGTTCTGTGCGGCATCAACAACCTTTAATCTGTAGGGACTTAGTTCAATCAGATGGGTCCCTAATGAATCAACAACCTCTAATTGACGACAAACAATTTTATCAAAAACGGTGGGGTTATCCGTCTCTGGTTGTGCGGTGAGATCATCGGCGAGTGTGGCGAGCAGGTAGCCTGCGAGTGTTAGTATGGAACCGAATGCCATAAAGGTGAGTTTCTGTCTAAAGTGCATAATATCCTCCATTTCGCCCCGCCTTGTTCGGTGGGGCATTGTGACGTTTATTCGTCAAAGTTTTCAAGTTCCTTTTTTATTTCGCTTAACGGGATTCCAATTTTATCCGCTGAACGGTATTTGATAAATTCGTTAATATCACTTTTGTGTTTATATGTTTCCTTGCGCTCACTGCAAAAAGAGTTAATCGTCTCGACAGCCTTGTGAACATCTTTAATTTTGGTCGTAAACAGTGGTTCACGGTCCCGTAGTGCTTTGCGTTCCTCCCAAACACGCGCTTCAAATCTCTCGCGATCTATCTCGGTGAGTTTGTTGATGTTGCCCCGGTCGAAATAAATCCAGTTGTTGGGGTTTGGGCTGTTGGCAAATATCCCCAACTGTGCCCTTGTCGCGTTAATATAGGATTTTAATTGCTCAATGCCCTCGCCAGTGTAACCAAGACGTTTACATTCCACAATGACTATAGGCTCATCGTCGCTTGAAAGTAGCGCAAGGTCTGCTCTACCGCTTCTGTCTCTACCAAACTGGATGTGGTATTCCTTCTTAATGTAAAAAAGGAATCGACCGGATATGCCCTCTATGATATGCATGCGGAATGCTTTTCGTAGGTACCGGACAACGCAATCTCTGATTTGGTCTTCAGTTTGTGTCATAAGCGGCCCCGTTGATGGTGATGTTCAAAGGTGCTTTCATTTTTTGCGGTCGTTGGTCGTCATCGAGGCTCGGATTTTCGCCTTCTGATAAGCCATCGTATCAAAAGTAGGGGTGGCAAAAAAATCGCAAAGTAAATCGGCACAGCTACCAGTTGAACAAGTGGATTAGGTGAGGCAATAACGGATATACCTATTCCAAACGCTCTACTGATTTGCGGCGACATATAAACCAACGATGACTAACCTATGGTTGGACATTGAAAGTAGTAGAGTAAATCTCGGGTGTACCCTTAGGTCCATTATCCCATGCAATCTTGAAATTAGTGTATCCTGAACCCGCATGTGGACCAGCGAGAGTCGCAATTTTACCTTTCACAGTGGCGGGCTTGCCATTGATTGTTACGTTTTTAGGTGGGTTAGTAAAAATTATCACCAGCACATCGTTTTTCCTAAGTACACGCCTATATCCTGGGGTAGAGTTCCAGAATCGGGCGGTTAAACCAAGTAGTTCTCCCTCCACTACCAGTGTTGACGGTTTCCCCACTTCGTATAGGGGAAAGTCGTAGTCCTCTGGGATGTAATGTCCTCCGCGTGTCTTACTCGGAAGATTTTTAACGTTGGGTACTAACCCTTCTCCCACAACGGAGCGCACAGGCAAAGGGTGAATTATAATCCCTTTCTTAGCTAAAGTGTCACTGAACGTTTCTGAATGTTTCTGTGACTTGGGGATGATAACCCAACTCGGCCGATCAGGGATGTTTAGATGATGTCTGTTTGCCTTAACACCAATTTCCACCATAACCGCTAGATCGGTTTTCGGAGCAGAGGATGCAGAAAGCCGCCACTTGATTTTTACCTGACTCCACATTTCTTCTCCGTGTACTGCAATCTCATCTACTTTCTCGCGCGAGATTTCCTTGATGGTGATGGTTGGGATTTGGTTATCTTCATCGAGCACAGAATCACTTTCATGTTCCTCATCGCCACCACATCCAAACAAGCTAAGTAAAACCAACGCACTCCCCAACGCCATAAAGGTGAGTTTCTGTCTAAAGTGCATAATCTCCTCCCATGCGTTTAGTAATTGATCTGGTGGTGAATGTCGCCAGAGGTGATTGCGGCAATGAGACGGGATAGGCATTCCGCCCCGTGCTATCCGTCACCGTCCTATGCACCCTGTGGGTCAGAAAAAAACGGCATGAATACGTCGAATGCTTTTATTTATGGCAAAGCATTGCCAGAGACTTTTTGCCCGACACGTCGACGAGTCGGGCAAAAAGCCGAAATGCGACGGACTCGCAATGGACGCACAACCAGAACAGAGAACCCACAAAGGTTCAGGTGCATCTGGTGTTGATTCGCCACTCTAAATATATTAAAAATGGACTGATGGGGGTGACAAAACGGGAGGGGTTCGGGCAATCGTCCCGTAAGGGGCTGGTCTCTATCGTTGTATAACATACAAAATCTAATATTTGTTATCTGCTATAATAGAAACCAGCGCTGTCACACCTACTCTGTGGCAGTGCATAGCGTCGCGGGTGCTCACAACACCTGCGGCGCACCTAATAAAACTAGGAGCTGCCCTTGCTTTTACTGAGCTTTTCTTTATCGAAATGCTTTTCGATAATTAAAAGCAGTAAACGCGTTTACATCAGCAAAAGCGTTCCGGGAGCCTTGCGAAGCTTTTGTTTATGCGCTTTTCTGATAAGGAAAAGCACATGAAAAAAAGCATAAATAGCCAAGGATCAAGGATTAGAATTATAAAGGAAAACGCAAAAGGGTGTCAACACAAAATATAGTTTCATGAAAATCAGATAAAAAAAGCATAAAGGAGCAACCGAATTTTTTCTCTTTCTGGTATAATAGGGTATGTTGACGGTTTCTCGTCTATCGAGGAGCGAACGAATACGGTTAGACGGTTTGCCGATGGTGAAAATTTGAAGATGGCGGTCGTTAAGGAAGGCAAAATAAAAGCCTGGCGGATTATGCCGCCAGGCTTGTTGATTTGATATGCCGACCCATTTATGGGAATTTCGTTTCTCCTGTGAGGTTTCGCTCTATTCGCAGAGTGCGCCAACATTCTGCATCACCTATGACTCTATCAAACCGTGCCCCATTATAGCATAGGATGCGGTTTGATACGAGACAAAAATACGAAAGCGTATATTTATGTCTGTTTCAAATCGTGTTTCAAATCAATTTTCATTTCCACTTCACGCGCTCGTGTGGGATTCCAGACTATGCAACTCTTTGTTGAATCTTACCGCTTCCGAAATCAAGACATGCGGGGGGCTGTCGCTTGGCTGTACGCTCAACACAGGTGTTTCCCACCCCTTTACCGTTCCTGAACTCGCTGACAAGATTTCCATTTGCGAAAGATCGGTTTATGATGCGCTTTCATCTCTTGAGGAAGGCGGGTTCATGCAAGTCGAGCGCAACAACGGTATCACCAAGGCAACGATGCCTTGGATTCCATCCTCTCAAAAACTTTTCGCAAAGGTGAAGCAATTAAAGTTTGTGACCGAAAGACTATCGGATTCACCTCTACCCGATCGATTAACCGTCTGGAAAAGAGAGGTCCACAGGGGGATGTCATCTGGACAGCGCGAGTATCTTCTCAATCCCGATTTACCTCATTCTGACTTTATTGAGTATGTCGCTCGTGCAAAGTGCGGGTTACTGCGCTATCAAAAGACGGATGCGCTCTATTGTCTCTCATGGTCAAGCGAGTATTTCACCGACATCTGCAAGGCAGGCTGTAACTCAACAGAGATTAAGTTTCTGATGATTGCCTCTCTCAACATCGATCTTGAGTCAGGTAATTCGCACTGGTTGAACATTGGCGAGGTTGCCAGTCGTCTCGGTGTTCAACCGCGATGTATCTTGGCTTGCATTGCGTCACTCGATGCCAAGGACCCGAATCTACTCGACATTATAAAATCGTCTGGTCTCCGCGTCCACCTATCGGGCGTTAAGCAAACAACCGCCAAGATGGGACAGGCGGGTGTTGATAAGAAAGCGGAACGGAAAGAGAAGAGGAGACGCAATCAACCGTTTTGCAAGGCGTTTGAGGATGCCGTTGGTCGCAAGCCATCAATGCCTCAAATTCAGAAGATGGAGGGAATGACAGACGAGCAACGGGCGGAGTACATTCAGGGATTGGTTCAACTTCGAGATGGGGTCGATGAATTTTACGACTTGCACAGTCACTTGTCTGAAGCCAAAAGGACGGCAAAAAACGCTTGATTCGTGCGTTTTTTCAGTGCGTTTTCTGGGGTATTTTCACACCGAAAACGCACTTTTTCGCCCAAAATGCCGAGTTATCCACAGAGTATCATAAGATTAAAATAACCAGTGACAGCACACCTTTGGGCGATTTTTGCGAAAAAAGTTATCCACAATTGCAAAAACGCGTCAAAATTGACGCGAAATTGCAATCTTATTGCAAAAACGCGTCAAAATTGACGCGAAATTGCAATCGTACACCGCACGGAACCGCACTGTCACTGTGTTCGCCATCCTTTAAACACTTTTAAGTAGATATTTTAAACACTCTTTAACGCACGCGCGCACGCGTACGCGAGGCGGTTGTCGGGCGCGTTACGATCCGAGGGATGATAGATAAATGATGATGAGCGTTGTTTTGAGAGATTTAGAGGGAAGGTAAAGATGAACGCACGAGACCGAGACCAATACTATCTGATACTGTGCTTTGACTCCCGCCCTGTGACGTTGACTCATGAATCCCCCGCCCTGTGTCATGATTTTTGCTTTCCCCTCTTGTTTTGGTGTGCTATACTATATCCAACCGTTTGGACGGGGGTGTGACATCAACAATCCCCGTTGATGCCCCGTCCACCCATTCACACGGGCAGAAACGGTTACGGTTAATCCCCGTTGATTTACAATCAAAGCCGAAAGTCACTTTTATGGCGTTCGGTTCCATACTAACACTCGCGGGCTACCTGCTCGCCACACTCGCCGGTGATCTCACCGCACAACCAGAGACGGATAAAACCACCGTTTTTGATAAATTACTATGAAAACTATAATACTCATTGGACTACTGCTCCTCACCCCCATATCTAAAGCACCCGCTCAAATGTTGTGGAGTTTGCAAAATCACCCACCTAACGAAGCCGCCTTCGGTTTATGTCTCGCCCTGTTCCCTGAATTTAACGAATTGACGGGTGGTATAGAATACGGTCTCGCTAAAAATCACAAGCTTGCCATATCAGGCGGTCTCGGTTTCTTTAAGATTCAAAATCGCCATCTCCCCCCTGCATTCACGGCTAAATTTGAGTCAATGCGATTGACACCGCTGAATAAAGAAGGATTTAACTTCTTCACCATAGGGAATCTAGGAATGGCGACTGTTGAGGATATTTTCGCCTATGGGGTCACAGGGGCTTTTGGGATTATGAATCGTATTCAAGGAACAAACCCGGAAGTGGCATTTACCCCATTTGTACGATTCTCCACTCGATTCGGCTGGGTGACCCAAGGACGCAGAACCGAGTATGACAATCAGTTAGAAGGACAAGTCGGTTTTGAAATCGAACTGATACCAAATGCCTCTATGATGGCATCACTCGTGTTCGATGTCAGAGGTGAGGCATCCCCAGGCGTTCTCTTGAGTTACAATATCCATTAACAGTAGCTATGGGGTGTAAGGACTTAGCCGCGTCCCTTTAACACCCCGCCAATGGGGGATAACGGCCTCTGATATGTCTGATCAACCGTCATCCCCCGCCAACACAAACGCTATGAAAGCCCCTTTGAACTCCATCTTTAAGATACCCGAATGGTTAGCCCGTATCTATTTAGTGATTTGTGTGGTGTATTGTGTCATCAATCTCATCGTGGGCATGAGCATGGTGATAAAAGCTTATAATAAGTATATGGTGATAGATTATTTTGAGTATAGCGGGTGGGATTTACTTTTAATCTTCATTCTCTTTCCCGCGATGTCCTTCATACTCTACTGTCTGCTACTCGCACTAACCCGCCTGACGATTTCAGTCATCAAATGGATATTAGCATCCATCTCGGACGGCTCCCCCAAGTGAGATGTGATTTTTGCTTTGACTTTTTGTGAGGGTCTGCTATACTGTCTCCAACCGTTCGGGCGAGGGTGTGAACATCAGCAGGCTTTTATTCACGAAAAGAAAAGCTACCCCCGCTGATGCCTCGCCCACCCATTCACACGGACTGAAACGGTTACGGCTAACCCCCGTTTACACGACAATCTTATGGATCATTGCGGTTTGTTGAACTCCCGATTTGCGATCTGGGTGGCTCCCGTAATGATCCGCCAATATGCCAAACCAGCCGAAGGAGAACCCGCATCATGGAACAAACCACCACAGCCCTAATCATAATTCTCTTTGTCGTGTTCACCATTGGGTTCGCCATTGGGCACGCAAGAGGCAGAAAACAATCACGCTCGACCAATACCCCCACCCTTTCCGACGCGCAGCACACCATCGGCAACCTCAGAGACACAGACGTTGACATACTCCCAAGCCTAAAGGCATTGGGATTCTTAGTTCTTATATTGGAAGCGTTAATTGCTTCCAAACGACTTTTCCTGATTCCGCGGCTCGTGCCTCCGAGTGAGGACTTACTTGCGCTCCACAGGCGTTTTGACTCTCCCTGTGCCCCGGGGCGAGTTTTGGTCTTAAATTGATTGCGGCGTTAAGGTCTCGGTCAAGTGTGAAGCCGCATTCGTCACACTGATAGATACGGTCTGAAAGCGTTAAATCGGCTTTCTTATGTCCGCAACTGCTACAGGTCTTACTGCTTGCAAAGAATTGATCGGCTTCCGTTATTGGAATGCCTCGCGCTTCTGCTTTGGTCTTTAGCATTGTGAGGAAACCGCCAAGTGCACTGTCCGAAAGTGCTTTTGCCAACTTCCGATTCTTGAGCATGTTCGTAATGTGCAACGTTTCGATTCCGATTGCACTTGCATGGTTGACAATAGCAGTGCTGGCTTTATGATGCGCGTCGTTTCTGATACAGGTGATGCGATAGTGGATACGTGCCATAACTGCAACCTGTTTATGCCAGTTGTTGGAGCCTTTTTTCTTTCGGCTCAACTTCCGTTGTGCTTTTGCCAACTTGTACTCAAAACGCTTTAGTGGACGAGGGTTATCATACTTTGTGCCATCGGAGCATGTCGCCAGCGTGTTGATTCCAACGTCTATGCCAATCGGTACGGGGTGAGTTGATTGCTCAACTGCTTTGATGTTCTCCGCATCGACCGTGATAGATATAAACCAACGGTGTGCTGTTCTGCTGATTGTCACCTTGACGATTTTTCCTGTCCAACGCAATACTTGAGACATGCGTATCCATCCAATTTTGGGGAGTCTGATACGCTTGCCACGAACAATAACGGATTGCTCATCTGTGGTATATGAGTCATGTTTACCACGCTTTTTGAACTTAGGGAATTTAGCACGTTTCTCAACCCAGTTCTTGATTGCGGATGCAAGGTTCGCATAAATACTATAGAATGCGGCGCGTTGGTCTTGCTCTGGTGTCCAATCGTATTCTTTCTTTGTCTGATTAAACCGCTTATTTAGGGTAAAAATAGATAGAAAGTCATCGTCATCTAATGATGCCTTGAAATCCGCAAGCGCATGGTTATAGGCAAAACGCGCATAACCGCATTGTTGTGCAAACCAGTTGCGCTGTTTGTTGTTCGGCTTTAATGCTATTTTGTGGGTTCTGAAACTCATATCCAACTCTTTTGGAAGGTTCCCAACTCCCTTCTGTCAAAGGTGTGGCGAGGTGACAGCCCCGCCACTGAGTTGGTATCATTAGTATAACATATAGCTATGCTAATTACAAGAATAAATCCGACATTTTTTAGTCATGGGACCCAAGCCTAAAGGCGTTGGGATTGTCAAAAATTATTTTCAGCAGAAAGCCAAAATCAGGCAGTTAAGCGCAAAAGTCAACCAACAGAACAATGAAATTGCAGAGCAACAAACAACAATTAACCAAAAGGACGACGAAATTAGAAGGCAACAAACAGTGATTAACACCCACACCCCCATACAAATATCAGAAGCCGACCCGTTCCCAACTCTCACACCGGGGCGGGTAGCGGAACTTCGACGGATGCCCTACGAGGAATATCTCCAAACGCCTGAATGGAAGCAACGCACCCGAATGATGCGAGCGCGGTTTGATAATAGGTGTCAAACATGCAATAGCAACGGAGGGGGGAGACCGCTTGAGGTGCATCATCGGCATTATGATGATGTCGGGTATGAAAAACCGACGGACTTGACCGTGCTCTGTCGTGAATGCCACCAGCTCATCCATCGGATGCGAGATTGAGGGCATCTATCCATCACCAAAGATTGGCCGTCTCTCATCCTGTGGTTGTGGTTCGGGTTTCTTCCCTTTGGTGATTTTTATCGCTTCTGCTTTGGAAAGATGCGACCAGCGAGGTGATGAAAACAGGTCATCGGAAAGCGTGAAGGTCTCTTACCACCTCTGCCCGCTTCGATTGCGTATCGAAGTCTATCGCGATACTTGCAAAAATATCCACCTCGTAGGGGCATCCCTCTACGAGAAACGGGAAAATGGCGATGACCACGCCATCTTCGGAATAGAAGAGCGCAATATGGTCGCTATTCAGAATCTGTCCGTCCTGTGTCCGTATCAGCATCGGAAATCTCCTTTAATATGGTTCGGACCGAGTAATTCGAGATTTGCATGGTGTAGGCGATTTCCCGAATGCTCATGCCCGCGTCGTGTAGTTGTTGTACGCGCTCGCGGTCAATTTTGGATTGGTAGAAGCTGCCCTGGGTCTGCGCTTTGCGTCTCCGCATCGCTTCGGTCGGAGTAATGCCATCTCGTTCTGCAATGACTTCGTAGAGGTATTGATTGACTGCGCCGAGCGATACGCCCATAGCATGAGCCATCTCGCGCATCGTGAATTGCATCCAGCCGTTGGGGTTTTCTTCTACCCACTTTTGTACCAGTGCTTTGGCTGGCCTTAAGTTTTGTTCCATTGTGAGCTCCTAACATGCTTTGAGAATGCGGGGGCCGCTGTTCTTTATCAAAAAGCGGCCCCCGCGTTGTTGGTTATGCCACGCTCTCTACAGCGGCCCGGAGATCATTCTCGCTTGGGATGGTGTATCGGGCGGTGGTGTTGATGTTGGTGTGTCCTAAGATGGCTTGGATTCGCTCAAGGGGTTGCCCTGCGAGCCTCATGTTGGTTGCACAGGTGTGGCGGAGTATATGTGGACTGATTCGGTCCATCTTTGCCGCGTCGGTGTATTTGTCGAGGATATACCGAACCCCCCGATCTGAGAGTGGTTTGCCCTTCATGGAGAGGAACAGCATTTCGTCCTCATGGTTGGCAAGGTATGTCCGCATTGCGCGGCGCGCGGGCTTGTTCAACGGGACGATGCGCTGTTTTCCGCCTTTGCCGTGACGTACCGTGACGGTGTCGCTGACATCCTCTGTTCTTAGCGCGGTCACTTCACTGACCCGTAAGCCTGTGTTTATCATCAGTGCGATGAGTGCCTTGTCTCGGTCGGTGCCGATGCGTTGCACCGTCATCATCAAAGTCTCTTGCTCCTCTACCGCGAGGGAGCGTGGGGCGAGTGGTTCCTGCTGGATTGGCTTGATGTTGACCGCGGGGTTCTCAAGCATTGCGCCCTGTTTAATTGCCCAATCAAACAGGCGTTGTAGGGTGACTAACGCCCTGCGAATCGTCGCGGGTGATTTGCCAGCGGTGAACAGTTCATCGCGGTAGTCTGCGATGTCGAGTGCTTTAATCTTTATTGGCGGGATATTCCCAATCCACTTGACAAATGTTTTGATGTCCGCGAGATAACTGCGGATGGTGTTTTTCGATTTGTCCTCTTCAATGAGGTGGACGGTGTAGTGGGGGATTAGCCCCTCGATGTTTGATACCCGGTGCATCGGGTTATCGCAACTTTCGACACCACATAGGGGTCGGTGTGTGCCGATTATGGGTTTTGTGCATGGTGACATTTCAATATCTCCTTATCATTGGAATTGTTCATACATTATACACAATCTAAAATGCAGTGTCAAGATAAGTTTCATTTTATTTGTTCATTTTCACAGTGTCAACGAAACATCCGTACAAACGCCTTTTTTAAGTCTCCTAATTCAGGCTGATTTTGCACCGTTCCGCGGCGAACCGATCAAGCCACGCTTGCCTGGGACGATTCATCTTCGAGGCGAGGTCGCTCATCTTTATCCACGCTTGATAGGCGAGCGGGTCGGCTTGTGTCACACGGTGATAGTCTCTGTATGCGCTTTCAGAGTCACCACATAACGCATACACGGCCGCACGATTCATCAATATGTGTATCGTGTCCCGCTCGTCGTCGGACAGCCTCAACGCACTGGTGAAGTCCTTGATTGCGTCTGTGTAATTCTGCATCTTGACATGAACTGCGCCCCGCGTCTCATACAAATCCATCCCTTTGGTGAGTGCCAGCGCGGTGTTGATGTCGTCGAGTGCCTCTTGGTATTCCATCAACCCGCGCCGCAGGTAAAGTATTGCTCTGTTCCTTAACGCGCCCGTCGCGTCGGGGTTGAGAACGATACAGACGCTGAAATCGTTATGTGCGCCATCGTTGTCGTCAATCGCAAGTTTCATGCTCCCGCGATGGTAGTACGCTAACGGTGCATTCGGGGACAGGTTGATTGCTCGAGTGAACATTTCGATGGCACTTTCAAACTGTCCCCGCTCGCCCGCTGCCATGGCTTCTGTGTTGATTGCCTGATACAACTCAACAATCTCTTCCACTGTCAGATTGTCAATCGCCTTTATTTTTGGCTCTGGGTCTCTCTCATCGTATTCGATTCGCATCAATCGCCCGTCAGGGAACGCCACGGTGATGTCGTGGCGGTCCCCTGCGGTATAAATCGCTTCGATGGTCGCGGTCTCCCAAACCGAGCCGAGTAATACTTTGCACCCTACGCCTTTCGTCATGGATGTGTTCCTTTCGCCAAGCGAGCCACGCCTTTGTCCCTCATCCTTATGGTTTCCGGTTTCAAAGGGGCACCACAGTGACACTTTCGACCGTCACCTTCATACCGTGCCGTTAAGTTTTTGATGATGGATGCGCCGGTAGCGGGTGGCATTATAAGGTTTTTTGCCTCAATGTGACCCTTCTCGCACTTCGTGATAACAATCGCCCCGGAATAGAGCTTGCCTTTGGTAAATCCCGACATTTTTATCTCCTTTCTATAGCGTCAGTATTGGCAATAAAACGCCTTTGGTATATCTAGCATACTTCTCAACCACGATGTTGTAAAGCGCATTTTCCGCCCGATTCCAGCCCCAGCCCCCAGGTGTCCAGATTAATCCGAGGTCTGGCTCTTTGAGTGCCGTGCTCAACTCAAGCATGATGTCACGCCATTCGTTCAGCGATACGCCCGTCTCAGAGATAATAGCGAGCGGGAACGGGGTGAAACCGTTGTGATTGCAACAGAACCAAACCCTTTGAAGTGCATAGTCAAGGTAATTCGCCAATTTGTATGCGCGGTTATGGTCTTTTGGTATCTCCGACCGCTTGACGACTTCAAACACAGCGCAACGGATTAACAGGGTTGCGTCTCCGATCTGAAAATCCTCATCATTCGCTAAGGCGAATTTTCTCGCCAGTTCGATCATCGCCTTGCGGCGCGGGTCTAAATAGTGCATTTTTACGCTCCTTTTGATGTGTGCGGGCCCGTGCTGTTCCTTGAGGGCCCGCGGTGGGTGGTTAGTCGTTGAGGACTTCAGCAAAACATAAACGGGTGTCGATGATTGCCTCTGCGTCCGCTTGAGAGGGGAAATATCCAATTTTAACCTTCAATCCGCCCTCTGTCGGCATCACAATGAACCAGTCCCCGCTCTCTTTCTCCTGATGGATTTCGTTGCCGTCATACAGAATGGTGGTACACATTGAAACGCTCCTTTGTGAGTTGTGCGGGCCACTTGTGGCATAAGCGGCCCGCGGTTTGGGTTATTATCTGCTTACGGGTTTAACAAACGTTTTAATCTTGCTGTCCTGTCGATCAAGGAATGATTGGATCTGCAGCGCGTGGCCCAGGGTGTTGCAAAGCCCATAATAGAGTGTCTGTATCTCATCATCCTTTAACGTGTTGTTGTCGGTATAGGGCACCTCTGCGATCAGTGAGTAGCCTCCTGTTGCCATCAGTCCTTCGCCATGCGTCTGTTTCATTTTACTTGCTCCTGTTGGGTTGTGAGGGTGATATGTGCCGGCCTGAGACGTGCGAGCGCATTTTTCAATCGGTCTCGGTGTGTCCGCCCTGCAATCATGCAGATTGTGAAACGCTCGAAGTCAAGGCTTTTGAAAACCGCTTCAAAAGCGTTAGATGTTTCATTCTTTTGTATGCGGACAGTGCCGTGCGTGTGTGGGTTGTTATTCCAAAAATAGAATAACGCTTTTGTCTCTGATGATTCGTGATATTCTGCGTTCCTCAAAAAATCACAGAATCCTGTTGAGTGATCAATCGTGACGTGGCGCGGGTCTCCGTGTTCCGTCAATTTCAACTTTGCTTCCGAAACTAACATCTCAAATCTCCTTTTTGGGTTGTGGGCCGCTTGTGCCACAAGCGGCCCGCGGTTGGGGTTAATAAAGGATTGTTGCCTCATAGTGACGGTCAAGACGGGCGCATAGGTCGCTGTCCACGTTCAGCCGTGCCGTTATCCCGTTGTGATTCCCTTTTATCAGGTTATGTCGTGTATCCAACACGATAAAGGGGATTCATGACGTTAAGGTGATTTCACTTCCGAGCAGGTTTCGGTCGCTGTTGATTGTGAGTTCAACGTCGAGAGCACTATCAATAATTTCCTCGTGCGTCAAGTGCTGATAGTTTTTCATCATGTCAATCAACTCATCTTTAATCGCTTGTTTCGTATCAGACATTTCGGTTGCTCCTGTGGTTGTGCGGGCCCTTGAAATGGTCGTTTATCGAAAAACGACCATTTCAAACGTCTTTGGATGGGTCGGCCGTCGATGGCCGACCCATCCAATCATTCAGACGTGCGGCCCGCGGTTGTTGGTTGATTACTTGCGTTTCACATCGCTTGGGACGTATCGCAAATCGTCTGCGGCGGCTTCAAGACCCTCACCGCTTCCTATCTCAATCATCTTGCCTGATTTACGATGTCTAAACTTATAGTGAGTGCATCCCCATGAATCGGTGTGTGCATCGATCACTTCCCATTCCTTGCGCCATCCTTCTTTCCGATTGCTATCGTTGAGATCATCGTGGATTCGCTTACACGAAACCCCCATCAATCCGAAGTGTCCTTCGAGGTGCTTCCGTGCCATGTTCGGCTTCCCTCCTTGCCATGTTGATGTAAACGGCCAGGGTCAGCAGTTTGGCACGTTCTGGTGCCGTGAGGTTCAGGTCGGCGATTACCTGTTCGGCTTCAAGAGTGAGAATCGAATCCTCAAGGACGGTCGCCTGCGCCTGCGTGATCTGGATGCCGATGCGCTTTGCTTCTGAAACGAGCATCAAAAATCTCCTTTCAATTAGGGTTAATCAATTATACACGATAAATAAACAAAAGTCAATCCTTTTGTTCATTTTATCGTGTATTTTTTTGTTCAAGCCTTAAAACAGGCGGGTTTGAGGGTCTAATTCAAACAGCGTCTGTTGCCCTTCGTTGACGCAAAACTCCCTCGCTTTGTCAAGTGATCGGAAACGGGCGAGCGTCTGGTCGCCTTCTGATACGACCCAGTAGGCTTTGCGCTCTTTGCCGATTGCCTCAAAACACTTGCGAATCGTATAGGGACCGTATTTTATGG
This sequence comes from Candidatus Poribacteria bacterium, assembly GCA_003635255.1. GTDB lineage: Bacteria > Poribacteria > WGA-4E > WGA-4E > WGA-3G > WGA-3G. The sequence goes on along the minus strand of PYJC01000159.1, from coordinate 6,485 downwards.
TGTCGGGGGTTTTACCCATTCGCTTAATCTCCTTGTGAGTTGTGGGCCGCTTGTGGCACAAGCGGCCCGGGGTGGGTGGTTACTTGACTTTTTCATAATCGCACAGGATAAAGCCCTCGCCTTCTCCAAAGAGTTGTGCATCGCCACATACCTGAAACCGATAGATTTTCTCGTCCTTTTTCCTGAAAACAATCCATCGTAATGATTCGGGCTCGCCTGTGTCGTATAAGCGATATTTCTCTGTGTCTAAAACCAAACGCGTGTCCTGCTCGGTTTCCTTTAGACACCGTTTCAACCGCTCCAGATCAACAATCCTTTGTATCAGTTTGTCAATGTATCGCTTCACATCATCAACGGTTTGCGTGTTCCTGAATGCCAACAGCGTCCCCACTGGGCAAACCTTTGGAATTTCAGGAACGCCTTTGTCACCGTGACAAACAACGCGCCCGTTGTGCACCAGATACTTCGTGCCGTTTCCCCAGCCATGGCAATACACAATCTGATAGCCCTCATACGTCTCTAAAACCTCGTCCTTTTCATACAACATTTTGGTTGCTCCTTTGAGTTGTGCGGGCCGCTTATGTCACATGCGGCCCGCGGTTGGTGGTGGTTACTTGATGCTTTCATAATCGCACAGGATAAAGCCCTCGCCTTCCCCGAAGCATTTGGCATCATCGCAATCAAAAAATTTCACGATGCGCCCGTCTTTCCTTTTAACAATCCATCGAAGCGGGTCGGGTTCTGCATCATACAGATTATATTTCTCTGTTCCTAGACAAAACCGTGGCTCTTCCTTTAAGCACAAATCCAGTTTCAACTGGTCAAGGTCGGCGATGCGTTCAACGAGTTCGTCAATGTATTTCCTGATGTCGTTCATGTCGTGCGTGTTCTTGAAACGCAACAGCGAACCTGCGGGGTAAAGCCGTGGGTGCGCTGGCACGCCTTTGTCTCCGTAAAGCACGGTCTTACCGTCTTTGACAAGATACGCGCTCCCGTCTGCGAATCCGTGACAATACACAATCTGAAAGCCTTGATAAGTCTCTAAAACCTCGTCCTTTTGGTAAAGCATTTTACTTGCTCCTGTGAAGTTGTGCGGGCGCACGTCTGAACCATTCAGACGTGTCGGGCCCGCGTGGTGTGTTATCTGATCACGATTACTGTTTCGTGGTCGTGCTCTTCATTACAGTCGTTCCCGCAGTAGTGGTGGCGGTCTGTCGGAAATTCATCATCTGTTACGGGGTGCACTTGATGATAGGTAATATCATCCTCGCCTATCTCATAGTATCCGATCGGCTTTTCAATAAATACCTTCGTATCATCATCAAAGCCTAGTTCTTGCAAGCATTCGATCAGTTCTTTGAGTGTCATCGTGCTTTCCTTTGGGTTGTGGGCCGCTTGTGTTGACACAAAGCGGCCCGTGGTGGGTTGGGTTGTTAGTTTGCCGATGTGAGATTGTAAATTATCGCGCTCTTTTCCTTTTGAACCTTCAGCATATCATCAACGAATTGCATCGCGTCTGCTTGGCTGTCTAAAAAGATTTCCCTTTCTTCCAGGGTGCCGCCTGCCAGTAAATCATGCGCTAGGGTATATCCTACGCCCCACTGGACACCACAACGCCCGTCTGATAGGTTAATCCGATATTTTGTCAACTTCAATCCGTGATAGATCATGCGTTGCATTTCTTCACGGCCTTCGTGCGTCTCAACTTGTCTCGCTAACATCAAAAATCTCCTTTGTGATTGTGCGGGCCCGTGCAAAGAAAAGCGTGAGGGCCCGCGTGTTGGGTTGGTTATTCGTTGTCATGAAACGGGTTGACAAGTGGGAGGCTCTGCCCCGTCAACATCCCCGTGATCATGCGTGATTTCCGTGATTCCTTTGCTTCCAATTCCAAAATCGCCTTTATTCTCTGTTCGCTTGGGAATTTGCGCTCGCCCGCGGGGTGGTATTCTACAAGTTCGATCATGGTATTTGTAGAAGCGATCATCATGTCTTTTGCGTGTAACCGCGCCGTGAATGGTTGAACGGGCTCGCCTTTGTTATACTGGAAATTCCACACTCTCAACGCTTCACAAAGCCACGCTTGGGCACTTTCAAGCCAAACCCCTATCGGTGTGATCCAAACGCCTCTACAGTCGTTTTCCGTGTCCTGTGCGCCCGCTAATTGCCTTTGGATTGCCAACGCTATCGGGTTGTGCTTGCTGGTCCCTGGGATGCCGTTGTTGATGTCATCTTGTGAGACTCGGAAATTTACAGCATCCTTGAAAATCCAAAGCTCGGGATTAAGCGGTTCGTGGTCGGGTCGGTTCAGACAGTATCGGTTAATTCCTTTCGGGTTCAAGCGTTTCATTGGGTTAATCTCCTTTGTGATGGTGCGGGCGCACGTCTGAATCATTCAGACGTGCCGGGCCCGCGGTGGTGGTTAATACCTGTGGGGGTTGTGACACTCAAGCGCATCATAGCGTCCCGTTTCGTCTAAATACAGTGTTACCGTGCCTTCGGGTGATGTCAGCTTGGCGTGGTGCGGGTTATGAATCTCAATCTCTAATTCAGGAAAAGTTGTCATCAAATCAAGCCTTTTGCGGTTGGCATCGTTCATCGAGCCTTCGTAGCGCGTCCCGTCTTTTAAGATTAGTTCGATATACGGCCAATCGAGATATTTGATCGTCTCAAGTTCAACGCGTCTTGTGGTCAATTTTTCTCTCCTTTGTTGGGTGGTGCGGGCCGCACGTCTGAATGATTCAGACATGCGGGCCCGCGGTTGGTTGGGTTAGATGTCTCGCTCTTCCTTGAGACTATAGAATTGTCCATCTCCGATAATGATGTGGTCTCTCACTGGAATTTGAAGATAATTTCCTGCCCTCACCATCTGTTGTGTGGCTTGCACATCCTCGCGTGACGGTCGCGGGTCTCCGCTTGGGTGGTTATGGACCATGATGATGGATGCGGCCGATTGTTCCACAGCATATCGGAAAATTTCTCTCGGTTGCAAAACGCTTGCGTTCAGTGTGCCACGAAAAATCTCTTTGTGGTGCGTGATGTTGTTTTTCGTGTCCAAACACAGCACGAGCACAACTTCTTGTTGAAAATCTCTCATTTTTGGCATCATCAATCTTGCTACGTCCGCGGGACAGCTGACCGCCTTTTTCTCATACATAGAGGTGGCAAGTCTCCGCCCCAATTCACACGCTGCGCGTAGCTGATTGACTCTCACAGTGCCAAGCCCTTTAATCGTTGCTAGATGGACGTTTCCCGCGATCTGCCGAATGTTGCCCTCGAAAGTCTGATCGATTTCAAGTGCTACGCTTGGGTCTCGGATAATCTGCGAAAGCAGGTCGCTAAGATTCATGCTTGCTAGTTCGTCATAATCAACGGGTTCGGGTTGTGGCTTGCGTGGCGTTTTATCCATGTAACCTGGATCTTCGGTGTAGTCAACGCCCGCGGGGATGTCTAGGGTCAATTGTAATTCCTTGAGATTCATTTTTTCAGTTCCTCTTTGATCTGAAGTGATGCGGGCCCTTGCGCTTTTCTTTGCGGCACGGGCCCGCGTGGGTGGGTTGGGTTATCAGTCGTCTTGGGATTCGGTCTGATTGGGGTCGCTGTCTTTCAACTTTGCGATTTCCTCACCAAACCAATCACCGATTTCTTGTGCTAGGGTTTCAGGGTTTTCGGTATATCCGATATATCCTTCGGGGTCAAAGTAAGTGACTGCCGTGTTGGTCAACAAGGGGTCATCAATCATCATGGCAATCCTAGCATGCTCGTTTTCTGCTAAGCTATGCCCAAAGGTCTCAAGACGGTCTAGCGATGCGTCCATGCCACAAATAAAGCGTTTATCGCTGATATTTACATCGTTGGCAATCTCAAACTCGCCCTCGTTGAGTCTAAAGAAAGTAGCACTCAAGCGTTCGATCTGCATGAGACGGTAGGCACTTCTGACTTCGTTGGCCGCACTCGCTATCAGATCGAAAATGTCAAGCGTGCTCTTTATCGTGTCTTCGTCAACGCCCAAAGCTAGCTCGCCCTCGCTGTCACGTTCAATCGTCTTGGCAATAGCAGTGCTTGAAGCGGTTAGGGTGATCAGGTGCTCTTCAATCAAGCGTTTCATGTGATTCTCTCCTGTGGTGTGTGATGCGGGCCCGTGAGGGCCCGCGTGTTGGGTTGGGTTATTCTGGCAACAAACGCCAGATCTCTTTGTAGTGGTCAAGGATTGCGTGTTTCATGTCAACAGTGATCAAATGTTCTGCGTTTTGCCCCGCGTGATACGCATAAATCCGATTGGTGCGGGTGTGAAGTTCAACGTGCGGGCCGCCTGTGCTCTTGATCAGGATTGCGTCTTGAAGTTCGCCCTGTCTGCCGAATTTGGCAAGCCCGATCACTTCAATGAGGTTATCGAATTGCGTCCAAAAGTCAGGACGCTGAATTTCGGGGTCGCTAACTAACGTTTCGAGGCGGTCTTGAATGTCACGGTCAAATGCCATGATAAAATCTCCGTGTGTGTGATGCGGGCCCGCGTGTGCGGGCCCGCGTGGGTGGTTAAGGTTTTAGTGGGTTGAAACGTTCAGGCACGGTGGGGTTGAGTGTTTCGTGGAATCTCCAACGCCTCACTGTGCGCTTGATGTCCTGAATTTCAACATAGATATAGATAGCTGCTAAAATCGGTGCTAGGCAAGCGATCAGTTGCGCGATCAAAACTGTATTCACGGTTTATCTCCCGTTGGTGTGAGTGTGGACACGCCCGCGAAGGCGTGCCCGCGTGTGTGGTTATCGCTGTTGATTGCAATAGTTGAGAGTCTCAAAGTCAGCAGGTTGCAACTTGTCGATCATTTGACTTGAGATGATGCTTTGCAACGTCAGCGGGTGCGCTCTGGACACAACGCTAATCTTCGGTTTTCCCGTTGTCACGTATTGCTTTCGCAATTTCAGATAGTGACTGAAATCGGCGGCAAACTGTGAGACGGTGTAATTACCCGTTAAACGCATGGTTAATCTCCCGTTTCGCTGGCACGGTGCCCCCGTTGCGCGAAAAGCCTAGTTTCCTAGTTTTCTTTACTGGTGCGGGTTTGCGCCCGTGCGTGTGGATTTCGTCCGCGCGTGTTGCGTGGATGTACGTGTTCATTTTAGCACGTTCATTATAATAGTTCAAGCCCTGATTTCCGATAATTTCTATTATCAGCACTAGCACAACACGCACAAACACAGTCATAGCAAGGCTTTAACGCACTTTTGACTACCTGAAAGCACGGTCAAGCGGTTATCAGAAGTGATGACACGCCCCCACGCCCCCAACACCCCCCCCAAAACACGCCCCCACTGCCGATAACACAAGCCCACATAAGCACACCGAATCAGTCAAAGGCGGGTATGGGTGCGTATTTTTTGACGCTTTTTCATTATTGCGAAACTTTGTAACTAGCGATACTCACGCGGGTCTCTATTATTTAAAATAAAAAAATTAAAAAAATAGTTTTTTTCCGTTGTTCGTTTTTATGTTCACTATTGGCGTTTTTTAGCGGTCAAAAGACGTTTCAACCCACATTTCACAAGGGTTTCGCCCATTTTCGCTGTTTTTCGCCCATTTTCGCTGTTTTCTTTGACAGATTGCCTAAAAATCATTGGCAATGTGTCAACTTTCTTATACAATAGCGAGTCAAAAGCATAGGAGGTTATCATGCAAGAATTACAAGGTGAGGTGCAGGTGAACAGAGACCTGCTGGTAAAAAGTATCACTCACAAGTTCAGTGCGACCGCTCTCAAAGTTGCACTCTACTTGTGTTTTAATGACTCTGACAAAATAGACTTTGTGAAGATGCGTCAAACGTGCGACATCTGCCGACAAAGTGCCTACAACGCACTCAACACACTCGTTGATGCACGGCTGATCAATGAGTTCTTCGTTAGAAAGGGATTTCTCTATGTCGAAAGAGACTAAAAGGAGGAAATATCAATGCTTACAATAGCCGACGATGTTAAAATGAGCCGTGAAATTTACGGAAGGAGAGCTAGGGGTATTATGGACTACTTCACCCTCTTGACACTCACACCGAGGCGGAGCGAGAGGGAGTTCTCAACATTCGGGGCGAGCGAGAGGGAGTTCCCAACACTCAAGGAATTTTCGGATGAGAACACTCAAATTTTCTGGCAGGATCAAATCAAGGTGTTGTGTCGGGATAAGGAAGGGAACTACACCGACTATTGTTTTGAAGAGGAGACTGCCAATCGGACAGACCAACAGAACAGTCAGGTGGCGTTCGATAATTGGGTTAAAACGAACCTTCCGATCACTGCGGCACCGCGACTAACGCTAATAGAAGCCATCGACCTGTACCGAACACAAACGGGAGATGAATTTCTCACTCCGTCTATTGCCAGAGCGTGCCCGAGCATCAAGGGGCGTGTGAAGATGGATGAACCGAAAAGGGACCGTCCGCCGCAGCCGTGGGGCACGGAGAACGCAAGCCGTCGCGGAGCGCGCCAGAACACCGACT
>PYJC01000158.1 GCA_003635255.1 Candidatus Poribacteria bacterium | reverse complement strand
AACTCTTGACTGAGGCGACCTATAGCGTTCCGAACGGGGCGAAATACGTTCGCGTTGAAATAACAGACGAAACCGGCAAAAAAGCTTGGTCAAACCCGTTTTTCTTCTAAGCCTGAAAACCGTTGCGTATCTTGTTGTCTTTTCACCGGTGCTGCGATGCAAAATATTTTGGTGTGCCAGACAGGCGGTTGGATCGGCGATATGGTGCTATTGACACCCGCGTTGCGTGCCTTGAAACGTGCCTATCCCGAATCTAATTTAACACTCCTGTTGCGGCCGCTTGTAGCGGATTTAATGGAAACCCATCCTTATGTGGATACTTGCATCGTTGATACCAAAAACCGTGGTCGTTATCGGTCTCTCAGGGGATTGATCCATCAGATACGTAGGGCTGCATTTGATGTCGCTGTTGTGTTACATCCTACCTCGTTCCGAAACGCTTTGCTACCATTCCTTGCAAGGGTACCAATACGTGTGGGAACCAACGTCAACGGGCGTGGAATGCTGCTAACCGCATCTCGCAAAGACGATACAAGTGTTCATGAGGGGCATCGGTATTTACGGGTACTCCAACTGCTTGATATTGATACAAATTTGGATTCTCTGGAGTTTTGGCATACAGATACTGAGCGGCGAATAATTCAAGACCTTCTGGATATTGAAGATGTCTCTTTGACTGATAGACTGATCGCTCTCAATTTAGGCACAACATGGCGTACAAAGCAGTGGGATATAGCAAATTTCGCTGCGGTTATCGAGCAAATTGCACACCTCGCACCGGATGTGAGAATTGTCCTAACAGGTTCATCGAATGAGTTGGCACTTGTGGAAGCGTTGCCTACTTCACTACCGATAATTAATCTTGTCGGCAAGACATCAATTTTGCAACTCGGCGCACTCTTAGAGAGATGTGAGGTATGTTTGACTTGCGATAGCGGACCGATGCATATCGCTGCGGCGGTAGGTACACCGACAGTAGCGCTCTTCGGTCCAACCAGCCCGGTACGCCATAAGCCTTACGGCACTGGACATACCATCATTGAGAAACCGGTCGAATGTCGTCCGTGCTATAAGCGGACGTGCCACCACCAGGATGCACCACATCTCTGTATGACGGAAATTAGCACCGCTGAAATTGTAAAAGCATTAGAGACTAAATTACATCAACAGGTACATGCTGCCTGATATAAAATAGAAAAAAGGAACACGAATGAGGGATATCCGCGCATTAATATTTGATTTCGGCGGGACTTTGGATGGAAATGGCATCCATTGGTTGGAACGAGCGTATCAATTTATCCATGAGCGACACCCAGAAATTACGCGTGAAGCATTCGACGAGGCTGATAGAGCGACGATAACAGAATTCGCTCTCGGAGACGCTTCGCATGAGTGGTCTTATCAAGATGGTTCAATGCTGCCGGTTGGAGTGGTCGCTTCTGAATACGCGGCGCGTTGCTCGTTGCGAGAGACGACTGAAGCGATCGCGGTGGGGATTTATCAGCGGTTAGGATTGAGCAAAAAAATGAAAGACGCGTACGTTGAGTGGTTCTGTACAGGAGCTGCCAAAAGTCTTGAAAAAAATCGGCGATGGTTGGAAACGCTTCACGGCACCTATAAACTCGCTGTCATTAGCAATAACTTTGGGAACACCCGCGGTTGGTGTGATGAATATGGACTCACCCCTTTGCTTGAGGCGATCATAGATTCTACGGTTTTAGGGATAGCGAAGCCGGACGCGCGTATTTTTGAAGCGGCTTTGTCGGAATTGGGCGTTGTCCCTGCACACGCTATCTATGTTGGTGATAGTTATAGCGCGGATATGGTCGGCGGTAAGAACGCTGGGCTCTGGACAGCGTGGCTTGTGGGCGATCAGGCGAAAACGTGTCCCGATCCGTCTATGGTGGATGTCAAACTTTCTCACTTACACGAACTGACCGATTTTTTCGATTCGGAGTAGAAACTTGGGGAGGTAATGGGCAGATACGCTGTTCTGCCCATCAATTGAACGATTGGGATAAAAGGAGGTTGCTATATTTCTCGGTGCAGTCCAATGACTTTGCCGAGTATCATTACGTCATTCACATTAAAGATAACGGGTTCAATGGCTGGGTTTTCCGGTTGAAGTCGGACCCGTTCCCCGTCAATGTAGAAGCGTTTCACAGTCGCTTCATCTTCAACGAGTGCGACGACAATATCGCCAGGGTCAGCGTTTGCCTGTCTTCTCACGATAACAAAATCGCCTTCCAGGATTCCAGCACCGACCATGCTGGAGCCGATGATACGAAGCGCGAAGCACTCGTGGTTGTTTACCATACGTGTTGGAATAGGAAGGGTACCTTCAATGTTCTGTGATGCCAGCAGGGGTGTCCCAGCTGCCACGTGTCCGAAAATCGGAATTTCTATAATATCACGTGGTGTTTCCGCTAAATTCGGATTCGCATTCTGCCCTTCCAACCATTTGCTGGTTTGAAGTTTCGGATCTGCCTCTTTCAAGATGGAAATCGCGCGGGGTTTACCCTCTTCTCGTCCGATATACTTTTTCTTCTCCAGCGCGTTAAGATGGTCGTGAGCCGCCTTTTCAGAGAACCCGAACTTGCTACCAATCTCACGGATTGTTGGCGGATACCCTTCTTTGATACGCCGCTGAATATAGGTAAAAATCTCGCGTTGTCGCGCCGTCAAATACTTTGCCATGAGGAATCTCCTAACATAGATTAGTTTACATTTATATATTATATTACATGCACGTTAAGAATGCAAGAAAAAAATTAATATTTTATCTCGGTGTATACCTGAATCAAAAAAAAATAAAACCGAATCGCGTTATTAACGTTTTAATTTAACGGAAATAATGGAAATTTCAAAATGCGAAATCTGAATTTATTTACATATTTTTTTCCTAAGGTTCACCTTCTCGTTGAGAAGGGTCTACTTATCTTCATGCCTCCCCGGTGCCTGTATGTGGCAATAGTTATATGTATCGGAATTACAGCAGTAGGGGTTACCGAAGAAAAGTCAGAGATGGTCGTACTTGACACGATCGTCAAGAATTTTACCCTCAAAGATCCTGACGGCGCGTCCCACGCTTTGTATCAGTTGAGCGAGGAGAAATCCGCTACCGTGGTCCTCTTTCTCGCGACGCAATGCCCAATAGCGACTGATTATGCGGAGCGGATTGTCGCCTTGGTTAAGACTTACAACGAAAAGTACGAGAAAAAGGTACAGTTTATCGGGATCAATTCAAATAAACAAGAAACAATTAAAGAAATTGCTGAATACAATAAGAAACACGGTTTTGAATTTCCTGTACTAAAAGATCCTGAAAATAAAATCGCTGATTATTTTCGTGCGAAGAGAACACCAGAGGTATTTCTTCTTGATGCGAAACGCGTCCTCCGCTACGTCGGTGCCATTGATAACAGTTCAAAGGAACCGACGAAGCATTATCTTAAAGACACTTTGGATTTAGTGATCGCGGGAAAAGATATTCCCAAAAAGTCCAAAAAGACGAGGGCAGTGGGGTGTACGATTAAGAGGGTACGGAAAGACGATGTAGATAGAACTCCCTAAATTCCATTATCTGGTTTTTATCTTTCTATTAAATACCACGCAGGAGGCGAAGAGGCAAATGCGTCGATTTTTCTATCATTTTTTTCAAGTTTTACTAACCTTATTTTGGGTTGTATGTATTCTGGCATCTATGGCGGTTTTCGCTGGCATCGGGTTTGCAGGTGGTATGCTGATTGGATGTTGGGAAGATGTGTATGCTATCCAGTTGGAAGAGCGGCTTGAATACGATGCCGAGCAGGTATGGCAGCAACACCTTGAGGTCTACTCTTCGGTTTGCGAAGTGCAAGAAGCAGATAAAAGCGCGTTCTTAATCGATAAATTGGAGCGATTGGAATATAAGAAGGTCGCAGAAATCATTCCGAGATTGAGCCAACCCGCAGAGTACGCTGTGATGTTGGATGCTGAAAAAAAGAACGGGGCAGTACACATCCATTTACGGGAATTTGAATATCCGTACCTGGATATCGAGGCGGGACATGTCCAGATTTCAGTGAAGAACGGAAAAATCGCATCTATTCGGGGTGAGAACAATTCTGTACGCCGGCACTTTTACCTTGAACCGGAGAAGATCGCTGACATCGCTGACAAGGATCAAGGCACAACGCGGCGATTGATTCCGCTACTCCAAATGCCTCAGAGATTACAAGGGGCGTTCATCGCTATTGAAGACCGACGATTTCAGGAGCATTGGGGGGTTGATATCCTTGGACTTGCAAGAGCGTTCAAAGACACGCTGTTGTACAATAAACGTTTGGCAGGGACGAGTACTCTGACCCAACAATTGGCACGAAATATCTACCTCTTTGAGGTGAGATCGAAAAGGGATTATGTGCGAAAGGCTCGCGAGATACTTCTCGCAGTTAGAATTGAGAAAACTTTCTCAAAGGATGAGATTTTAGAACGCTATCTAAACCATGTAGATTTAGGCAGATCAAGGTTTGGTGGTAAAACACTCCACGGTGTTCAACAAGCAGCACTCGGCTATTTTGGGAAGAAGGTATCCGAACTCAACAACCATGAGTGTGCCTTGCTTGCTGCACTCCCGAAAGGTCCCTCCGCTTTTTCGCCATTTTTCAATCCAGATAAGGCGAAAAGTCGGCGTGATATAGTACTCGGTAAAATGTTAGAGGAAGACTATATCGCTGACGAATCTGAATGGCTTGCAAGCGTAAATGCCCCGCTTCTGCCACCAAATCCCCACGGCAGTGGTGTGAAAACGGCACAAAACGAGGCAGGACATTTTCTTCAGTACGTCCTTGAAGAACTCGCTCGGATCCCAGATCTCGAAAAGAATTTGTATAGTGGTGGATTGAAGGTTTACACGACAATTGATATGTCTATGCAATCTGTCGCCGAGAAAGCCGTCGCGACGCATTTACGTGCAATGGATGCGGAATATGGTGCAAGAAGAGGACTTCCCAATTATGATGCCAATAAACGGAACCCGAACGGAATTCATCCAATTGAGGATTATTTACAAGCAGCACTCATTGCCTATGAACCGAAAACCGGACACGTCAAAGCGATGGTAGGGGGTCGCGATTACTACATCACTGAGACTGAGATTAATTATTTCAATCGTGCTATTGGAGGGCCTGGACTGCGCGGACGACAACCGGGTTCTGCTTTCAAACCGATTGTCTTTGCTGCCTTATTAGAAGAGCCTTCCATTGTAACACCCGCTACACCTATCGTTGATGAGAGGTGGGGCATTGTTCCGTTCCCAGGGCAACCAAAATGGTATCCAGACAACTATGGTGATAAATTTAGGGAAGAACCCGTCATCATCCGAGAAATTCTAAGGAAATCGATTAATGTACCCACAGCACGCGCAATGTTGGAGACCCCGATCGCCGAAAATGGTAAGTGGGAAGGGATAAATCGCGTTGTTGATCTGGCGAGAAGGATGGGGATCCAAAGTTCTATGGCACCAGTCCCCGCTCTATCTTTAGGCGCATCTGAAATGACAGTCCTTGAATTAACCGCCGCCTACGGAGTCTTTGCAAACGGGGGCATCCGGACAAAACCAGTACACATTCAATATATTTTAGATAAAACAGGAAGACGTATCTATCCATCTGACGACTATCAGCCTGAGCAAACCCCTGTGTTAGATGAAAAGATCGCATACCAGATTACTTCGTTTCTGGAGACCGTGATTAAGAGTGGAACCGGTCATGGCGCAATCAAGGGTGGACTGACCCGACCGGCAGCTGGGAAAACAGGGACGACTAATGGGAATGTAGATGCTTGGTTCGTCGGTTATACCACGGATCTGATTGTTGGTGTTTGGGTGGGATTCGATGAATATCGGCGGAATCGTCACAACTACAATGAAACGGGTGCCAGAGCAGCGTTACCCATCTGGACAAAATTCATGGTTGAGGCAGCACGCGGGCCCGAGAAATCGTTTCCTGAACCTGATGGAATTGTCTTTCGTGAGATTGATAGTAAGAGTGGACGCCTCAGGAATGCGGATAAATGTCCTGAGGAAAATATTAGCCGTGAACCTTTTATTCAAGGGCAGGAACCCGACGGACTTTGTAATCTCCATAGATAGCAACAGGAGCGTTCAGGAATGCGAGAGAATTGGGAATTGCTAACAAAAATTGATGCCATAGAAGATGACGAGCCCGAATTGAGTGAACAGCAATTTGAACTCATCTCAGATTTCTCACCCGAAGGCGACCAGCCACAAGCAATTGACCAACTGACTGAAGGTCTCCAACGCGGCGACAAATCACAGACGCTTCTCGGCGTGACCGGTTCGGGAAAAACCTACACGATGGCGAATGTGATTCAGAACGTCCAGTTACCCACACTCGTTATCTCCCCGAATAAAACACTTGCGGCGCAACTTTATAACGAATTCCGCACGTTCTTCCCAAATAACGCCGTTCACTATTTCGTCAGCGATTATGAATACTATCAACCGGAAGCATATATTCCGTCTACTGACACTTTCATTGAGAAGGATGTCCGCATTAACGAAGAAATCACGCGAATGCGGCTTGCTTCGACAGCATCCTTAATATCGCGTCGCGATGTGATCGTTGTCGCAAGTGTCTCCTGCCTTTATGGTCTTGGGTCACCAGATGAATTTGAAAACCAGAGGGTTCAAATAGAAGTCGGAGCAGTGGTCCGGCGTGATGCACTCCTACGTGCTTTAGTCGATATTCAATACGTCCGCAACGATGTCGAATTTTGGCAAGGTGTGTTCCGCGCGCGTGGTGATGTCGTTGAGGTGTTTCCCGCTTATAGTGAGAACGCTTATCGCATTGAGCTGTTCGGTGATGAGATTGATCGTATTAGTGAGATGGATACGACGACCGGAGAGGTATTGGCACAACGCGATTTTCTTGAAATCTATCCTGCAAAGCACTTCATGACTGATGGTGAAATCTTTGATCAGGCATTAATTAATATTGAACTTGAACTCCAAGACCGTATTCTAACGTTTGAGAAAGAGAATAAATTGTTAGAGGCGCAACGCATTGAACAGCGCACTCGCTTTGATCTGGAGATGTTGCGCGAGGTGGGCTACTGTTCCGGTATTGAGAACTACTCACGGCATCTCTCAGGCTTGCAACCGGGGGATCCGCCCTATTGCCTCATGCACTATTTCTCTGACGATTTTCTGCTCTTTATTGACGAATCCCACGTTACGATTCCGCAGCTGCGTGGTATGTATCGGGGCGACCGCTCTCGAAAGGAAACGCTTGTGAAGTATGGCTTCCGTCTACCTTCCGCCTTGGACAACCGTCCGCTCCGTTTCGACGAGGTTGAGGCACGCGTCAATCAGGTCGTTTTTGTCTCTGCGACACCGGGTTCCTATGAAATGGAAAACAGCGCGCAAATCGTTGAGCAAATTATTCGTCCGACGGGACTCATTGATCCCGAAATTACGATTCACCCCGTAAGAGGACAGATAGACCATCTCATCGGCAGGATCAAGGAGCGTGTGAAGCGCAAACAGCGTGTCCTTGTTACAACGCTTACCAAACGGATGGCGGAGGACTTAACCGAGTACTTAACCGAAGCGGGGGTCCGTGCCGACTATATGCATTCTGAAATTGACGTGTTCGATCGTGCGCGCATTCTACGCCAACTCCGAGAGGGGGTCTTTGATGTGTTGGTCGGGATCAACCTCCTTCGGGAAGGACTTGATCTGCCAGAAGTCTCACTCGTTGCGATTCTTGACGCGGATCGTCCGGGTTTTCTACGTTCTGTCCGCTCTCTTGTGCAGACGGCTGGACGCGCTGCGCGAAATGTTGATGGTGAAGTCATCTTGTACGGGGACAATGTTACAGAAGCAATGGAAGAAGCAATGAAAGAGACACATCGCCGTCGCGAGATGCAACTACAATATAACGCAGATAACAATATTACACCGGCTACCATTCAGAAAGCGATTCAGGAACTTATCGCTGAATCGGAAACCGAGTACGATACGAAGAAGTCGGAGCAGCCACCCGCTGTTGTTGAAGATATGGAGCCGCAAGATATTGAAGCGATGATTACTGACCTGACGCGACAGATGCGAAAAGCCGCTTTAGACCTCGATTATGAGGAAGCCGCCGCTTTACGTGATCGCATTGCCGAACTTAAGGAACAGTCCGTAAATTAATTAAAGGTCGGACAATTTCATAGATAGTGAGTCTCTTAAACTAAATTTAATGCTTGCACTTCATTACGTAATCTGATAAAATGCAAGCATTGATCATAATTTTTAAAACCCATAACTTCGATTTCCCAAAGATTAATTTTTGATAATTCCGTATTAAAATATTAATCTACTTGAGGAACAGAGAAAGGACTTTACCATGTTTGTTTGTGTTGCTTGCGGTTATTTGTGGAAGGAAGCAGATAGCCCGCCAGAAGAGTGCCCAGCGTGCACAGCACCCAAAGAAAAATATATCCCTTACGATGACCGAGCAGAACGGTGGGTCAAGCGCGCTGTCGCGGCACACGTTATGTATCCTGATGAAGAAGGCGCAGACCTCCGCGCAGAGAACTCCGCCCTCTCGTCACACATCAGATTTGCCCTCGTCGGGTTACTCGGGGACCTTGAAAAATAAGAAAGCGTAAGGAGCCTCGATCCTTCAATCGAGGCTCCTTTCTGCTTACCTATTATCTCATTTTTCTCTCGAAGTCTATATGAGAAAATTCTATACCCCATTTCATGACTGAGGGTTTTTTATATGGAGAGGAAGCGGCGTTTTCTGAGTTAAAAACTGCCGTTATATTAAAATGAAACTAATACGTTATTTGCTGATTCTGTCCCTTATTGCCTTAACTGGGATAGCATCAGCACAAGATCTCGCAGACCGTGTAGTAGAACATGTCTTTCCCAACGGTCTGAAGTTATTGATGATTAAACGTGATACCTCGCCGACAATCGCGCCCTACATTCTCTTTAAAGCCGGATCCGTGGATGAATCTGACGATACACGCGGTATTGCACACATGTTAGAACACATGCTGTTCAAAGGCACTAAGACAATCGGTACGAAGGACTATGAAAAAGAGAAAGTTGTACTTGCTGAAATTGATCGGATAGGTGATGCGCTTGATATGGAACGTGCGAAAGGCTCAAGAGGGGATGCCGACAAAATCGCCGAATTAGAAGCGGCACTCAAAGAACAACAGGAGCTCGCGAAGGAGTGGATCGTCACGGGTGAATATACCGAAATCTATACCCAACACGGTAGCACAGGATTCAATGCCGGGACATCCGTTGACTATACCATTTACACAGTGGAGTTGCCATCTAACAAGTTAGAACTGTGGGCGATGCTTGAGTCCGATCGGCTTAAGAACGCAGTCCTCCGTGAATTTTATGTAGAACGTGAGGCTGTTAAAGAGGAACGCCGGATGCGTGTAGATACCCGCCCGGGCGGTAAACTCTATGAACAGTTTATCGCCGCTGCGTTCACCGCACATCCGTACGGAATGCCAATCATTGGCTGGCCCTCAGATATTGCTATGCTCAATCGGCGCAAAGCGGAAGCGTTTTTCAAGGTCCACTACGCACCCAATAACTCTGTCATGGTGATCGTCGGGAATATAGACATAGACAAAACCGTTGCTCTTATTGATAAATACTTTGGTGATATGCAGTCGCAACCGCTTCCCAATGAGGTAACAACGAAAGAAGTTCCACAGGAAGGTGAACGCCGGATTGAAGTCGAATTTGATGCTGAACCGCAACTTATGATTGGGTATCATAAACCGACAGTCCCGCATTTTGATGATTATGTGTTGGATATGATTAGTGCTATCCTTTCTGATGGACGCACCTCTCGGTTTTACAAGAACATTGTTGAGGAAGGTATAGCCGTTTCTGTTAATTCAATAAATGGGTATCCAGGGGCACGCTACGATAATCTTTTTGTCGTCAATGGTACACCACGGTCACCAAACACAACCCTTGATGTTGAGGAAGCTGTCTACGCAGAACTCGAACGGCTTAAAGCTGAACCTGTCGCGGAAAAGGAATTTAAACGCATCCTTAAGCAGATTGATGCCGGTTTCATCCGGAACCTGAGTTCAAACGCCGGGATGGCACAGCAGTTGGCTTTCTATGAAGGGATCGCCGGCGACTGGCGCTATATATTGGGTTGGCGTGAGAATATGTATAAAATTACGCCAGAGGACATCATGAGAGTCGCAAAAACCTATTTCACGAAAGGCAACCGCACCGTCGGCACACTCGTTAAAAAAGAGGCAGCAGCACCCGCCGGTGAAAATACGGAGGGTAATGAACAATGAAAAGACAAACCTATTCAAGGCTTATCATCGCAATCCTGATTGCCTGCCTCATGGTTTGCGGCACTTCGTCTACACTCGCGAAACCCCACGAAAAACTTACTTTTGAACCGATCGAATTTAAACCGCCAGTTCCAGAGAAACGGGTACTCTCAAACGGGATGAAACTCTACCTGATTGAAGACCATGAATTGCCGCTTTTCAACATCAATGGCTTGATTAAAACCGGAGATATCTATGATCCAGCGGATAAGGTGGGATTGTCTTCAATCTTTGCAAGTGTTATGCGGACTGGCGGGACAGTGTCGCGTGAGCCAGATGCATTGAACGAGGAATTGGAATCTATGGCAGCTGCCGTTGAGGTCGGCATGTCCCGCGAATACGGTACAATCAACCTCTCTACACTCGCGGAAGATATTGATAAAGGGTTAGAAATCTTTGCAGATGTCCTTAGGAATCCTGCGTTTCGTGAGGATAAATTGGAACTTCGCAAGCAGCAAGCGGTTGAAGGGATCCGTCGACGGAACGATAATCCTATTCAACTCGCATGGCGAAACTTCTCGGCACTCCTTTATGGGACAGACCATCCCTTCGGGTGGTATGCTGAAATTGAGGGCATAGAAAGTATCACCGTTGACGATCTCAAAACGTTCCATGCGAAGTATTACCATCCCAACAATATGATGCTCGCGATTACCGGTGATTTTGATACAGAAACCCTAATTGCCCAACTTGAGAAAGTGTTTGAAGGCTGGGAAACCGCAGCACTCATGTTTCCAGACATTCCAACCGTCGACGCTATACCCGGTCCATCTGTTAATTATATCTTCAAGGATCTAAATCAGACGACGATGTTGATCGGACATTTCGGTATCAAACGGACTCCCGACTTTCCAGACTATTTCGCGCTCCGTGTCATGAACGATATCCTCGGAGAGGGAGGTTTCACTTCTCGTCTTATGCGGGAAGTACGCGAGAAGCACGGGCTTGCCTATATGGTGGGCAGTATTATGCACACATCGTACTATACAAATCCCGGGGAGTGGTTCGCCTATTCGCAAACCCGCGCCGATAAAACCGCAGAGGCGATCACGCTTATTGTGGATGTCGTCAAGGGACTCCGAGATGCACCTGTACCGGCGGCGGAACTGCAGCGCACTAAAGATTCGCTTGTCAATTCGTTTGTGTTCGGTTTCGAGAGCAGCTCGCAAATCGCATTTCAGCAGATGATGCTCGATTATCGCGGTTATGCACCTAACTTTCTTGAGACCTTCACTGATAATATCGCTAAGGTTACAGCGGAAGATGTACAGGCAGTTGCACAAAAATACCTCAACCCCGATGCGCTCACGATTGTCACTGTCGGAAATAAAGATAGTTTCGACCGGCCGCTTGATGAGTTCGGTGAGGTTAACGAGATTGAGATAACGCAACCGGCACCGCCACCTGCGGAACCGATGCCAGAGGCAAGTGAAGCGGATATGGCGAAAGCCAAAGAAATCCTTGCGGCAGCAGTCGAGGCACACGGTGGTCTTGAGAAGCTGCAAGCGGTGAAAAATATCGTCATGGAAGCGCGCGCATCTGCCAATACACCCGCAGGACCGATGCAGGTAGAAGGCAAATCGTACTACGTCTATCCTGATAAATTTAGACAGGATATGAAGATGCCCCAAGGCGAAATGGCTTACGTCTTTGATGGCACTACTGGATTCGCCATGACACCGATGGGCGTTCAACCGATTCCACCGCAGATGGCTAATAGTTTCAAAGATGCGGTTTTCCGAGAGAATGTATGGCTTTTGGCGAACCTTTCACAAAACAATATCCCAATCCAATATGCGGGTACAGAAGAGGTGCAAGGTAAGCACGCACATGTGCTAACTGTTCAACAACCGTCTGGAGAGATGTTGAAGGTCTTCATTGGCGACGAGACGTATTATATTGTGAAAATCTCTTATCGCGAGATGAGCCAAGGCATGGCTGTGAACAGGGAAACTTTCATGGATGATTACCGCGATGTTGATGGTATCAAAGTGCCATATCATATTGTGCAGAATGTGGACGGTCAACCCTTTAGCGAAAGCAGAGTCACTGGTATCACATTGAATGCAGCGCTGGATGAGACGCTATTTCAGGAGCCAGAATGAAAACCTTAGATTTACGTGTCCGTTACTTTCAGGATAGCACGCCAGCAGATGTGCCGTGTCGTGAAACGGCGTTTATCCGTCGCGAGTTTGAGATGCCGTTGCCAGTTGAGGAGACCGCTTTGGTCCTCGTCGATTTATGGAACGTGCATTTCATTGAGAGTTGGATAGAACGCGCAGCACAGATAACGAAGGAGTGCGTTGTACCTGTGATAAATGCCGCGCGGCAAGCGGGTTTGACGATTGTGCATGCCCCTTCTCCGTCAGTAGCGGCGCAATATCCTCAGCTTGATCGGCACAAACCGCCTGAACCGTCTACACCTTCGGCGTGGCCGCCCTCCGATTTCCGAAGTCGTGAAGGGGACTACGCCGTTTACCGTGGACCTCGTAGTCAACCGCCGGGGATCGGTATCCATTGGGACAAACTTGCTTCACAACTCGCTGTCTCCCCTGCAGTTGATGTAAGACCGGAAGAATTTGTTATTGCAACTGGACAGCAGTTGCATGAACTTTTGGAGGAGCGGCGTATCTTACATCTACTCTTCGCCGGTTTCGCAACGAATTGGTGCGTGTTAGGCAGGGATTACGGGATCCGTTCTATGTCGAGATACGGCTATAACATCATTTTGTTCCGAGATGCCACGACGGGTGTGGAGTTCCCAGATACCTACGATAATCTCTTCACAACAGAAATCTCCATCCGAGAGGTAGAACAGCAGTACGGATTCAGCGCATCAAATGCAGATTTCTTTGCGGCTGTTAAGGGGCTTCCAGCATAAGGTATTTCCACACAATATTAGGCTTTTATGGAAATGAAATGTAGTTAGTAAATTTTCTATTGAACCAACAACGGGTGGATACAAAATCCACCCGTTTTGTTTTGAAAAATCGTTTCTAATCTGATATACTTATCAGTGAAGTTAATTACGATACTTTGAAATGGGAAGCACTTGATTTTATATCCAGATTTGAATTTGTGTTAAGTTGACTTATCCAAACTTTCGTTATTTCTTATGAATGGTGAACCTTTACTTAGAGTTTCTTTTTTTGGTACTGATTCAGGGCGGGTGCCTGTACGAGAGTGGCTCAAAGGGCTTGATGAGGTGGATAGAAAATCAATAGGTAGAGATATACACTTTGTGCAATTTCGCTGGCCCTTAGGTATGCCCCTTGTGAGAAAAGTAGAACCCTATTTATGGGAGGTTCGTAGCCAACTCAGCAGCAGACGTACTGCGAGGGTATTATTCACCATTAGTGATAATAAAATTACTGCTACACGGTTTTATCAAAAAATCTCAAAGGATATCACAGACAGATTTGAGTATAGCACGGCAACGCAGAAATCTATGGCAAAATAGGAGGACTATGCATGAATAAGTATGATGGTGGGGATTTTGATGATTTTCTTAAAGAGGAGGGTATCTTTGAGGAAGTTCTGGAATGCACGCGAAAGCGGCTGCTTGCATCGCGAATTGAGGACCACATTAAAGCGTCGAATCGAAAGGGTCTAACATTTGTGGACAAAATGAACACAGATCTTGTGCAGTTGAATCACTATCTGTTTGATATAGACAATACTGTTATTACCTCAGAATTGTTAGATGATCTCGCCCTTGAGGCAACAGAATTAACAATTGATCCTGTCCATTTAAACGGTTCTCTGTTTGATTTGGAAGAATTGTTAGATCGCTACTTTTCCGAAAAAGTAGCCGCCTAGCTGATGGATAGGTGCTATCACTTCAGAATTTCTAAATCACAATGTTCTCTGTACCAGATGATTTTCGAGAGGAATCAAGATGACGACAGAAACAAAATTTTTTATCCCTAAAGCGAAAGACGATGCCCAAGCAGAAGAAGTCTGGGAATCCGTCAAGAAATTTGCGGAAGAGACGCTGGACTGGGATGTCTCAGATCGGCGTATTTTCAGTATTGCTTATCAGAAACATGGTGAAGACTATTATGTGGAGGTAGGGAAACCGGATCCGCGTAACAAAGAACTTGTGGTTGCGATACTTGAGTCGATGACCTATCTTATATGTACCCCAAACCGCGGCGTGTTACGAGGTATGCCGCTCTTGATAGCAGAATCGGAATTGACAGCTATTACGGATTTCTCACCGGGTTAGAGAATTTGATTTGATAGACAAGGATGGAATGTTGAAGTATACCCATATGATGGAAAGTATTAATGATATTCTTTGCTTAGAACTTCTTTCTCGTTCTCATTCAATTGCTGCTTCACCCGATGGCAATCAGCTTGCTGTTGTTGTTCAGAATTATCGTAGACATCAAGCAAGGAGGATATCTGAACGTTTCCTACCAACAGGTTTGAACAAGGGGTTTGAAGGAAGTGAAATTTGGCTTGTTACTGTTAAGAACGAAGAATCACGAAATCTCACACCGAATTGGGGGACAAGTTATAGACCTGCATGGTCACCGGATGGAGAGAAACTGGCTTTTTATTCGGATAAGCATGGGAAGGCACAGCTATGGGTATGGGAAAGGGGCGAAAATGAGCCGCGACTCGCGAGTGAGGGCACAATTCGACCGTTTTCGCAGAGCGGTCCACCGCCGCTCTGGACACCTGATGGAACGCGTATCGTTGTCAAGCTGCAACCGGAAACAGAGGTGATCGAAGAAACATTGCCAGACAGAGAAGCGGTATCTGTTAAAGTCTTTGCGAGTTGTGCTCCTAAAGAAACACCTATAAGTAAAGAAAACCCCGAAGGTGAATCTGAACTATGGTGGCCCTCGTGGGGACATTGGTTTCGCTCAGATGTAGGCGTGATAACAGTCGCAACGGGTGAAGTCCAGACGTTAGCGCAAGGATTCCATCCATTTGGTCTTCGTCTTTCACCTGATGGTACAACTGTCGGGGTTGTGAACTTTCGGGGATTTGAGAAATTAGAAAACGCTCAAGGGGTGAACGAGTTTTATCTTTTTCCGCTTGATGGCACTCCGCCAAAGTTGATTGCGGATTCACTTAAGTTCCATGGACTTTTGTTTAGTTGGTCTCCAGATGGTCGCTATATTGCTTATACAACAGAGGGGTATCCCCTCTCAACCGAAGCATCAAAACCGGAACTTTTTCTCATTTCGACGGTTGATGGTAGTCAAGTAAACCTCACTCAGAATACCGATGTTGAACTGGCAAACAGTTCACACCCGCCTTTATGGAGCTCAGATAGCCAACATCTGTTCTGTCTTGCCCAAGGGCATCTTTGGCGCATTAAGGTCGCCAGTCGAGTCATTGAAAAACTAACAGATGGATTTGACCGACGTGCTGTTCGGCTTGTTCGACAAGCTGAAGCAGATACCGTTTGGTCACCAGACAATACTGAGTCGGTGTCCGTTCAGACATTGAGGGGGACAGAACATGGGCTTCATCGCATCAACCTGAAAACTCGGAAAATCACGAGGTTGGTTGAAGAAACGCGGGTGTATAATAGGAAGGGAAATATGGATGTTGCACCTCAGACGGGTGATATTTTCTATAGTGTTGAAGATATAAGCCATCCGTCCGAGATGTGGATAGCGGATGCCGACTTTCAAAACCCAAGACAACTTACCCGCCTAAATTCCGGCATTGAAAAGGCACCTCTCGGTACTTCTCAGAGTATTACTTGGCAGACGCCCGTTGGAAAACAGTTAAGGGGCGCATTGTTGTTCCCCGCAGACTATGTTGAAGGACAGAGTTACCCGTTAATCACACAGGTTTATGGTGGTTCTTTTCTATCACACAGGGGCAACGATTTCGGAACAGATGGTACGGGACATAATTTTCTGCTTACGAAGCAAGGTTACGTTGTCTTTCTCCCAGATACCCCTATGGAAACCAACGCACCGATTCAGGAATTAACCGAGTGTGTTCTCTCTGGTATAGATGCAGTAGTTGACATGGGAATTGCTGATGCTAAACGTTTAGGAGTGATGGGGCACAGTTACGGAGGGTACTGTGTCAATACATTGATTACGCAAACGTCTCGGTTCGCGGCTGCTGTCAGTAGTGCCTCGGTTAGCAATTTGATTAGTGTCTATGGATATTTAACAGAAGGTGGAGATAGCCCTTGGATCACTTGGGCGGAGAGGAGTCAGGGCAAAATGGGGGGTTCCCTTTGGGAATTCCGAGAACGATATATTGAAAACTCCCCCATCTTTTTCCTTGACAAGGTGGAAACACCCTTATTATTGATTGTTGGCGCATTAGACGACTATGCTGTCCCGCAGGCAGGGGAAATGTTCTCCGGTTTACGTAGACTCGGCAAAAAGGCAGTTTTAGCACGATATGAGGATGAAGGGCATACACCACAACAAGGACGTTATCCGAATGTGGTTGACTATTGGCAGCGGGTACTTACTTGGTTTGGTGAGCATTTGTCGGAATCCAGAGGTGTGATTCCACAGTAGACCGTTAATGTGTAATTATCGCGCTGGACAGTTATGTAAGGTTTATCCATTTCACTAATCTCCAAAATGCTGTAAAATCTCATTTTACGAAGACGAGACAAACGCGCCTTTGAATTTCTTGAACCAGCGTGTAAAGAGTGCAACAGCCTCTGGGGCTTGACGTTTCGGTGAAAACTGATAAACGCCTTCGCCTTCCTCTCCATAAGACAGCGAATAAACCCCGTGTGTCTGCCGTCCGATTGCAATCACCCCGAAAGCCTTTCCGTTCACGTATGTGCTTTTTTCAAAAGGCTTTTTGCTCCCTATAGCGATAGCGATGACCCCATAAGCATGTGAATATCCAATTGCGATAATACCAACAGAGAACATAACGCCTATAGATATAATGCCACAAGAGCAGAACATCCCGATGGAAATCACGCCAAAAGAGAAATTACCGACTGAGATAAGCCCAAAAGCGAAGTGACCCACTGAAATAATTCCGGAAGCAAAAACCTCATTATGCGTTTTTTGATCTGCATGTTTACGACGACGGTGTTCAATGAGTTGAGGGCGATTCAAACGTAAGCGTTGAATGTAAAATGTTCCTTCGGCAGTTTCGCTAATAAGATCACTGTTCTGTTGTTCACGAAGATGCAAGGTTAGATCGTCTTCAAGTGGATGGAGTAAGCGAATGTATGGAATTTGAACCTCGTGCCAATATGCGCCTTTATGTTCATTGCATCGGGGACAACAATAAACGAGGTTCTCATCATCGTTTGTGCCTCCGTGGGCTGTCGGGTGGTGGTGATCTACTGTTAATGTTGCACCGACATCTGATTCATGAACACTACAATATCCACAACTGTATGCATAACGCTGGCGGACCCTCTCTCGCTGTGATGCATCCATTTTGTCACTTCGTTTCGATTATCCTTGTGAGAGGTTTTGACCGGTGAGGCGATAATACTTATCGGCAAGTAAGGCGCGTTTTGATTGGAGTTGCGTCAGATATGCGCGAGCATCGGTTAGCAGTTGCTTGTGTTCAGTAACAATATCTTGTAATTGCAAAGCAGTTTTTTCAAGTGCGGTTTTCTCTTCCTGTAACTGTTGACTCTTTTCCTTCCCTGGTTTCAATGCTTCCGCTTCCTCAGCATCTAACTCAGCGAAGATACTTAAAAGCTCTTCATGTTCTTGTTCTGTCAAACTCCCTTCCGCCTCGTGGAGTCGCAATTGTTCTAATCTATGCTGTCTATTTGTTCCGTTCATTGTGATCTTCTCCTGCGGTTTGGTGGTTTCGTCCTACACTGAGTTTTCAATGTCTATGTCCATGTCTTTTAATTAATCAGCAGCAACGCTTTCCAACGGTGGGAGTTCTGGGTAATTTCCACGCGCGTTTTGCCATGCGATGACCCCTTCAGCAACCATCCAAATCTGCAACGCTTCTACGACGATCCCAAATCCGAAAAGCAGGTATTTACCAGTGAAAAGCCATCCAGTCTCTGGGTTGAACATCTGGTGCAGCATTGCCCACGCAGGCATAATGAGCATGACAACCATCGGGAGGAAAGCAAACCAGATCGGTTTGTTACGGCGTAGAAGATAAAAGACGATCACCATAAAGGCTAATCCCGCGAGGAGTTGATTCGTTGCACCGAAGAGGGGCCAGAGCGTTAAA
This sequence comes from Candidatus Poribacteria bacterium, assembly GCA_003635255.1. Lineage (GTDB taxonomy): Bacteria > Poribacteria > WGA-4E > WGA-4E > WGA-3G > WGA-3G. The sequence continues at coordinate 17,995 of PYJC01000158.1, read as the reverse complement.
CCTCCACTGCCGGGTCCATTCGGTCCCTGCAGCAAGGCGACAGCCGCAGCAAGCACTAACGCGAACGCAGTAGCGATGTAACGATTCTGCAACGGCTTGATGTTGGCGGTTAGGGCAAGTTCGTGGATAACGTACCGCTGCAGTCGTGTCGCTGTATCAAGCGTTGTGGCAGCAAAACTCGCAACAAGCACAGCCATAATCGCAATGCCCATCTTGAGTGGGATACCGAGAGAAGCGAGAAAATTCCCACCACCATCCACAAACGCACTCACCTTTGCCTTGAGATTATGACTTGCCCAACCGCCAATCACGCTTGTTGTACCATCAGTATTTGTCACTGTTTCGGAAGTCGCATAACGGGTTCTCCATGCCTCTTGGTCGGTGATAGGTACAGTGCTTTCTGCTTGAACGATGGGTTCAAATCTGTAGTTTGCACCGGTACCAGTGCGGTTGAAAATCCCCATTCCGATGCCAGCACAGCAAGCGAGAATCACAATCACAGCGAGGCCACCTTCAAGCAACATTGCACCATAGCCTACATATTGCGCATCACTCTCGGATTCAACCTGTTTACTCGATGTACCGGAACTCACCATACAGTGGAAACCGCTGACAGCACCGCAGGCAATCGTAATAAAGAGGAAGGGCCAGATCGGTGGCGCATCGGGCGGGATGTCTGATGCGACAGCGGGAGCAGATGCTACGAGGTCTGCCTTGCCTGTGAAGCCTGCAACAGCGAGTCCTAGCACCAATAGGAGCAGTGCCAATACGAGTTCGTGACTGTTGATGAAATCACGCGGTTGCAGAAGCGTCCAGACGGGCAGCACTGAGGCGATAAAGCAGTAGACAAAAAGCACCAATGTCCAGACAACCACAACGTTCAAGTAAGTTTGCCCCAGTAAGGGGATACCGAATATTTGACTCAAATCAATCGGTAGAAGGTAGGCACCAACCCCCATCCCGATGTACATGATACCGAGCGCGACGATAGATGGGATGAGAATGTTACCACCTCTGCGATAAATCCAGATACCGATAGCGATAGCGAGTGGGATTTCTACCCAAACCGATAATACAGATTCCGGGTAGTAGGAGAAAATCAGGGCGATGACTAAACCGAAGATAGCAAGGACAATCGTCAACCCCATGAAGAGTACGAAAAGGAAGAGAAATTTGGCGCGGGGTCCGATCATTCTGCCTGCGACCTCTCCGACGCTCTGTCCTCGGTTGCGTAGGGAAACAACAAGCGCGCCAAAGTCGTGAACAGCACCTATGAAAATAGATCCGAGGACAACCCACAGCAATGCCGGCAACCAACCCCAAAAAACGGCAATCGCGGGTCCAACGATGGGCCCCGTGCCAGCAATGCTCGTGAAATGATGCCCGAAGATGACCTCTTTTTTCGTCGGGACGTAATCGACATCATCTTTCAGTTCTTGACTCGGAACCGTTGCTTGGGCATCTAATCCGAAAATCTTTCTCGCTAACCACTTGCCGTATGTATGATAGGCAACGATGAAACCGACGAAGCTCAAAACCGCAATAATAAGCGTATTCATTTTTTAATTTTACCTTGCGGAGGAACAACGGGCGTTAAACCTATCAGATGCGTTCCTTAAATCCGCTCTCCATTTCATTACGAGCTACAGGGTTTGAGGCTATCTTTAGTAGTAACCAATGTGAGACGAAACCTCTTTACCGACAACCGACTGCCAATTACTCCTTACGGTTCGGTAAAAGTTTAGCTTACCTGACTCCCATTAAAACTTCAAATGTGAGTTGATCCAATTTCTCGTATCCGAGTCCTTTTTGCGCAAGGGTATCGGGCTCAAAATCTATCTTTCTCAATTTTCCGACACTCTCCGCATTGTAATTTGCCATGAGTGCTTCAAGTTCAGGGTCGCGCGCTTGCAATTCCGAGAGAATCCCTTGAATTTCGGCATCTTCGTTGAAACGTCGCGCTTTTTCCTTCAAAATCAGGTAGCTTCGCATGCACCCCGCAGCGAAGTCCCAAACCCCTTGTTCATCTTCAGTGCGATAGGCGTGCGCGTCAAAGTGGCGGTTGCCATCCCAATTTACGTCCTCAAGGAATTTAACGAGAAAAAACGCACTTTTGATGTTTTCGGAACCGAAGCGCAGATCTTGGTCAAAACGACTCATCTTCTGATCGTTGAGGTCAATGTGAAAGAGTTTGCCTGCTTCGTATGCTTGTGCGACACCGTGGATGAAGCTTAACCCCGCCATCGTTTCATGTGCGAATTCGGGGTTAACGCCGACCATTTCTGGGTAATCAAGCGTTTCGATAAAGTGAAGCATGTGACCCGTTGTAGGTAGGTAGATGTCACCGCGCGGTTCATTCGGTTTTGCTTCAAGCGCGAATCGCAGATTATATCCTTGGTCTTTGACGTAGTGCGTGAAGTAGTTCATCGCTTCGCGGTTCCATTTGACAGTATCCGGTCCGTTTTTAGCGGCATCTACTTCCGCGCCTTCGCGTCCACCCCAAAAGACATAAACCGTTGCGCCGAGTTCCACACCGAGGTCAATAGCATTCAGCGTTTTCTGAATCGCGAATGCACGTACCTTCGGATCATTCGAGGTAAAAGCACCGTCTTTAAAGATTGGATGGTAGAATAGATTCGTTGTAGCCATCGGCACCTTCATATCGTGATCTGCCAGTGCCTTCTTGAATTCGCTAACAATATTATCACGTTCGGCTGCTGAAGCATCAAAGGGGACAAGGTCGTTATCGTGTAAATTGACTCCGTACGCGCCCAATTCACTTAGTTTTTCGACAGTATAGGTCGGTTTCAGGGGAGGCCTGACAACATCACCGAATGGATCACGTCCTGGGTTACCAACAGTCCACAATCCAAAGGTAAATTTATGCTCAGGCTTAGGCTGATACTGGTCTGACATTCATTCCCTCCTATTACTTATTATTTTCGGTAAGGTTTGTAAGTTAACATTTAGATTATACCATATTATGGGGATTTGTTGCAAATCTTTATCGCAACGCGACATCGTTTGCGTCTATGTGACCAAGGTGTTATGTGTCAAGATGTGTACTAATCTGTTTCAGGACACCTTCATAGTCTGCTTCTAATTCAATCGGGGCATTTAGGTAACGAGGGGGTGGTTCGCCAGGAGCGACGTTGTGATAAGCTACCTTGAAATCTGGGAATTTGAGACCATTTGCGGTAGAGATAACGATAACTCTATCGCCTGGCAGGATCTGTTTACGTTCCACCATTTTTATCAGCACAGCCAATGCGACACCGGTGTGTGGACAATTGAACAATCCAGTTCTATCTGCTCTCGCTGCAGCGTCCGCCAGTTCTGATTCTGTTGCTTGGTCAACAATACCGTCAAATCGTTTCAAGGTACGGATCGCACGATGCACCGAAACGGGGTTTCCAATCTGGATCGCTGTTGCTTGGGTCGATTGTGCGGTAATCGCATCAAACTCTGTGAACCCGGTTTGATAACTTCGGTAAAGCGGATTCGCGCGTTCGGCTTGCGCACAAGCGATGCGCGGAAGTTTGTCAATGATACCGAGTTCATACATCAGTAAAAAACCGAGCCCGAGTGCGGAGACGTTCCCGAGGTTGCCACCGGGAATAATTATCCAGTCCGGGACTTCCCAATCAAACTGCTGTACGATCTCAATGCTAATCGTTTTTTGACCCTCAATACGGAGAGAATTAATGGAGTTAGCAAGATAGAAATCTTTCCGTGCGGCAAGCTGCTGGACAATCGCCATACATCCATCGAAATCGGTCTCAAGCGAAAGCGTCAGTGCACCGTTCGCAATGGGTTGGATGAGTTGTTCGCGGGTAACTTTGGCTTTCGGTAAGAGGATAATTGCCGGAATGCCTGCGGCGGATGCGAATGCTGCCAGTGAAGCGGAAGTATCGCCAGTGGAAGCGCACATAACAGCGCGGATGTTTCCAGACTCAGCGATGATCTGTTTAACCATTGAAACAAGGACGGTCATCCCGAGATCTTTAAAGGAACCTGTGTGACTGTTGCCGCACTGCTTGATCCAGAGATCTTGTAAGCCAAGTTGTTCACCGAACCGCTCTGCCCAAAATAGGTTGGTACCGCCCTCATACATAGAGATGATATTATCATCATCAATGTTTGGACAGACGAGTTCTTTTTTGCCCCAGACACCGCTACCGTAGGGATACTGCGTACGCATATAACGTTGCTCAAAGAGGGTTTTCCAATCAGCCGCGCTGCGCTGTTTCAACACGTCTATATCGTGTTGGACCTCTAACAGACCATCGCAATTTTTGCACCGATAGATAATTTCAGTGAGTGGATAAGTCTCATCGCATCCTTCACTGCACTGGAACCATGCATCGTAGTTCATTGCTCAGCAACCTCCTCCATCGTCTCTGGAAGCAGGCTTTCGACAGGATCGCTGCCGTTGGGTGTATTGAGGAGTTCGTCGATTTCGTCAAGGGACGGCAATTCAGAGGCATCTTTCAATCCGAATTGCTGGAGGAATTCGTCGGTAGTTGAGAAGAGCAATGAGCGTCCCGCTTTTCTACCAGCGATACGGACAAGCCCTTTTTCAAGAAGTGAATTAAGGACGCTATCGCTATTTACACCGCGAATTGCTGCGACATCAGCACGTGTGACCGGCTGTTTGTAAGCAACGATTGCAAGTGTCTCTAAGGCAGATGGAGACAGCGTCACGCGAACCTGTCGGGTATAAAACTTCTGGATCCATTCCGAATATTCGGGGCGCGTGCAAATTTGGTACCCATTCGCTATTTCAGTAAGGTGAAAACTTCGACCCAGTTCTTGATAGTCGTTACTGAGTTCAGTAAGCCCGTTTCGGATAGCGCGTTTCCCTAAACCCGGCAGTGCGTTTTGAAACTGCTCCAGTGAAATCGGTTCGCTCGCAGCAAACAGAATCGCTTCCAAAATTGACTTAAGTTTTTGGACCGATGTCAGATATACCTCTTCTATCGGATTAACAGTCCTAACGTTTTCAGAATCCATAAACTAAGTTCCTAATAGCCTCGTTCTCCCGAGCGAGGGGGTTCTACAGTCGGAGGCGGCGCGATCTCGCGATCGGATGCCTGCTGTTCTTGTTTAACAATATAGATACTCTCAAAATGGTCAGTTTGAACAGTGACGATTTTCCCTATCCGAATCAATTCTAAAATGGCAAGGAATGTGACAATCCAATCCGCTTTGCTTGCAGACAGTGGGAACAGTTCGTCGAATAGCAATTGGTCGGCACTCTCCAAATGTCTTTCAATGAAAGCGATTTTGTCTTCGACGGTAATTGTTTCTTCTTCGACGGTTTCATACAACTCTTCAGGGTCTATTTCCGCAGCCCGATCATTTATAGTCTTAAAGGCAGTGAGTAGATCAAACAGTGTCGCCCTAATTTCAAACGCACGCGTGCCATCTAAATCCGCGTGCATCTCCGGGCTTCTGTTGTAGACCCATGTCTGTCGCTCGGCGTAAACATCCAAGACCTTGGCGGCTTCTTTGAACCGTTTATACTCCAAAAGTTGTCTAACGAGTTGCTCTTGGTCACCGATCGGGTGTTCAGTATTTGGCGTGAGTTGTGGAAGGATGCTCTGTGATTTAATATGCAGAAGCGTCGCTGCCATCACCAAAAATTCGGATGCGACATCTAAATCCAGTTCCTCCATCAAGTTGACGTATTCCAAGTATCGATCCGTGATTTGGGCGATCTGAATATCATAAATATCCATCTCCTCTTTCTGGATCAGATGGAGGAGCAGATCAAGCGGTCCCTCAAAACCTTCTAACTTGACCGAGTAGAGCGAAGCTGCGGCAGTAGATGACGTTTCCAAGTCTTGATTTCCAAGAGGTTTAATTGTTTCTGTTAGCATATTAGGTGTTTTCAGCTTTGTAGAACATAGTAAAACACAAAGATTCAGATTTACTATAAAGAGATCAATTGTTTATTATAAGCCAACGATTTTCCCTATGAAAAAAAATATCTCGTAACTGATGTACCCTAAAAATCCCAATACATTAGGGAGAGGAAGGATATACGGCAAAAAGATAAGACACATTAGAATCGGCATACCATACGGACTCAGTTTTTCAAATTGACGTGCTGCATTTTCGGGGAGCAAACCTCTCACAACACTAAATCCATCCAATGGAAAAAGAGGGAGCATATTAAACGCTGCGAGAAATACGCTGATAAGTGCCATCGGCCGAATGATTTGCCTGTGTATTACAGCGTGAAGTTGAGAGGTGTTTGGATCAAATGCCGTAAATTCTAATGCTATCTTCAGTCCTCCTAAAATTACGAAGGCGAGCACGATATTCATGAAAGGTCCTGCCGCCGCGATCAGCATTAAATCGCGCCTCCAGTTTTTGAGATTGTAGGGATTCACTGGCACCGGTTTTGCCCATCCAAAAAAGGCACCCCCGAAAAATGAAGCGAACAGTGGCAGTATAATTGTTCCGACAATATCAATATGTACACCTGGATTCAGGGACATCCGTCCTTGATCACGTGCTGTCGGATCACCTAACATATCTGCTGATTTGGCATGTCCCCATTCATGGAAGGTTAACAGAATAATGAATTGTATAACTATAAGAATTGATGCGAAAGGATCGAAATTACCCATTAGTATTTGTTTTCCGTAAGCGAGAATATGCCTCTTCTTTTTTCATTATCTCACCATCTAATTGTGCAGCGAATAGCTCCCACAACTGAGTTTCAAATGCTTTCCCCGGTTTTTCCCCAAATGCTATCAAATCTTTTCCCGTGATAAAGGGACGAATCTTGCGAAGCCTAAAGAGATAGTCTCTTATTTTTTCACGCTTCCATTCCGGCACCCTTGTATCTATAGAACCGAGGACTAATGCTTCAACTGGATACGGTTTTAGGAAATGGTAAATCTCACTCGGCTTGGCTGTCTCTTCTAATAACGTAAGTGTCTGGTTCAAGCACCTATAAGCAGTGAGCGGTGTCTCTACCCGATAGAGATTTCCCTCGCCACAGATATAAGTTCTCATGTTGTCCATATCAACGATGCACCACATTCCGTTTTGGTGTTCGACAGATGTATGTGCCGATAACGGGAATCCCAATTTCTCAAAGGCAGTTGCCGTCACCTCTTTAAATGAGACCCCGCGTTTCATCGCTTGTGCACGACTCATCAATCGTTGTAGTTGATGCTCTAATACCAATCTGAAACTGATAGCTTCAATTTGGTATAGCGGTATATGAGTGCCGAAGAGTGTCATCCAACGCACCCGTTCTGACTGAAACGCTTCATCTTCAAGATGCGCTGATGCCCAAGCTATTGCCTGTTTTGCTGTTTTAAAGTCGTCAGCAAATGTAGCTGATATATTCCAATCAGTGAAGATGGTTTTCCATACGCCGAGTTCTGTGAGATGTTCTACGATCTTCGCTGCGTTTTTCTCAAGAAGCACCCTATCAATTTCGTTCCGTACCCGTTCACCGCTCAGTTCTGATAATACTGGAAGGGCTTCCCGAATCAGAACCTCATCGGTTTCAGCGATGCAGAAACCGTAGCGTCCAGCATACCGAGAAGTACGGAAGATGCGTGTCGGATCGTCTATAAAACTCTGATTATGAAGCACCCGAATGATCCGCGCCTCAAGATCTGGTAGCCCACCCATCTTATCAATGATAGTGCCAAAAGCGTTTGGATCTAAGCGCATTGCAAGCGCGTTGATAGAAAAATCTCGTCGGCGTAAATCATCGGTAATCGTCCCGCTTTGCACTATAGGTAACGTGCCTGCACCTTGATAAGTTTCACGCCGTGCGGTGGCGAAATCCACTTTGGGCAGGTCGATATTCTCAGGTGTGACGGTTGCGGTACCGAATTGTGGATGCACCTCCAATGTCCCGCGCCACCGATCACACATCGTCTTTGCAACTTGAATCGCATCCCCTTCTACAACGATGTCAATATCAAGACTCGGTCGTTTGAGGAGGAGGTCTCGGACGAATCCGCCGACAAGATAGACGTTTTTTCCTGCAACTTCACCGATTTCATGTAATAGGTTTAAGATCGGTTCGGGGATATTGGGTATCATTTTTCTCATCTCAAACGAGGTTGCAGAACCGCACCCTATCTGAAGGAAAAAGGGAGATCTTTAAGATCCTTATACAAACGCGAAGACACGTGTCGGTGCCCCAGAACTCCGTGCTAACTTTAGTGGTGCGATGACCACGTAGAAATGCGTCGGGAGTTGACTCAAATTGCACAGATCTTCGACGTGCGGGATACCGGCTCCGAGGAAAACGAGATGTGCAGGCGGTAAACCATCGTGCAACGGTGGGTGCCCTGCTACCGAGTCAATACTGCAGGCATCTGTTCCGATGACCTTTATGCCCTTTTCGACGAGTAGTTTAGCGGCATCCTCACTGAAACCGATCCATTCTCGGTTGAAGTTATCCTGATAGACAAATCTATCCATTCCGGTTCGCATAAAGACGATGCTATCTTCTGGAATCTCGCCATTCTCGGCGATCCACGCCTCAATATCCTCTGCCGTCACAGCATCGTTCGGCTTCTTGATGGCAGAAAAGTCCATCAACACCGCGTGTCCTGTCAGTTTCTCCTTTGGAATCTCGGCGATAGTTGCGCCGCCGGGATACATTAAACAGGGGGCATCCATGTGCGTAGAGTAGTGCCCAGACGTATCAATACGGCTTTCAAAGTAGCCATCTTTTTCCAACGTCGCTTGGTCATAAATTTTGGCAGGATCAATCGGCAGCTCACATGGACTATTTTCATCAACCACATAGGACAGATCCAGCACGTCCCGAAAATCAAGGTGCATTTCGTTGTGTTTCTCCTTCCTACAAACATGTCACCCTTACAAGGCTATGATAAGTAGTATAACACACCTCTTTGAATTATTCAAGGAAATCATCTATCGCTTCCGATAGAAAAGTGCATCCATTTTGACGTATAAATGAAAACTATTTCGTCTCTAAGGAAAACTATGCGGCATAAAATCCTTTACAGACATTGGCAGCCTGGTGATGATGACGCAATTTTGGAAATGTTAGTACCGTCAGGACAACTTAGCAGTGAAAATAGTTATCGAAATAAGTTTCGCGATTGGTCCGTTGAAGCAGAAGGGATTTGTTTGGCTTTTGTTGGTGGAAAAGCTGTTGGACACGTATTAGGTATGTCCGATTCATTCCTCGTTGAGAAAAAGATTCAGAAATTTGGTTGTGTAGGCCTTGTATATGTTGATCCAAATACGCGTCAGCAAGGTATTGCAACCCACTTGATGCACCAGTTACATGCATACTTCCAGAAAAAGGGGTATCGTGGGAGCATTCTTGATACGGATGAAGAGGCAGCTATTCGATTGTATCAGAAAGTTGGTTACCAACAATTGACACAAGATTTGCAAACGCAACTTCCACCAAATCAGAATGCGTCGCAACTCAAATGGGCGGAAGTGAATCTAAGCGATTTAAGTGCTTTACCGCAATTGGATGAGATGTGGGCAAGACAGAACTTTCCAGTTAGCTGCGATCGGCAAAGTATAAAAGTGCATCAGTATAATATGGGTGGGTACCGCATTTTACGTCGTGGTCAAAATATTATTGGTTACGCAAGGTGGGATGAACCGTCAGAATATCGTCCATACGGACTAATTCGGGACCCTATCGTGCCAGAGACAGATCCGTTGGAGGTTATTACATCGGTGCAGGCAGCGATCCCGACAACCCGCACTTGGGAAGCAGCAGAAGGTGGGCGATATGAAGAACCTCTTCGGGCATGCGGCTGCACATTTGAACCCACAACAACTGTTATAATGCTTTCATCCTTCGGTCAGGAAATTGATTTGACAGGATACCACCGAACCGCTTGGTGGTAAAATTGATGAATAATTCGTAAAAGAGTCATTTATAATAAAAAATAAAGGAGACACATGCGTAGTCCGATTACTTACAGACACTGGCAGCCCGGCGACGATGACGCGATTTTGGAGTTGTTGTCAACAGGGCCCTTCAATATTAGCAGAGATTACTACCAAAAAAAGTTTAACGACGGATACCTCGAACCAGAGGGGGTTCGTTTAGCACTCGTTGATGAAAGGGTTGTTGGGCATGTATTCGGTTCAGAAACTTATATGTATCTTGAGGGTAAACCCCAAGATTTTGGGATGGTAACAGTTATGTATGTCGCCCCTGATATGCGTCGCCAAGGTATCGCAACCCGATTGATGCGGGAACTGAACCCATATTTTGAGCGAAAAAATTATCGAGGGTGTATTCTTGATACGGACACAAGAGAGGCATATCAATTATATCGGAAGGTCGGATGTCAAGAGGTTACAAGGGAGGTACGCACGCAACTCTCGCCACGTTCCGATGCTTCCGCACTCAAATGGACGGCGGTAAATCCTGAAGATTTTGATGTTCTGCATGACATTAAAAAGAGATGGGCAGACCAGAATTTTCCTGTGTATTGGAATCCTGAATATCCAGAGGTGCATCAGTACAATATGAAGCAATATCGCGTTTTACGGCGCGAAGGAAGTATCATCGGTTATGCGAAATGGGATGAACCCTCAAAATACCATCCGCAGGGATTGGTACGTGACCCGATGGTGCCAGATGAGGATCCGATGGAGATTATTGCATCCGTACAGGCAGCGATCCCGGCACCGCGGGCATGGAAAACCGCTGAGGGGAGTAGATATGAAAATCCGCTCCGTTCCCTCGGTTGCACACTCCAATCGACAGAAAAAGTAGAGATGCTATTGTCCTTTGGTTCTGAAATTGATTGGGGCGGACTGACGCGAACGCGACCTTTTTGGTAGGAGATCGCTAAGTACTACTCGTCAAGCGCGGAACTGCGATTAGGCATCCTTAAAATAGTCCAATACAGTGTTATGCAGGATGCCATTCGTTGCCACCAGTGATGCTGTGTCTTTCGTGATAGATTGCCCTTGTATATCCGTTACCTTCCCACCGGCTTCCCGCACGATAACAGTGATAGCAGCGATGTCCCAAACACTAATCGCCGCTTCAACGACAGCATCCGCCCTTCCAGAAGCCGCGAGATGGTACATGTAGAAGTCCCCAAACCCTCTCGTGCGTGCAGCGTCATTGATGAGATTGTAGATGCCGCGAAAAGTGCCTTTTTCTACAAACCACTTCAAACCGCCGTGGCATACCATTGCATCTTGAGGTCGTGCTACATTGGAAACTTGGATCGGTTTACCGTTTAAAAATGCGCCTTCCCCGACTTCTGCATAAAGAAGTTCGTTCAAAAGCGGCGCATTGGAAACGCCGAGAACAAGTTCCTCGCCTTTCATTAGCGCAATTTGTGTACCGAAGATCGGGATTTTACGGATGTAATTTTTCGTAGCATCAATCGGGTCAATAATCCAGAGGTATGGTGATTCTCCTGCTTCTATTCCGTATTCCTCACCTAAGAATCCGTGGTCGGGAAACGCCCGTTTAATAGTTTCTCGGATAACTTTTTCCGCCCCCCTATCGGCGAGCGTGACCGGCGTTTCGTCTTCTTTCATTTCGACTTTCATATCGTCGGTGTAGTAAGCGGTAATAATCTCTTCGGCATTTTTGGCTGCTTCCAATGCAACCTTTAAAAATTGGCTGGGCATAAATCCTCCTATTGGGTTCGTAAAGTTAAACGGCGTGATACTGTCTATCTATCACTTTCTAAGGAAGCGAGACTGTTGGGCAATAAAGTCCTTCCCGTTCTCGGGACCACCATGTCCCTTCGGATCGCTTTGTAGCGATGTCGGTAAAATGGTAATCGTAAAGCACTGCACGGATGTAGCGTGGTGGTGCTTCTGGAAACGGGTTTTCTGCCAGCAACTGCAAAACTTCGGGTTTACCTTGTAGCAGTGCCACTATGAAATGAGAGAACCACGGCGTATTTCGATAACTCCCTTGCAGGGCTGCAAACCACATCTGCCAATCCAGTCGGGGTTGGTGCGGTGCAACCCATTTCGGTGCCTCTTTAAGATCACCGGGTTTCCATCGGAAACGGTAGGTTTCCCATGTGATCCGATCATTGCTGCCTTCGACAATAATTTCGGGACGCGATTCTGTCATATCCGCGAAGAGTCCATAGGTATTCACAGTCCGAAAAGGTCTAACCCAGGCAAGGTCTGGCAGCGAGGCATTTCTAAAGAGTTGCCCACCGAATCGGATACCGCTCAACACAAAGAGAAGGACTGCTACGACTGCTATACAGATCCGCCTATATCGGTGAGGTGCCCGTTCAACGGGTTGAAAATTGGGCATGAATCGTTTGGGTAACAACCCCTTCCACGTCACATCATCAATAAGAAGCAGGCACAGCACAATTGTCAATAAATTAAAAAAGCAGTAGTTACCTGTCAGTAGGATCGTGACTTGTAGTCCAATCAATCCTATACATCCAACAGTCCGTAGCCGGCGTGGCGCGAAAATAAAAAACGGAACTACCAATTCAACAGCCAACATACCGATAACCGAGATTTTGTGGAACCATCCCGGTAGTTGATGCGTATACCAACCTAACCATGTTGGCAACGGCTGCGTTTCATAGTGGAAACTAAGGGCAGTGAAGTTTCGCCATACCTCATCGCTCGCAAGTTTGACGAACCCCGATGCAAACATAAAGCGAAACAGAAGCCACCATAAAAGCCATAGGAACGCACCTGAAGGTCCGGATGCCCGTCTGAGTGTATCGCGTATTTGCAAGGGCGCAAAAAAGATTGCCAAAAAACCGATCTCTAACAGCAAAACATCCCACTGGAAACTGAGAAAGATTTGCCCGACTGTTACAAGCGACAGATAGAATCCCCATAAACCAACTAAGATAAACGGTGGAAAGAAACCTGCGATGAGAGCCAGAGACAAAACAACGCCACCCGCACACAAGAAATGGAGAAAAGTATCTGACGGATTCAGCCAAAACAGTGTTGGCAGCAGATAGTAACCTTCCGTCCCGATTTGCTGACGGACTGCTGCTAAATACTGATCTGCTGGCAGAATTCCATTACTTCCAACCAAGCCGTGAATCTGTACCCACAAAGAGAGGAAGGCGATCAGGTAGATACAACCGAGTCCGCGCAGGAACAGCCATCGAGAAAAACAGAACGTCGTTCTTTCAGTATGTGTTCCCCATAGCCAGCGCGTCAGTGCAGAGAAGAAGGGTCGATGCTGTGCGATGAAACGATAGATGCCCTCCGACACACTCGCGAACCCGGGCAGACGGTAATAGCACCAGCGGAGCAAATCGTTGTTCAACGCACAAAAGACAGCCTCAGCTCCGCTCAAAACCGTCCCGTTTTCCAAAATTAACTGCACGGAACTTTCAAATGCTGACTCTGGAATTTCTGGGAATTCCGAGGCGACTTCTTGGAACGGCGCGTAGTCGATGCGGTCACCAGTGACGTGTTGCCACTGTGCAATCCAGTATCGGCAAAAATCGCAGTCGTTATCATAAACAAGGATCGGTTTGCTGCTTTGTGGATGCATCGAAACTTTTTAGCGAAGGGTACCCAAACTTACAACTTTCATCAATTCCATGCTTTGTGAATTTTGGTGATTGCCTCCACAATTTGGTCCATATCCTTTTCTGAACTCAGGAACATATTTTGGAAGAGCCATATACTCTGTTCACAAACGAATGCTGCATTTGGGCAAGGCAACGACCTAATGAGGTACGGGTATTTTTCAGCGACGTATGCCATTCCGGGTTCTTGCGAAAGTGGAGATCGGTAACCGATGGAACACGGAACGCCTTCAGCGGAAAGCGCATTGACAAACTCTTGCCGTGACTTGCCACCGAAACCTTCGGAGTTATACTTCAAGCAGTAGAGATGATATCCGTGCTTCGTAACCCACGGCGCAAGCTGTGGCGGCGTGATACCCTCAATTGCCTCCAATGCCTTGGTGAGGTAGGCAGCGTTATGGTTACGGAGGTCAGTTTGCACTTCTAAGAGTTCCAAACGCACCAGCAGTATCGCCGCAAGGTACTCTGATGGACGGTAGTTCCAACCGAGACGAGGGTATTCCCATCTTGCACCACCGGGCGCACGTCCAACATTCATAAAGGCACAGACCCGGTCGTGGATGTCTTTGTCGTTCGTTGTGACCATCCCACCTTCACCAGAAGTTAGATTTTTCGAGGCTTGGAAACTAAAAGCACCGACATCGCTGAGAGAACCGACCTTTTTCGTCTGGTATTCCGCGCCGTGTGCCTGCGCGCAGTCTTCGATAATCGAGAGTTGATGGTGTCGGGCAATCTCTTGTAATGCGCCCATATCTGCTGGATGACCACCGAGATGGACTGGCAGGATCGCACGGGTTTCTGGACCAATAGCCGCCTCTACCGCTTCTGGATCAATTGTAAACGTCTCCGGTGAAATGTCTACAAATACCACAGTGCATCGGCGTTCCAATACTGCGCTCGCAGTTGCTACGAACGTATAGTTCGGCACAATGACCTCACCGCCGTCGCTAAATCCGTCGAGATCCAGTGCACCGGCTAAGGCAGCACTAATTGAATCGGTGCCGTGTGGCATGAAGAGCGCATAGTTTGTCCCGGAATATTGGGCATACTGCCCCCCGAAACGCTCAATCATCGTGCCACCAGAGCCTTCATTCGCGCTCAAATATACTTCCCGCAGCAGCGGTTCAACTTTTGACTCCCACTCCTCAGTTGTCGTGAGGGGCCATGAGGACCACGGTTCACTTTCTATGTTGCGGACAGGCGTGCCGCCTGAAATTGCCAGTTGGTTGGACATGCGAATCTCCGATCTATGTGATTTGTGTTCTATAAGATGTTCATAGCCTTTTGTCAGCGTTTGGGATAGGTTGTATCGAGCGCCAAACTGCTTACGGTTTCAGTTTAAGTCTACTATGTTATCCAGAAATCTGTCAAGCGAAAAGCAGCACGCAAATAGGTTGTTATTCTCTCCTTCTGCCCCGAAACCTCCCGTCAAAACTAAAAAATTGCCGTTGTGATACCAAAGACGATACCTGCCAAAACTGCACCGGCAAGTACGTCAATTACATAATGGAATCTCCCATAAACAGTACCAGCAGTCAACCCGATGCACATTGGCAGTAAAATAAAGAATGCCATACTATCATAGCGGAGTGCGTAGAGCAGCACAACTACTGATAATGAAACGTGAGAACTCGGAAACGCTGTCCCTTTTGATGAGCCTCTTGAGACAACTAAATGTGCCAGTCTAAAGAAGAAACCTTTGGACAATTTACCTTGAATCTTCTCAAAAAGATAGCGGGGACCCGTAACAGGTAGAAACGGATAAAAGAGGAGACTCAGATTAAACGTCAGTGTCTCCGCGAAGACGGTTTCTTGAAATGGACCTATCCTCCCACTGAAATAGAGCCACGCCGCTAAAAACACAGCGATGACGTAGTAACTAAAATAGCAGAGGTGTAGGGTTTCAGATAGAATTATGGACGGAAAGCGATCGCTGAGTTCGAGGCTTGGCATCCCTCTAAAGACCTGTTTTTCCCAACGGATTACTGTTTCATCAAAATAGCGCTGGAACACCATCTGTGTCAATTTTTCTATCTCTAAATAGAAAAGGGCAATGGTGGATAGCGGATACCAATCCCGTAGGAACGGCAAGGGAAAGGGTGTAGCCTCGTCAGTGAACGTCAGTAATACAATCCCTATGATACAGAGCACACGCGCGATCAGATGGAAGTACCAGCGCGTAACATTTTTATGGAAAATAAGGATTAGCGCGCCTGTGAGTGCTAAGTATCCGATGGCAACCCAATCATAAGGGAGGAGATTCATAGTTTAATTTGCGGTGTAGTTTTTGTGTGTTTCTATGAAATTTATCCTATCGCACAGAAAATGACAAGGAAAATTGAATGGGACTATGGTGAGACTCACGTCTTGCGAATTATAGTAAAATCCGAAAATAAGTTTACAGTTCATCAGGGAACAAACCCCTTACCACTGCTGGCGAGGATTGTATCCTCGCCATTTTATGAGTGTATAGGTAATTGCAGGTTTTACTATAAAATATGGCGAGGTCCCAAGACCTCGCCATATATCGTTCAACTGATGTTAGCGGTCGCGTAACGAACGCTGATGGCGTTCTAATTGCTCGACATGCTTTCTTAGTACATCTGGCACGACAGTTTTACCGTAGAGTGTTATTTTTGCTCTTTTACGGCCAAGTTTCTCAAACATTTGTTTCAGATACGCGGCTTTATAAGTTTCCCAATCATCGGTCGGTGAAATGCCGAAGAGTCTGGAGGACCAGATTTCTGGTTTCTTCTCAAGTTCCACCAATTCACCGCGCTTTGATAGATATGTCCAATACTCTTCAAAATTGTCAATAATAATCCCTTTATTAACCAGCATCTGAAGCCACTCATCCCGCGGATATTTCGCGTCTACCTCGCTTAGCGGAAGTGGCACCTTATATTCAAAGATAGTGCCATCGTTAAGTGTGTAACTGACACTTCCAGAAGTTATCGCATACCTTTCGTTGTACTTCTCGTCGTAAGCACCCCGCAGTACTTTGACGGTTTGCGGTCCTACCGTGTACTGCAACAATTCTTTAGGAAAATCTGGCGGTAGGGACTGAAACAAATCTGGCGGTATATCCTGAAACACTGTCTTAGGTAAGTTATCCTTCTCCAGAAGACTGTGATGGTGTTCTAAGACTCTGTCAAGTATACGCGCGTGCTGTGTTTTTCCCAACCGTTTTTGAATCTGATCGAGCTCTCGCTCAATATAAGAGGCTTTATAGGTTTCCCAATCCTCTGTAGCGGGAATCTCAAAAAGTCCCGATGTCCATACCTGTGGTTGTCTCTCAAGATGTACTAACGTATCCCGAAGGAACAGGTACTCCCAATAGGCATTTTCATTTTTAATGGTGACCCCTTTGTCGAGTAGCATCTGAAGCCAGGCATCGCGTGGATACTTCGCGTCTACCTCGGCGAGTGGGACACTTTCATCATACGCGAAAATTTCAGTGTCTCCTATCGTGTACGATACACGAACCGTGGTATCTTTATGTTTACGATCATAGTCCGCATCGTACGTGTCACGTAATTCTTTGACCGTTTGCAAGTCTGCGTAATCCTGCGTCTGCGGTGGCGACGCGATCTCGTTTTTTAGATCCGCTGCGAGTGCCGAGAATTTTTCCCGAATCTTGGTACGCATTTCAGCCCGCTGCTCGGTATCCATTTCTCCAGCAGACTTTAGCACAGTCTCGGTTTGTTCCTCTACCCAAGCTTCCCAAGGGTCTTCAGTGGTTTGTGCATCAGAGTGTGCGCCGAAAAAAGCAACGGTTCCCAGAGCAATCAGGAGGGTCAGTATGTGTACAACATGTTTGGCTTTCATTGTTAATCTCCTTTAGTGAAGTTATCAGTGGTCTGTATTATAGTGAAGCCCATAAATAAGTGGACATCCTTGTAGCATAAACTTTTAGTTTCCTTATTTTTGTCCAATGAAAGCGTAATGTCATTCTTGTTTGAAAGGTGTGTGAATGTAGAAAAGATGTGCCATTGAGACGTTCAAAAGGTTATCATATAGATAACCTAACCTTTTTGGAGGTCTCAATGGCAAAAAGAAGTATAGCAGGAAAACGGAAAAAGCACAATCGGAAAAAATGGATTCCAACCCCTCAGGCACCGTTGTGTGCCCTGGGTGAGGTGTTGCGGGTTCGTGAAGTATTTCAGCCACTCCATGACTTGGTGAACATTCCGCAGAAAACAGTTGTGTATCGTCCGACAGACAAGTTAGTTTTCGTGGTGTTAGGGATGTTATCGGGTGCCGAGACGGTGTCTGAAATCCAGAGTAAAGTTCGCCCGGATCGTGGCTTGTTGTCAGCGTTTGGCTATGATAGATGCGCGGATGCGTCAGTGATTCAGCAGACGTTAGATGCCTCAACCGAAGCGACTGTAGCCTCGCTTGAAGTGGCTTTAGCAGAGGTGCGTCTCAAGCAAGGTCAGATGTCTCAG
>PYJC01000157.1 GCA_003635255.1 Candidatus Poribacteria bacterium | reverse complement strand
ACCGCGATGAGTATCCTGAATTTCAACATTCAACGCTTTCAGCCGGTCACGAATTTTATCGGATGTGTCCCAATCTTTTCGATTACGGGCATCCTGCCTTATTTCCAAGAGGAGGTTAATGAGTTCATCGCGCTGTTGGACGTTGTCGCCATCGTCATTCTGCGGCTCCGTATTATTATAGATACCCAGAACTTGACAAGTTTCAGTCAATACCTGATATGCTTGTGCAAGAGCGGGAGCTGCCGCTTCATCAAGCGTGCTGAGTGATTTGTTGACCTCACCGACAAGCGTAAAAATAGCACCGAGTGCTTGTGCAGTATTGAAGTCTGTATCCATTGCTTGGGTAAACTGGGCTTTCATTTCCTGGACTGCTTGGTGTAGAGGTGTAGCCGTTGTCTCGCTTGCTTCAACAGGTCCAGCGTATTTTTTTAGCGCGTCCAAACAATTGTTCAAGCGTCTGAGTGCGCCTTCCGATTTTGTCAAACTTTCTTGATTGTAGTCGAGCGGATGGCGGTAGTGTGCGGAAATAAGAAAATGACGAATGACTTCGGTTGGATAATTATCCAGCGCGTCTCGGAGCAAGATAAAGTTCTGTTCCGATTTTCCCATCCGTGTGCCATCAATCTTTAGAAAAGCGACATGCATCCAGTAACGTGCGAAGGTTGCCCCTGTTGCCAATTCACTTTGTGCGATCTCATTTTCGTGGTGTGGAAACTGCAAATCTTCGCCGCCGGCATGGATGTCAATGGTTTCACCGAGATGTTTCATAGCCATAGCGGAGCATTCTATATGCCATCCGGGTCTACCTCTGCCCCATGGACTCTCCCATGAGGGTTCGTCGGGTTTTGCGGCTTTCCACATATCAAAGTCGCGTGGGTCTTCCTTCCGTTCATCGACCTCGACGCGGGCACCTGCGAGTAAGTCCTCCGGTTTGCGATTAGAAAGTTTCCCGTACTCAGCGAACTGATTCACGCGATAATAGACGCTTCCATCAATGACATAAGCTGCGCCCTTATCGATTAGGGTTTGAATCAAATCTATCATTTCTGGAATGTGTTCAGTTGCTTTCGGGTGAACATCTGCGGGCTGGATGCCGAGGCGTTGCGAATCCTGAAAAAAGGCTTCACCGTTTTCGGACGCAAGTTGTTTCGCACTGACGCCTAACTCTGCGGCGCGGTTGATAATTTTGTCATCAATATCTGTCAAGTTTTGAACAAGTTTGACGTTGTACCCTTTATACACGAGATAGCGTCGAATAATATCTGTTACCAAAGCAGTGCGGGCATTGCCCATATGAATGTAGTCATAAACAGTGGGTCCGCAACTGTAAATCGACACCTGCTCGGGATTGAGTGGTACAAAGTCCTCTAATTGCCTGCTCAGTGAGTTATAGATTTTCATACCCATTTTTTATCGTTGGATTCCTCCTGACATTGCATAGAAAAACACCTACAACTGAGAAAGACAGGCGATGGCATGAGCGACAATCGCTTTACCCTCACCGACAACGCCTAATTCCTCCGCTGTGGTGGCTTTAACGTTTATCTGCGCTACGGCAATATCAAGTGTTTTAGCGAGCCTTGCGCGCATTTCCGAAATGTAAGGTGCCAATTTCGGGCGTTGCGCGATCACTGTACTATCTATGTTTTCGATCTGGTAGCCACCCGCTTTCACCTTCAAAACGGTGTCCCGGAGAAAAATAAAGCTGTCCATCCCTTCATAACGGTCATCCGTGTCGGGAAAATGTGTGCCGATGTCACCGAGTGCAGCTGCCCCTAAGATCGCGTCTATGATTGCATGTGTGAGGACATCCGCATCCGAATGCCCCAATAGTCCCAAATGATATGAGATTTCAACACCACCCAAAATCAATCTTCGATTTTCAACTAATCGATGAACGTCGTAACCGATACCTACTCGCATTTTTCTTGTATGCTCTGATCGCCATGACCTCCAATTAAATAGCATCAAACAGAAGATACCTACCAAAGTGTGGCATCTGATATTAAGATTTCTGCGACCTGTAGATCCACCGGCGTGGTTATCTTCAAATTTGCGTAACTGCTCTCTACCAATTTAACAGGAAATCCGAGTTGTTCGACGAGTGCAGCATCATCCGTTCCCGTGAGTTGACGCTTTTGTGCTGTCTGATGTGCCTCTTCCAGGAGGGATTTCCGAAAGACTTGTGGTGTTTGCACTGCCCAAAGCTGCTCTCGTGCGGGTGTTTCAACAATGAAACCGCTTGCGTCCGCGACTTTGATTGTATCTTTAACTGGCACCGCAGCGGCAGCGGCACCGCATTCATCCGCGGCGGTAAGACACGCAAAAATGGTCTCGTCCGTTACAAAAGGACGTACGCCATCATGAACAATAACAAAATCGACATCTGTGGACAGTGTGCGTAAACCGTTGTAGACAGACCTCTGCCGAGTCTCTCCACCTGCGACGAGTTCCTGAACCTTTGTGAACGGGTAAGGCTCGAGTACGTTTTTACGACATTCGTTAAAATCCGCTTCGTCGACAATGACGAAGATCGCGTCTACAGCGGTATTTTTCTCAAACCGCTGGATGGTATGCGCCAAAATCGGTTTCTTTGCCAATTTTAGGTACGGTTTTTTAACGGAATGCGCCATTCGGCTTCCCTTACCAGCTGCGGGAATAAGGGTGCATACCCTGCTGTTCATCAGTGTCCACTTCATTTTCCTTGATGCGCGTGAAGATCATCTGACCGGCACTCGTCCGTAACATCTGCGTGACCTCAACATTAAGCGTTTGCCCGATATATGGCTTCCCTTCTTCAACGATGACCATGGTTCCATCATCAAGGTAACCGACCCCTTGATTGGGTTCTTTTCCTTCTTTGAGAAGGAGCACTTGAATGACTTCACCGGCAATGACAACAGGCCGCACAGCGTTCGACAATTCGTTGATATTAAGCACCTTTACACTTTGTAATTCCGCGACCTTGTTGAGGTTCAAATCGTTAGTAATGATTGTAGCATCTCGTTTTTGCGCGAGATGCACCAACTTGGCATCAACTTCTGGTAAATGTGGCACCTCTTCCTCGGAGATCTCAACAACAATCGCCGGATTGTTCTGGAGTGCCCGGAGGATATCAAAACCGCGCCGCCCTTTATTTCGACGCAGCGGTTCTGTAGAATCTGCGATATGTTGCAATTCATTAAGAACAAACCGTGGGATAACAAGTGTGCCTTCAATAAATTTTGTCTGACAGATTTCGAGGATTCTACCATCAATTATAACACTTGTGTCTAAAATTTTTAAGTTATTTGTAGTTTTTCCTGCGCGTGATTCACCGGACCCGGTAGATGTGTCTGTGCTTAATAACTGCGATAAATTCGCTATTGTAGAGAACCAGTAACCACTCATCAGACCAGCGTACCCTATACCGAGGCTAATCACCAACTTGAGATTATCATTAGATACAGAAAAGAGGCTTAATATGCCACAAGAAATTAATAGACCAATAGAGAGCCCGATCAGACTGGCGATAATGCCACGCAGATTAGGTATATGTAGGCAGAATTCTGCGCCAACAAGGATCAGTGCTACAACAAGCCCAATAAGAGGAGCGAACGGGTTGTCGTAGACGAAGTAACAACTCACTGCACTTGCGATTATAAAAAAGAGACGAACACCCCAAACTTGCATTTTTTGTCCTTTATGTTTTTATCCAAGTAACCCTTTTACTTGCATGCGCGGTTCTATCCACGCTTACAAATCCCTCGGTTCCACGCATATATCTCTATTAAACAGAACAATTCGACAACATTTACGTTTAAATCTAACAATTTCTGATCAATTATGAACCGTATCAAGGTGAGTTCGACTTAAGAATTTAGAACCTGAGAACGGGTAACTCGGAACCTTTAAACCGAACTATGCTATTGTTAAGCAAGTTTTATGCCAATGTTTTTAATGACAAGCAGTATTTGCGTTAAAATTCCAACTACATCTTTACTGCGATGCGTCCCTGCATGCAAGTATATACTGGTTTGCCAAGATCAATAGAAGTATTTATTCTATTTAAAAAGGCTACTGTTGATGCAGTATTAGTAACTGTTTGCAAACTAATTCTTTTGAAGTCTGCAAAAATTGCGGATAATTCCGCAAAAATTGTTGATTTGATAGTGCCAGTATTTGCATACCTTGCGGCATCTACCATTGATGCAACATAAGTTCGGTATAAACAACACGGAGTCTTCGACGGTTTTCGGTTGCTATAATACCCGAAGTTTCCATCTCAGCAAAGCAATACGTATCCAATTGCTAAAAACCGTATAAAGACTATATTATCATTAGTATTATATTTTTTATAATACTATCCTTACACGGTAATGATAACATAATCTAAAAAATAAACCAAGACGAAAACAAATTTTTTAGGACTGTGGTGATCTTTGAGTCAACCCGTGTTCCTATAATAAAGCCCCGAGACTGTCATATACGTCACTCACACCTACGAGTTCAATGTCTGCATCAATATCCAAACCTTTGCGGTTATATTCAGGAAAAATCGCCCGTTTGAAACCGAGTTTTGCGGCTTCTCGGATTCGCCTATCGACGTGTGTCACGGGTCGAATCTCACCACCGAGTCCAACTTCCCCGATAATCACAGTTTGCCGATCTACAGGAATATCCCGATGACTTGAAGAAATCGCCATTAGCACGCCGAGGTCTATGCCGGGTTCATCAACCCGTAACCCGCCTGTAATGTTAACAAAGACATCGGCATCCCCGACATCGATCCCTACGCGTTTATTGAGTACTGCAATGAGCAGTGCGATCCGATGTCGGTCGACCCCCGCTGCTGTATTTCTCGGATTGCTGTAATTGGTAGGGACAACGAGTGCCTGGACCTCCATCAGTAAGGGACGCGTTCCCTCCATACTTGAGACGATAACGGCACCTGAAACCTGTTCTTCTCTATTACTGAGAAAAATCTCTGACGGGTTCATGACATCCACAAGCCCTGTGTTTTGCATTTCAAATATTCCGATTTCGTTCGTCGAACCGAACCGGTTTTTGATGGCTCGGAGGACCCGATAGATGTGATGCCGTTCGCCTTCAAAATAGAGTACCGTATCTACCATGTGTTCCAAAATGCGCGGACCGGCGATCGCTCCCTCTTTTGTCACATGCCCGACAAGGAATACAGGAATATTCCGATTCTTTGCGCAAATTAGGAGATGTCCAGTACACTCACGCACTTGGGTAACGCTTCCCGGTGCAGATTGGATACTTGACAAATAGACCGCTTGGATGGAATCGATGATGACGACCTTCGGTTTTCGGGCTTCAATATGTTTTTCAATCTGTTCGAGGTTATTTTCACAGAGTACATAGAGTGTATCGGACATAACACCGAGGCGAGTCGCTCTGAGTTTTGTCTGACTTACGGATTCTTCACCGGAGACATAAAGCACATCTCCATAATTCCGACTTAACGCATCGCTGGCTTGTAGCAGTAAAGTAGATTTTCCGATACCCGGGTCACCACCGATAAGGACGACCGAGCCCGGCACAATTCCGCCCCCGAGGACCCTGTCAAACTCCAACATTCCTGTTAGGTGGCGTTCCACTTCGCTTGCCGTAACTTGCGAGATCGGTTCAGGCTCACGGGATATCTGTCCAATACCACGATGCCTTGACGGCGTAATAAGGGTTTCTACCTCTTCGGCGAAACTCTGCCAACTTTTACAACTTGGACACCTTCCGAGTGTTTTTGGCGTTGTGTATCCACACTCTTGACAGACGAATTTACGTTTCTCTCGTGCCATGTTTAACGGTCCCAATCGTTCTTTTGTTGACGCGGCGTCATGCGCGTACAATTACCAGGTATTGTTGAAGAAACGGAATCCTGTTGTCCAGCGTCGTTCACCTGTTAAATTTTCTGCACCCAGCAGGATTTGTCCATATCGGAAAAACCGCAATGCGATTTCCGTGTTCAACTCAGGATTCCTGCTTGTCAATCCCACGCCCTCGATGCTGAAGCCCAAGCGTCGGGACCACAACCATAAATCGAGCCCTGCCCCGACCCGGGACCGCATGAAACCGGCACGTGCTCGGAGGTAGTCGGTAAAATCGTATGCATACTGAACCTCAAATCGAACGACTTCATCGCGAACCCCTACGCCAAGCCTATAGTGTGCCTCTGGTTGTGGAAAAAGTGAAAACGCCAATTCGTTGTAAAGTTGTTCTTCAAGACTTAGATAACGGAGTTCATAATCCCAGCGAGACTGGGGTGATTCAAACCGTCCGAGCCGCCTCTCGGTGCGTTGCGAGAGTTCTGCGACAGCGTTTACTGCTTTATCGAGGTTTTTGAGTATGTGCCTCGTCTCTTCAAGTGGTTCCGGTGAATTAAGCAATTGCGCGAAGGTGCCTTCACCTTCATTGAGTTTGATAAGCAGGTGGCTCACATTTGTCTCTAAGGCGTTGATTGCGTCGGTGGTCTTCTGTAGATTTTCTATGATGGGCGCGATATTGGCTTCGCCGGTTTTAATGGCATCGCTCCCTTGCGAAACAAGCGTGGAAACCTGATTCGCTAACGTGTTGAAGTCTGTACGGAAATCTTGTGTGATACGCCGGAATTCTGATGTGGTTGCCCGGACATCGGTAAAAATCGTGTCTAATTTTGGTGAATTTTGGTTCAGCAATCTTAAGATTTCACGCGTAATATCACTCACATGGCTACTGACCATGAGCGAATCGCCTTCCAGCTGCGTGATAAGATTATTTACTTTGACAAGGGTTTCTTGGAAGCGTTTATCGTTTTCGAGGGCGAGTTGGGTTAAAGTTTCAACGGTTTTTCCGGAGTCAACACTTAACTTCTCAATGGTCTTTCCAGTGATTGCGACCACTTCCCGAATCTCTTTGATAGCGAGTTGAATTGCTTCCTGATTTGATTGGAGGACTTCATTAGCGGCGGTCGTGAGTTCAATGGCTTGTGTCATACCTGCACTTGTCTGCTCAAGGAGTTCGAGTGCGTTAACGGGATCTTTTCCAACAATCGGTAGGTTCGCGGGCTTTAACGGTGGATTTCCGATGGGTCCGTTGTCGAGCGCGATGTAGATTTCGCCGACGAATCCGTTCATAGAAATTCTGGCACCACAGTCTTCCCTCAACCACTTAAACCCATTTTTGACTTTCGCCGTGATATAGACATCATTCGTATCAGGTCGGAGTTCAATGGCAGTTACCTTGCCGATTGATACGCCAGATAGGTAGACACCTGCTCCGACATAGAGGCCATTGACGGAGCGGAATTGGAAAGTCAATTCATCGCCGGCAGTCGCCCATGGCCAATTCTCAGCATTTGTAAGCAGAATTGTCAGAAAAACGATTGCGATGAGAACCATCACGCCGACTTTCACGGATGCTGTCCAAAAATTCATCAAGTTCTTCGGGTTGGAACCCCCCGTATTTATTCGCGGAGGAAAACCCGCTCCTGTAGTTGAAATTTAGGTGCGTGCGCACCTTATTTTACTGTAGAAAACCGTTTTGTTTTGTTCGGAGATGCTTGGCAGGCACTTCACACAGGTGTCCCCTGACTTCAGTTCGGGTGAGTTGATGCTATCTGTTTAAGTACTCTTTCAAAATCGGGTTTTCCATATTGAGAATCTGGTCGGGCGCGCCAAATAAGACGAACTGTTGTAAAATGGGGTTGTCAATGTTGATAATTTCGTCAGGACTCCCGTAAGCGATCTGCCTGCCTTCATGGATCATCGCCATTCGTGTTGCGACACTAAAGGCGCTGTGCATATCGTGTGTTACGACAACAGAGGTGACTTGCAGCTGCTCATGTAAATCTCGGATGAGTTGATTAATTTCGGTACAGGTAACTGGGTCAAGTCCTGTTGTCGGTTCATCGTATAAAATAACTTCTGGGTTAAAAGCGAGTGCCCGGGCGAGCCCGACCCGTTTCCGCATGCCGCCGCTCAATTCGGCGGGTCGTAAATCTTGAACACCTTCTAAATCGACAAGTTCAAGTTTCTCATCAACGATCTTACGCATTTCCTGTTTGCTGTAGTCTGTATGTTGGTCAAGCATAAAGGCGACGTTTTCAGCGACAGTCATCGAATCGAACAGGGCAGCAGACTGGAATAGCATTCCGATTTTTTGGCGAAGAAGGTTCATCTTTTTGGATTTCAGTTTCGAGATTTCTGTGCCATCGAACCAAATTTCGCCGGAATCGGCAGCAATCAGCCCAGCGATAATTTTGAGGAGTACACTCTTACCACACCCGCTGCGTCCCATAACAACGAGGGTTTCGCCATGTGGGATCTCAAGGTTTAGCCCGTTCAAGACATTTTTTCCGCCAAAATTTTTAGTAATATTTCTAACTGAAATCATGTTTTCGAGTGCAAGACGTGCCGGAAAGTGAAATTCTTTCGGTAGGAATAATCTTTTGGCGGCTTGTAAAGTCCACCTTGAAACCGCACCAATTAGATCAATCCCAAGATGTTAAAGAGGATATGGTTTAAGACGAAGTCTAAAATAAGAATAGTGATGAGCGAAATAACAGCAGAGCCGGTTGTCGCGGTGCCAACACCTTCAGCACCGCCAGCAGTTGAGATACTAAACCCCTTGTAGCAGCCGACCGCTGCGATCGCCATGCCGAAGGAGGTCGCTTTGATTAAACTAATAAGCACACTACCGACAAAAAGATTTTTTTGCGCTTCTAAGAGAAAAAAGTAACCATTTACATCAAACAAAGTAACAACGGCAACAAACCCACCTGCGATGCCTGCGAATGTTGAGAAGATCGTCAACGTCGGTAACATGATAGAACATGCGAGAAAGCGAGGCACAACCAAATATTTGACGGGATTCGTCCCCATGACTTCAAGCGCGTCAATTTGCTCTGTGACCTTCATCGTTGAAAGTTCAGCGGTAATTGAGGCACCAATACGTCCGGCAAGCACAAACGCGGTAATCATCGGTCCCAATTCTTTAACAATGGATACACAGACAAACCTCGCAACCGAGCCCTCCACCGCGTACGGTTTAAGTTGAATATAGCCTTGAACACCCAATACCATCCCTGTAAAGAACCCTGAGACGATAACAACAGCCAAAGAGTTGAAGCCTACCAGTAATAATTGCTTGACAAGTAGATCAAACTGGAAGGGCGGACGAAAAATTTGAATAAGCGTTTGAAAGAAAAGCGTAAAGGCTTCTCCGACCTCGGAAAGCACATGGTGCAGCCGAATTTTGATACTTCTTAATATTGGGTGTACCCGAAACCGACCGGAGGGTTCAGGTGTAGCGGATTGCTGATTCATTTTTCTTTAACTCGAATTTTCAAATCGCATCTGCTTTTTAGTAAAATAGAGAATGACAGTTCCGGTCGGTCCGTTACGCTGTTTTTTAATCATCAGGTTTGCTTCAACGCGGTCGTCGGTTTCCTCATCTTCGTAGTAATCTTCGCGGTATAGAAAGGCGACGAGATCTGCGTCTTGTTCAATTGCCCCGGATTCTCGTAAATCTGAAAGTTGTGGTTGTTTGTCTGGACGGCGTTCGACTTCACGGCTCAACTGTGAACAAGCGATGATAGGAACATTGAGTTCCCATGCCAGGACTTTCAAGGAGCGTGATATTTCGGAAATTTCCTGTTCACGCTGATTGTATCTCCCTGTCCCTCTGAGGAGCTGCAAATAATCGACGATAATAAGTGCGAGATCACCGTATTCACCTTTGAGCCGCCGCCCCTCGGCGCGTAGTCCTTGAACGGTAAGCCCGCGGTTGTCGTTGATGAGAATCGGGGCTTCAGACAATCTGCTAGCAGCTTCGGTGAGAGGTCGCCAGTAATCTTCGCTGAAATTACCCGTTCGGAGTCGCCCAAAATCGATATGGGATTCCGCCGATAACATCCGCATGACGATATCCTGTGCTGGCATCTCCAAACTAAAAATCGCAACTGGACGTTCGTGGTCAATCGCAATATTCTGTGCCATATTCAGTACCAGGGTCGTCTTTCCCATACTCGGGCGCGCAGCAATAATAATGAAGTTACCGGGCTGTAACCCTGATGTCATGTGATCGAAATCCATAAAACCGGTGGGGACACCTAAGAACCGATCTTGTTTGTGGAATAATTTTTCTATCGCATCAATACTCGTAGTGACCAGCGGATTAATAGGCTGGAATCCTCGTTCGGCTCTGTTTTGTCCGAGTTCAAAGACTGATTCCTGCGATTGATTGAGTACCTCACCAAGTTCTATGCTTTCGTCTTGAGCGAGTTCACGAATTGTGCCACCTGCTTGGATGAGTTGGCGGCGTGTCGATTTTTCATGCAGAATATCGGCATAAAACTCCGTACTCTCCGTTTCGACAATCGGGGCTTGAAGTTCATACAAGTAACCTGCACCACCCGTCCGATTGATCTGATTGGTGCGTTTCAGCTCATCGGCGACGAGAAGCGGGTCGGCGTTGCTAACGCGGTCGTATACGGCAAGAATCGCTGCATAGATGAGTTGATGGTCGGTTGTAAAAAAAGCATCAGAGGTATGCCCTAAAAGGGCGATTACCCTTGGGATAACCGACTTCTCGGTCATCATCGCGCCGAGTACAGCTTGTTCGGCTTCCTTGTCAGAGAGGGAGTCAACCGCTGGTGCTTGCATAATTACGCTTCACGTTCAACAACAACGCGGAGTTCGACGACAACATCTGTATGCAATTTGACGGGTACCATGAACACACCGAGTTCACGAATAGGCTCTGTGAGTTCAAAGAACCGCCGCTCTAATTCAAAGCCTTCAGCACGGACAGCCTCTGCGACATCCATAGAGGTAACAGAACCGAAGAGTCGGTCATTTTCGCCAGCACGTCTTTTGAGCGTGCATGTAACACCGGTGATCTGTGCTGCGATTTCTTGGGCGTGTTCTCTATTTTTTGATTCTTGTTGATCAATGACCCGTTTTTGATGCTCCAGATAGCGACGATTTCGCTCTGTTGCGTGCACAGCTAACTGCATCGGTAGGAGGTAGTTGCGTGCGTATCCGTCCGCGACGTTTAACACATCGCCCGGTGCACCGAGTCCTTCAACACTTTTCTTTAGAATTACTTCCATAATTGAAAACCTAAACTATCTTTTGTAGGGATGCCAGTTATCCGTGGCTGAACCCTACTTCTATCGTGTAAACGGCAACAGTGCCATATGACGTGCGCGCTTTACAGCCCGCGTTACCATTCGCTGTTGTTTCGCCGTTAATCCTGTAACCCGACGACTTACAATTTTCCCACGTTCGTTAATAAATTTTCGCAGCGTATCCACATCTTTGTAGTCGAAAGATTCAATCTTGTGATAGCGCTGCCTGCGACGGAATGCCATGTTGATTTGTTCCTTCTTTATTTTAACGTATTGTGCATCAAAACGTTTCTAACGCGCCATATCCATAGGGTGCTACAATACATCATATTATAGTAAAATCCGAAAATAAGTTTACACTTTAGAGAACAGCAAACCTCCCCATTGCAGGCGGGGTTTGAAACCCCGCCTGCAATGAGTGTATAGTTAATTACGGGTCTTACTATAAG
>PYJC01000156.1:29176-37450 GCA_003635255.1 Candidatus Poribacteria bacterium | reverse complement strand
GTCTAAGGCGATGCTCATGTCTTTGATGAAATGCTCTACGAAGAAGCCGGGATCGAAGTTCCGTTGCAGGACGCGTGGCGCGAGGTTATCCAGAGACCAGCAGGCAGCAGCACCGCCGCTAATTGACGACAGCATCGTTTCCAAATCCAGACCGGCTTTGTGACCGTAGATGAGTCCTTCACAGACCCCAATCATTGTGCCGGAGATCGTAATCTGGTTACACATTTTCGTGTGTTGCCCTGCACCTGCGCCGCCTTGGTGAACGATATTCTTCCCCATCGCTTCAAAGAGCGGCATCACGGCTTGCACGGCATCTTCGTCGCCACCGACCATGATGGAGAGACGTGCTTCTTTAGCCCCGACATCGCCGCCTGAGACGGGTGCGTCTACCGATGCGACATCTTGTGCCTGCGCAGCGGCGTGGATCTCTTGTGCAAGTGAGGGTTCTGTGGTCGTCATATCGACGATGATGCTTCCCGGTTTCGCGCCCTTTAAGATGCCGTTATCACCGAGATAGACCTCGCGTACATCGGGCGGAAATCCGACGATTGTGAAGACGACATCAGCAGCCGCTGCGACTGCACTGGGTGAATCTGCCCACGTCGCGCCTGCTTCTAAGAGTGGATCTGCCTTCGCTTTTGTGCGGTTATAGACCGTCATCTCATATCCTAAATCCATCAGGTGTTGACACATCCAGCGTCCCATCACGCCGGTACCGATCCAACCGAGTTTTGTCGTTGTAGGTTCAATTTTCATAATATTCCTTTCTTATGTCCTTTTGATCCGTCAATTTTCGGACGGAGCGGGACACATTTCACGGCATAGCATCTTTCGCTATGTCCTTTTTGTTGCTTCTAAAATCTTTCGCGACTTGTAAGCTGTTGATAATACCACCAACAACGACGGCACAATAGATAGTAAAGAATCGCGTCAGTAGTACGAAGAGGGGTATCAATTCTTTGGCAATCAAATTCTCCATCAATCCGACGGTTACAACCTCTGCGACTCCACTTGCACCAGGACTCGGTGCGAACAGCACAACAAAGTTTAGCACCAATCCAACGACGCAGAGTTCCCAGAGTGTTGTGTCTCCATTGAGTGCTTGTACGACTACGTAGCTACCGACGATGCGTGCCCCGAGGAAACCGAAAGTTAAGAGTATACTCAACGCGCACGTCCATTTGTGATCGCGGAAGAACATCGTCGCAAACGTCTTATGCTCAGTCGTCAGTTGTTCCACTTTTGATGTGACACGTTCTAAAACAGGCGCGAGGCGTTTGAACCTTCGCTGCGCAGCATCGCAGAGCCAATGAAAGAGACGGAAGACGATTTCTGGCTTGAAAATCAGCAAAAGAAACGATACGAACACCAGACCGAATGTGAAAAAACTAAATAGATTTACCCATGTAACCCCTTTCGGTAGAAAAGGTGGATCCAACCAGAGGATCGCGCCCGCGCAGAGGATAAGCGTGAGGAGTGTTGAGAAGAAGCAGATAATGCCTGATGTTATTGCCCCTGATAGCGGGACACCCGCCCGTGCGTAGATATAGAGATAACCGACGCCGCCTGTTTGGAAGGGGGTGATTGCTGAAACACAGAGGGTCGATAAATTCGCACGGAGACTGTCTCGGAACCGAATCGTCGGTGTCACCTTCCGAATAAAGACATGGAAACGGAGTGCTCCGAACAGCCAATCTACAAACATACATAGGCAAGCACCGAGGAGCATCTCAATCCGCATCTCGCGAAAAACTTGCTTTATATCTTGACTCCCACTCCATAAAAAACTAAGGAATAACCCTGCGAATGTGCACACTATAAAGATAAGCGTGCCACGAACCACGTTTTCGCGGTTCAAGAATTCCTGCATTGCCAGTGAAGTCTCCTTTGTTGGGAATTAACGTGTTCCCGACTCGGCAACGAGTGTCAACGTTAAACTAATATCCATTGGCATTGCCGAGTGCGTCAATGCCCCAACAGAGATGAGATCTACACCGGTTGCTGCCACGATTTTTATTTTGTCAAGTGTAATCCCACCAGAGGCTTCCGTTACTGCCCGGTCTCCCACCTCTTGAACAATACGCTGCATGATACCAGGGGGCATATTATCAAGGAGTAAGATGTCCGCGCCCGCTTCCAATGCTTCGTCAACCTGTTCAACGGTTTCGACTTCAACCTCAATCTTTGCTGTATGTGGGACGACTTGCCGTGCCCGTTGGACAGCATTGATGATACCGCCCGCTGCGACGATGTGGTTATCCTTAATGAGTACACCGTCGTAAAGACCAAAACGGTGGTTTTGCGCGCCACCGACACGCACAGCATATTTTTGAACGGCTCGCCATCCGGCTGCAGTTTTCCGAGTGTCCACGATTTTGGTGTTGTAGTCAGCGACCGCTTCCACAAATTGTGCGGTGAGCGTGGCTATTCCAGAGAGTCGTTGCAAAAAGTTGAGACCCGTCCGCTCGCCGATCAGAATACTTTTGGCACCACCTTGGACCTCGGCGATGGGTGTACCTACGACGACTGCATCACCGTCGTTGACAAGTGTGCGAAACGTCAATGTCGGATCCAGTTTCTCAAACACTCGCTCGGCGACTGGCAGTCCTGCGACAGTCCCCTCACTCTTAGCAAGGAATGTTCCAATCCCTTTTTGTGTGGGTGGCACTGTTGCGTCTGTTGTTATATCACCGATACCGATGTCCTCTTCAAAGGCAAGTTCTATTAAAGGGTCTAATGAACGCAGGTTAAGCATTTTTAATGGTTGTCGGGCACTAATATCTTTCCAGATAGGGTGTTAGGAACTTCTTAGCATCTTCTGTGACATCCCATGCGTTGGGCCAGAAACAGAGATCGATGGAGAACCAATCGCCATCGTACCCGGTTTCGTCCATGATGACAGGGATAATTGCGTCGAAGTCCAGCACGCCGTCTCCGAAGGGGGCATGTGTGCTTGTTTCATCGCCGTGGAGCGTGTTATCGGAATCGATGAGGTGGAAGTGCCCGATTTGCCCCTTGAGCTGCCGTGCGAGATCAATGACACCATTATCACCGAGTGTCTCCTTTTCGCCGAACTGCCGTGCCCCGACGACTGCGCACATTTGCGCGTGGCATGTATCGAACATCACTTTGAAATTCGGATGATCGACAGCCTTTGGCATATTAATGATGTCGCTGGGTTTGTTGAACATGAATCCGGGTTCAAATTCCCAGAGCATCAGCACGCCGTGGTCTTCTGCGACTTGCGCACAGCGTCTCCAGACAGAGGCGATCCGATCCCATGCTTCCTCTCGACTCACCCCCGGAATACCTTCTTCGGGATCATTCACTGTATCTACCCGGATAGCAGGCGATCCGAGATCCAAGGCGAGTTGGAGGTTCTCTTTGAACAGTTTGAAGTATTTATCGTCCTCTTGCGCCTCATCTGTGCCAGGACCTGGATGGGACCAGAAGTCTGCGGCTAAGCCAGAGACTTCCAAGCCGTAGTAGGAGATTAAACCTTTAACGGCGTCCCGATCGCTTTTCATCGGATAGTCGTTAATATCAATATGTGGTTTGAATGCCCCGATTTCAACGCCATCAAATTCCAGTTCGCTGAGACGTTTGACGACATCATCAAACGGGACGGGATTCTCTTCATAGGGGCCAAATGCGTAAGCCCAACTTCCAATTGACAATTTTTTTGCCATGTTTCACTCCAAATTTTAATGGCACAGGCTAACAGCCTATGCTACAAAGTGTGTCTTGGTAGAGTAGTATGTACCTATGATACGTCCGTTACCAGCGTCTGAACTGCTGTTTCGAGTTCAAGGGTTATCTGCTCTACCGTTTCTCTTTTCTGTGCTTTGTAGGTATCGTAGCATTCTCGGAGATTTTTGGGTTCACCGACGCGAATTGATGCGACCCGTGGTCCCCGCATTTTTGCTGTACCAAACACTTCTCTTTCGAGACGGATAATTACCTCAAGAAACCGTTCGGGTGAAGGTTCTTTGGCGACGTACCCATCCGAAATGGATATAAAGTTGATTAACCGCTCCAGGTCCGGATAAAATCGCTGGAACTTCTGGAGGAGTTCCTCATGTATTTTCTGTTCGTATTCGGTCATCTGCTCAATGTCTCTATAGACTTCAGCATCGACTAAGTTTTTCAACGTACGCACCCGTGTAAGGACATCGGTTTCAGAGTCAATCCCCATGATTTTTTCAGCATGGGACAAGATTTGCTCTTTTAATTTTTCGATGTGCACATCAAGTGACACGGTTTCGTCCACCTTATACTGATATTCGGCGGCGAGCGTTTTGAATATCGCGACACCGATACGTCGCAATCGTTCGTAGCGTTCAATCGGCGTTCTATCAGCAGGTGGAAGAATGTTTTCCTCTAATTCTGTGAGGGCGGCATCAATGTCGTCCCACATGTCTTGTGGGTAATGGTATTTGATTCCGATAGGGACAACATAAAGCGGTTTGTTGATTTCGGCTTTTGCCATGTCGTCCAAAGCCCAGAAACAGAGTTGTATAATGCCCCTCTCAAAGCGCATGACAGTATCATTTTGCCGTGAGATTTCGCCCTCAGCGAAGATAACAAGCGGTGAATCGCCTTCACATAGGAGTTCCCGCGTCGTACGGAAGGCGTTTCGGTCTGCCGTACCGCGTACAATTGAATACGCGCCGAACCGCTGCAGCAGAAAACTCCGTAAGCCGCCGAATTTCCCTTTGTCAAAGGTTTCTCGTGCAGTCAAATAGTAATACTGCTGAGAGAGCTGCTTGGACAAGAGGAATATAACAGCGGGGTCCGCACGTGCGGCGTGATTCGGAGCCAACACGGTCGGATGTCCGTCCGTCATTTTTAAGCGGGCAATGGACTCTGTATCGACATCTAAGGTTAACCCCTTCAAAAACAAGCGATTAATAAGTGGTATAAAGGCTTGCGCAGCTTGAATCGCAGTTGTATTCGGTTTAGGGGGTTTAAAGTCTAACATTGTGGACTACCGTTTGCGTCGCACAGCAAGTTGTTCCGGCATACGGCGTATGCCTACTACTTTAAAGGTTTGGTGGATAGCAACAGATGATTTCCATCGGTGTGTCGCTGGTGCTAACGATGACGTAGCTGGACAAGCAGCGCGGGATAAAGACGGATTTGCCGCGTTTGAGCGGAACGTCTTCAAAATCACCGCGTAGTACGCCTTCACCACCCAGTGTCACGAGTGCGTAGAAGCCTTTGTCCGCGGGCATACTCAGCGTTGAGTTCACTGTCAGGCGTGAGCATCCGAAGAATTTTGAGGCTTCCTCTGGCACGATTCGGTCTTCACGGTTCTCGCCTTCTGCTCGGACGAGTTCCGGGGTGCGTCGGATGTAGTTGTTGAGGTAATCCAATTCGAGTTTGTCGAATTCGGCGGCATCTACAGCGAGATCCCATCCGAGACCGAGGTGTCCATCGTCTCTTTCAAACGGGAAACCTTCCCATTCGGCGAGGATATTCCAGTCGGTGGGTTCCTGCGGTTCGAGGACACAAAGTCCTGTGCCGAGCGAATGGACGATCGGTGTACGTAGGAAATAGACTTCCCCGACCTTCGGTTCAACGACGTGCATAAGACTCCGCAGTGTTGGTACATCTTGCGCTTCCATCAGGCGACGAAACTCTGCTTTGTCTATTGCTTCTTTCCAACCGATCCACGCTTTCGCGCCTGGACGCGTGCCGATTAGGATCCACGCCTCGTTTTTACCGAAGGGAGAGTTGAGGTGTTTTTGTGAGAAATCGGGGTTCGGATGCCAATGGATAGGGATATGCGCACCTTCACCGACATCAAAAATCTTGAGAAGCACGCCTAATTCTGTGCCGTATTTATCAACGTGTGCGTTACCGAGCGTCTCTTCTGGGAATGCGTCCAGCAGTTCTTTCAATAACACGACCTCACCGCTCGGCAGTTCGATACGGCTGAGGCCTTTGTCGGGTGGATTCTCTCTACCGGGAGTGATTGCACGGTTCGTGGAAAAAATCCATTCTTCGGAGTAATAGTCATCTTTTGGATCATCTTCACCCATAAACTCAGCACGGAGTTTCCCGCCGTTGTAGAAGTGTAGGTAGGTGTTCGGTGCTAAGCCGATGGGTGCGTTTAGCATTGACTGTAGTTCGCTTTGTGATGCCATGTTGCTGTCCTTTCTCTATCTTTAAGAACTAAGGGTATTATTTGTCGGTTCCCTTATTTGAAGTAAGTTTATCATTTTGCACGGAATTTTGTCAAGTCAATTTTTGGATGAATGGGGTTGTTTGGTTTTTAGTTTTTTGTTGGTTTTGGAAGGCAGTAGCGACCAGGGGGTCGTTCCTACGAGTGATATTTGGAAGGATAAATTTGGGTTACAGTGCTACGACCTCGTTACTATTCGTTTGTTATTGAACCCATGACTGTATATGCTCAGCAATTACATCAATATCCGTTATGGTTCCATCCGCGATCTTAAAACCAAGCTCAATAATTGAATCCTCAATGTTGGAGAGACGGGAATAACCGTTCAATTCTAAAAAACGGAGCGCGCACGTTAGACCGATACGTTTATTCCCGTCGAAAAATATGTGTCCTGTAATAATATGATGGGCATATACCGAAGCTTTTTGGAAAGGGGTCGGATATAGTTCTGTATCGCCAAATTTTGCCCTAACTGCTTCGACTAAATAGTCCAACTGATCTTTATGCAAAATCTGATGGTTATCCACATGGGTCTCGGCAATGATTAGTATATCCTCAATTGTCAAATATCTCATAAGTTGCCGAGGGTCTTCCATGCGCGATCGTAGTCTTGTAGTATCTTATCTAAGGCGGTGATGGCATCGCTTCCCAGATTTCTTGCAGTTGCTAGATCTGATTTGGCCTTTTCGCGTTCTCCGAGACGTAAAAACGTCCCACCGCGATGGTAATAGGCATCAGCATTATCGGGTTTGAGTTCTATCGCTTTGGTGTAGTCTTCAATAGCAAGTTCAACCTCACCTTTTTTGGCATGGGCTAAACCGCGATTAATGTAAGCAACAACAAGTTCTGGATCCAATTCTATGACTTTGTTATAGTCTTCAATGGCACTGTCAACCTCACCTTCAAGAAAATGGATATTGCCGCGATTGTTATAAGGGTGAGCATGTTTGGGTCTCAGTTCTGTTGCCTTGGTATAGTCTTCGATGGCAAGATCATGCTCGTGTTTTTCGTAGTAAGCAATACCACGATTGTAATATGCTTCAAAAAAATCACTTTTTAGTTGTATTGCTCTGTCATAGTTTTGAATAGCTAGATCAACCTCACCTTTGTTGCGATAAGCAGTACCTCGATTGTTGTAGGGTTCGGGATAATGTGGGTCTAGTTGTATCGCTTCGTTGCAGTCTTCAATGGATTGATCAAGATCGCCTTTGCTGCGATAGACAGCACCGCGATTATTATAGGCTTTAGCATAGCTTGGTTTGAGTTCTATTGCTTTGTTAAAATCTGCGATCGCAAGGTTGAGATCATCTCTTTTGCTGTAAGTGATGCCTCGGTTATTATAAGCCTCAGCATGATTTAGTTTAAGTTGTATTGCTTTATTGTAGTCTCTGATAGCTTCTTCATACTTCTGTTTGCTGTCATAGACAATTCCGCGGTTACAGTAAGCGTCAGCATAGTCTGGATTCAGTTTGATCGCTTTGTTAAAGTCTGTAATGGCTAAATCATACTCACCGTTTTTAGCGTGAGCAATTCCGCGTGTATTATATGCGGTGGCACTATCCTGTTTGGAGGATGGTGCATTGTCATCATAAGCAAAACTAAAGATATTAGGAACAAAAGTAAATTCTTGTTTCAGTTCTTGCATCACTTTTCCTCCTCCGCAATCTGGTTACTTAAGAGTGATAATAACATATTCAGCAAACGAATGTCAATCAAATATTAGCAGAATCCTACACTAAACGATAACCTATCACCTAAATACAAGTTTGTTGGTGAAGGTGCCGGGCAAAAGATAGCAACCCTGAAAAACTTGCGTTTTAAGACATTTTGTTATATCATAAGAGTATAAGGTGAAAGTGGAAAGGATAACTAAGAAAATGGCAAAATTGAAAAATAAAGTACAGAAGAAATCATGGAGTTTGAAGGTGTGGTTTTGGCTTGTGTTGGCTGTTCCGTTTTGCGTGTTCGTGCAAGCCGATGAACACCTTCCTGATGTTGAAACTGTTGTCAAAAAGATTGATCAGCTCTATCGGAGTGAAACGAGTCATGCTGATATGGAGATGCTCATCGTCACGCCGCACTGGGAA
>PYJC01000156.1:28973-29156 GCA_003635255.1 Candidatus Poribacteria bacterium | reverse complement strand
ACATTGTCACGCCGCACTGGGAACGCACATTGGCGATGACAGTCTGGACGCAAGGGATGGATAAGACTTTTATCCGGATTACCGCACCGAAGAAAGAACAAGGGGTCGCGACGCTGCGCATCGGGAACGAGATGTGGAACTATCTGCCGAAGACGAACAAAACGATGAAGATTCCGCCGTCGA
>PYJC01000156.1:0-28953 GCA_003635255.1 Candidatus Poribacteria bacterium | reverse complement strand
TTTTGCGTGTTCGTGCAAGCCGATGAACACCTTCCTGATGTTGAAACTGTTGTCAAAAAGATTGATCAGCTCTATCGGAGTGAAACGAGTCATGCTGATATGGAGATGCTCATCGTCACGCCGCACTGGGAACGGACACTGGCGATGACGGTCTGGTCAAAAGGGATGGATAAGACTTTTATCCGGATTACTGCACCGAAGAAAGAACAAGGGGTCGCGACGCTGCGCATCGGGAACGAGATGTGGAACTATCTGCCGAAGACGAACAAAACGATGAAGATTCCGCCGTCGATGATGATGGGGTCGTGGATGGGTTCCGATTTCACGAATGACGACTTGGTTCGGGAGTCGTCGATGCTGGACGATTACACCTATCAGTACGTTACACCAGAAGATGCAGCTCCAGATCATCTCTATGTCCAACTTGTGCCGAAAGAGGATTCTCCGATCGTTTGGGGAAAGATTGTTGCAGCCGTGCAATCCGAGGATTATATACCGGTGTGGCAGCGGTTCTATGATGAGAAGGGGAATTTGATGCGGGTTATGAATTTCAAAGAGATTAAGACCTTCGGCGACAAAATCGCGCCGTCTGTGATGGAGATGATTCCGCAAAATAAAGAGGGACACAAAACGGTTGTTCGATGGATGAACGCTACGTTTGATTCAGACATTGACGATAAGATTTTTACGCGCCGTAACCTTCAGAGGAGAAGGTAGGCTGCGGCACACGGGGTACGGCACGCGGAGCGTGCCTGCTACTTTATGATACTTAAGATTGCGTTTCGTAATACTTTCCGCCAAAAACGACGTACAATCCTGACCGCCCTTGCAATGGTCGTCGGTTTTGCGCTCCTGTCGTTAACCATCGGTTTATCCGATGGTGCGTATGGGGGTATTATTGAGATGTTCACACGAAATCGTACCG
Source organism: Candidatus Poribacteria bacterium (assembly GCA_003635255.1). Classification (GTDB taxonomy): domain Bacteria; phylum Poribacteria; class WGA-4E; order WGA-4E; family WGA-3G; genus WGA-3G. The sequence continues at coordinate 28,028 of PYJC01000156.1, read as the reverse complement.
GACATATCCAGGTACACCGCGAAGGATATCTTGATAAACCGTCGCTTTACAAAACGATTGACAACCCGTCTGCCGTGGGTGAGACAATTCAGAACACTGCGAGGGTTGAAGCGTGGACGCAGCGAGTATACGGTGCAGGGCTCGGTTCGGTTGGTGAAAAGAGTACAGCTGTTCAGATCGTTGGCGTTGATGTGGCACGAGAAATCCAAGCGACTCGATTTGATAACAAAGTGATTGAAGGCAGTGTATTAGCGGAAATCGCTTCGCATGAAGCAGTTATTGGAAAAGGTTTAGCGAAGATTCTTTCTGCCGAGATTGGTGATGAAATTGTGATTGTTTCACAAGGTGCTGACGGTTCGATTGCGAATGACGTATATAAGATTGTTGGGATCGCAGAGAGTGGTGACGACATAACGGATCGGGTGGTGTGTTATTTACACATTGAAGATGCTCAGGAATTGTTTGTGCTTGCGGGACGCGCCCATGAAATCGTTGTGATTGTCTCAAATATCAACTGGGTTGATAAAGTTACGAGCGCGATCGAAACGCGCCTCAATAATCCGACGCTTGATGTCGCGCCGTGGCAAGTCGTCGCCAAATCCTTTTATCGTGCGATGAAAACTGATCAACAGGGAGATGCGATTTCCCGCTGGGTGATTATACTGATTGTTGCTATGGGTGTCCTCAATACGGTGCTGATGTCGGTGCTGGAGCGGACGCGTGAGTACGGCGTGCTGAAGGCGGTCGGTACGAAACCAGGGCAAATCTTCTGGCTCGTCGTTTGGGAAGTGGTGATTATAGCACTTGGCAGTATCTGTGTTGGTGCACTCCTTGGGGTTTTGATCAATTATCTGTTCTCTATTTACGGTATCACATATCCCGAAGAAATTACCTACGGTGGTATGAAATTCAAGACGATGTACGCTGAAGTCAACATCCGATGTCTGATTATTCCGGCTATCACTGTTATGTTATCGGCGGTGATTGTCAGTCTGTTTCCTGCGGTAAAAGCGGCTCGGATCATGCCTGCGAAGGCGATGCGGACACATTGATATGGTTGTCAGTTATCAGTAAAGAGGCATTGGGTATATCACAACCCTTTTTTGAAAAAAGCACGCAGCTTGGAACGAAGTGGAAAGCGGGTCTACGGAAGAGCACCCTCAACATTCAATCTACCTAATCGAACCGCAAGGAAAGTTAAAAAGTGTGGTGGATTTTAATTAAACTTGCTTGGCGAAATATTTTTCGGAATAAACGGCGGACACTCATCGCCGCAACAGCGATCGGTATCGGTCTCGCTGCGTTGATTTTTGTCGATGCGTTAATGATCGGGATAGCGGAGAATATGGTGCGGACTGCCACGGCTTCTTTCCTCGGCGATGCACAGATTCATCGAGAAGGTTTTCGAGACGCACAAGAGGTTTCGCTAACGATTCAGGCTCTCGACAAAGTGACAACGGGTCTCGCTCAGGAGGAGATTGTTGAACATTTCACACAAAGAACGCTTGCTTCAGGGATGATTACGTCGCCAGCAAATGTCAGCGCAGTTGTTCTTGTGGGGGTTCATCCGCCGACAGAGAAGTTCCTATCCCAAATTGATGAGGCAATCACCGAGGGAGTCTATTTTGCAGGGGAGAGCAGCCGCGATATTGTTATCGGGGCGAAACTCGCTGAAACCTTGGAAATTGGGCTTGGGGATCGGGTGGTCGTAACGGTCGCGCAAGCCGAAAGCGGTGATCTCTCGCAAGAGATGTTCAGGATTTCCGGTATTTATCAATTTGCGGGTGAAGAGATGAACAGCGGTATGGCGTTTGTTCGGATTGAAAAAGCGCGAGAGATGCTCGCTATTGGAAACGCGGCACATGAAATCGCCATTAAATTTACGTCCCTTGCCTATGCGCAAGATCCGACACTGCTGTTTTGGGAGACGTATTCCGAACACGGTAACGAAGTTTTGAGTTGGACGGAACTGATGTCGCAATTGACAGCGATATTGGAGATGACGCAATACAGCAAATATATCATGGGTGCTATCTTATTTGGTGTGGTTGTCTTTGGGATTATCAATACACTTTTTATGTCGTTGTATGAACGGATGTTCGAGTTTGGTGTGTTACGTGCAGTTGGAACGCGTCCTTTCGGGATGGCGCGCGTTATCTTGTTTGAGGCGGGTGCCTTAGCGATCGTCAGTATTGGGCTTGGAGCGATACTCGGATTTGTTTTGACAGCAGTTTTTGCACATGTCGGCATTGACTATACCGGTATTGAAATGACAGGGGTGACGATGCAGGAGGTCATCCGTCCAGTCATGACGGTTGAGCAGTTCACTGCTTATCCAGTGTGGCTCTTTATTTTTACGATCATCGCTGGACTTTATCCAGCACGCTACGCAGCGAAAATGTCGCCAGCAGCGGCAATGCGGCGGAGTTTTTAAATGGAACAAGCACAGAAGACAGATGTTATCGTTACAGCAGGTGTGACAAAGGTTTATGAAGCGGATGGGGTTCCCGTCAACGCGCTTAACGGGGTCGATTTAACCATCCGGTCGGGAGAATTTACGGCACTCGTGGGTCCGTCTGGTTCCGGCAAAACAACCTTTCTCAACATCATTTCTGGATTGGACAGTCCTACGGAAGGGAGCGTGTGGCTTGCGGGTAAGGTGCTATCGGAGATGAGTGGCAACGAACTTTCTGACTTTCGACGGGATAACATCGGATTCGTATTTCAGGCTTACAACCTGATTCCCGTGCTGACAGTTGAAGAAAACGTTGAATATATCATGCTCTTGGCGGGGGTGTCGAAAGCAGAGCGACACGATCGAGTTATCGTAATGCTTGAAGCCGTCGGGTTAGAAGGCGTTGCTGACCGGACCCCGACGCAACTTTCGGGTGGACAGCAGCAGCGCGTGGCTATCGCGCGCGCGATGGTCTCTGAGCCTCAGATTATTCTCGCCGATGAACCGACCGCGAACCTCGACTCAAAGACGGGTGCCGATTTGCTTGAGATGATGCGTCACCTCAATGTCGAGACCGGCATGACGTTCATCTTCTCGACCCATGATCCGATGGTGATGGAGGGTGCGACGCGTCTGATTACGCTTCGCGACGGACAGATAGACACTGATGAGACGAGGTAAATAGTTATTGGTTATCAGTTGTTAGTTATCAGTTAAAAGAGATTTCTGATTAATTTAAGGGTTAGTTTGTAGTAGTGCGATTTATCGCACGTTCCAGTTCGAGGACGGGCAATAAATGGTTTCTCTACTACAAACGGAATCGTACCTCGTAATTTGAAATTTGATAAGCACTACTGACTGAAAACCGTTAACTGAAAACTTTTCTTCTGAGAACTATTCAATGCGAAAAATTCTGGTGTTCATCATCTGTTTGATGACAACGCCGTTTGTGGGAATCGCCGACGCGGAATTTCGAGTAGGTGGTTACTACAAAAACTTTTCCACAATATTCAATGCCCCGTTTCCAGATGTTTCCATGACGGGAGTCGTGGTCAACCGCTTGCGTTTCAATCTTTCCTATGCGCCAGTGGATTCACTTTCATTTGCGTTCGCCTACGATTTTACGCCACGCGTTCAAGACCCTTTACTCTTTTCGCAGTCTCCCTTTGCTGTCGGTGTTGCTGCGTCCCGGTATCGCGTTGCGGATCTGGACTCGCCGATCTATCCGAGTGAGGATGCGCCGGTTGGCAGTGTTGGTATCTACCATAATCTTGATCGGGCTTCAGTTCAATTCAGCACAGATTTTGCGGACTTCTCGATGGGGCGGGACGCAATTGCTTGGGGGAGCGCGCGGATTGTCAATCCGACGGATATTATTGCACCCTATACCTACGACCAGTTGGATACGGAAGACCGCGTCGGCGTAGATGTGGTTCGCGTCCGTATTCCGGTCGGTGTCATGGGAGAAGTAGACACGGGATATATTTTCGGCAACGCTTTTGATTTTGACAAGAGTGCCGTTTTTCTCCGGACGCAATTGAATGCCGCGGAGACGGATTTTTCGGTTTTGTTGTTAGAATTTCAGAGGGATCTGCTTATCGGTTTGGATGTGGCGCGTGGGATTGGCGGCGCGGGGTTCTGGTTGGAAACGGCTTATGTGTTTGTTACCCCCTTTGATAATGCGTCCGATGCGTCGGAGGATTACCTGCGGACCTCCATTGGTCTGGACTATAGTTTCGGCGGCGAAACTTACGCCTTTATCGAATATCATTTCAATGGCGCGGGTGCGAAGCAACCCGAAAATTACCTCACCAACTTAGAGCGATCGGCATACACACGTGGTGGTGTGTATTTGCTGGGCACCCACTATCTTGCTCCAGGACTCACTCGTCAACTAACACCCCTGATCAGCTTCAGTGGACAGATGTTGTTTAATCTATCCGACCCATCAACCTTCATCGCCCCACAGATTGCCTATAATATTGCCGAGGATATTCATCTTTCTGTTGGCGGTTTTGTCAGTGTCGGGAAACGACCTAAAAATGGTGAAGCCTCCGAATTTCAATCGGAGTTTGGCAGTTATCCGAATCTTTTCTTTTCCTCGTTTCGTGTCTATTTCTAAGTTTTGTCTTCCACACGGCTGAAGAAGCGGATCTGAAATCGACGAAAAACTAAAACTGACAACTGAGTGTCTCTGAAAACTTCACAAAAAAGGTTGTGCTATCGAAGCATCGGTGGTATAATTTCACTTAACTTTCGGGTGGCACTGCTATGAATGGGGAGAAAACCGTGGAAAAAATAAAAACTGTCGAAATTCAGGACAAGGTCTTTGAGGAGACCTATACCGCCCATATCGAAAAAAACGGTGCGAGTTGGCTTGGGTGGTTTCCAGAGGTTCCAGAAGTCAGATGCGAGGCACCTACAGAAGAAGTGCTGCTGAAAACCCTCGAAAAGAGACTTCATGAAGCCTTAGTTGCCGAAGAGGAAGCGTGGGAAAAGCAGTTTGAAGAAGATGTGAAAGCCGGAAAGTTGGAGCATCTGCGCAAGGAAGCACTTGAGGATGTCAAGGCAGGGAGATTCAAATATCTATAAATCAAGTGCTGAACTCCCAGGATACGTCCACAAAACGACCCTCGTTTTTGGGAGTGTTATCAAAGACTGCCGCCGGCCATTCAAAAACTTTCAGACAAGCAATTTGAGAGGGTTAAAGAAGATCCGACCCATCCGTTCCTCAGATTAGAGAAACTTGAGGGATATGATTATTGGTCCGTGAGAGTTACCAGAGGTTATCGAGCAGTAGCATCTAAGGACGAGGAAGGTTTTGTCTGGTTTTTGATTGGAAAACATGATATCGTTTACGAGCGTCTGAGATGAAATATACCACCATTGCCCCTTTGTCCCTGACTGTTCTGCTCCAGCAGTCGTGCGATTACCCACCATTGCTTCCACTCCACTGCCATCGCTCCGACGGAGGCTTCAGTCGCTCGCGACGTTCCGTTCTGTCGGTGTTGCTTTCGCCTTCCGGTTGCCTGCCTTCCATCGCATACCAGAATCAGGAAGCAGTTGAGAGAACTGAATAACTTCCTACTTCCAAATCAAACAGTTGACACAAATTCGTGAGCATGCTAATATAATGACAAATTTTGGAACCTGCAAGCTGCACGCTTCAACGAGGAGACACATTATGGCGATGTATCGCACTGGGATCGTTGGTGGGAGGCGGGGTGTACACCATGCCCGACGTTATGAAGGCATCGAAAATATGAAGGTAATTGCTATCTGCGAAATTGACGAGGAACGTCTAAAAGCAGCAGTGGAAGAACTCAATATCCCGGGGTATACAGATTATGTTGAGATGTTAGAAAAGGAGAAACCCGATATTGTCCACGCTGTAACGGAGCCGACGGTGCCACGGCACATCTGGGTCGAACCTGCCGCCGCTGCGGATGTTAAAGCGTTGGTAATAGAGAAACCGCTTGCACTCAGACCCAGCGAGGCGGAAGCACTCGCTGCTGCACATGAAAAAACAGGGCTTAAGATTATCGTCAATCATCAACGGCGGTATTTGCCGTTTGCTGAGAAACTGCTGGAATTTTTTGCTGATGATAGTCTTGGGGATATACACTTCATCCGTGCTTGTACCGAAGGCGATATTACCGATATGGACACCCACTTGATGGATGTCGTGCTATTTGCGCTTAAAGACATCCCAATTACACACGTGTGGGGTGCTGTTCAGGGTGCCGAAATCTATGACGTTCCACACCGACAATGCCCCGAAGATTTAATGGCGATCTATACGTTTGAGAACGGTGCTCGTGTTTTTTTCGAGTCCGCTCGAACAGCGTTCGGAACAATTGATTTCCCAGGAAGCAATCCACGGTGCAACCTCGATTTTTGGGGGACGAAAGGTAGGATGTGGTGGCGAGAGAACGGGTCATGGGGTTATCAGTTTGACGGTATGTCGGAGCACTTCGTTGAACCGACTCACTTCGGTGAAGATGATAGATTCGGACAGCGCGACTTTACGCAAGCGATTGCTACATGGCTTGATGACGAAAATCAACCGCATCGCAACAGATTGGAGTACGCATTGCTCGGCTTTGATCTGATTATGGCGGCGTACCGCTCCGCGCTCATTGGCAGACGGATTGAATGGCCCCCGAAACTCAGCGATGAAGAGTGGGTGGAACTCAAGAATAGGGTAACTGGCAGTTAAAATAAATCAGGGTAGCGTAGGAAAAACAAAACCTTGCTATCTTATCTAATTCGTGTAAGCCCAACCAACGGGCGGGCTGGATATACGTGAAAGATTTCTCTTTACACAATCCGCCTAAACGAACCGCAAGGAACATTAAAAAATATGCTCAGTCAAACGCAGGTTGACACATTTCGTGAAAAAGGCTTTCTCCTCGGAAACCGTGTTTTAAGTGATGAACAGGTTGACGAGTTGCGTTCAGAGTTGGCGCGTGTTATTGATAATTATGAGAAACCTGAAGTTCCACAACCGGTACGTATCGCCAATCTCGGCGGTAAAGAAGAGAGTCCGGTCTGGCAGATCGTTAATATTTGGGAGGCGAGTTCTGCCTACCATCGACTGGTTCACAATCCAATCATAGTGGAAGAGATTGGACAGCTCATGTCAGCGACAGAGTTGCGGGTCTGGCACGACCAGATCCAATACAAACCGCCAAAAGTCGGTGGTGTCAACCGTTGGCATCAGGATTCGCCGTTGTGGGGAATTCTCATGCCGAAGACGAGTCAGGTCAGTGCTTGGGTTGCATTGGACGATGTAGATGAAAGCAACGGATGTATGCGTATGGTGCGTGGCTCCTATCATTGGGGCAGCCAGATGCCGTTTCTGCGCGAGATCCCGGACATCCATACAATGCCGGATCACTTTGAAGATAACGCGTTAGAGGTGGAGCTCTGCCCTGTGCCGAAAGGACATGTCCATTACCATCATGCGTTGACATGGCACGGGTCGCATGACAATACCAGTGAAGGTCCGCGTCGCGCAATTGCGGTGCACTATATGACGGGTGAAACCATCTATGATGCAGATGGGAATCATATCATGAAACGTTTTGTTACCGTCAATGGTGGTGATAAGTTGGCAGGTCACCATTTTCCGCTTGTGATGGATGAAGGAAAGCCGACGAAGGCGAACATATAAGTCTTTTCTATTGGAGGGGAGTATGCTCAACCAGACACAGGTTGACACATTTCGTGAAAAAGGGTTTCTTCTCGGAAGCCGTGTTTTAAGTGATGAACAGGTTGACGAATTGCGTGCGGAGTTGGCGCGCGTAATTGATGACTACGAAAAACCCGATGTCCAGCAGCCGGTGCACATCGTCAATCTCGGTGGCAGAGCGGAAAGTCCGGTCTGGCAAGTCGTTAATATTTGGGAGGCAAGTCCTGCCTACCACCGACTCGTTTACAACCCGATTATTGTGGAGGAGATTGGACAATTGATGTCAGCGACAGAGTTACGTGTATGGCACGACCAGATCCAATACAAACCGCCGCAGGTCGGAGGGGTCAACATGTGGCATCAGGATTCGCCGTATTGGCCGATCCTTACGCCGAAAACGAGTCAGGTCAGTGCTTGGGTTGCGTTGGATGACGTTGATGAAAGCAATGGATGTATGCGTATGGTCCGCGGTTCTCACCATTGGGGCAATCAGATACCATTCCTGCATTCCATCAAGGACATCCACTCTATGCCAGATCGCTTTGCAGATAACGCGTTAGCAGTGGAGTTCTGTCCTGTGCCGAAGGGGTATGTCCATTATCATCATTCTTTAACGTGGCACGGATCACATGACAATACGAGTGAAGGTCCGCGGCGCGCGATTGCGGTGCATTACATGACCAGTGAGACCTTGTATGATGAAAGTGGCACTCATGTCATGAAACCTTTTGTTACGGTTAATGACGGCGAGAAATTAGCAGGCGATAGTTTTCCGCTTGTAATGGATGCAGGGGTGCCGACGCGCCCGAATATATAATAGAACTTACGTAAACTGGGCAAATATTGGACATTTAGACGCAAAAAGCGGTATTTTCCATATTTTAACCCCCTAAAGAATCAACGGTATGAATGCCTTATGGGCATTCTCCGCCCCTTATCAGGGGACTTTAAGAAACAGTGTGTAAGTCCTATAGATGAAAAACCAAAAACATAGTCCGTAATGTAATGGAGGACGGATATACGGAGAGGCACTTGAAAACACCAACCCGCCTCACCGAACCGCAAGGAAATATAAAATTATGAAAGTTGTTGATGCAGTAGCAAAAGTCCTTAAAGCAGAAGGGGTAGAGTATCTGTTTGCCTATCCGGTAAACCATATAATTGAGGCGGCGGCGAAGCTGGATATCCGTCCGATTATCGTCAGACAGGAGCGGATTGGGCTGCACATGGCGGATGCAATGAGCCGAATGACCTCTGGAGAGAAGATTGGCGTCTTCTGTATGCAGAGCGGACCCGGTTCCGAAAACGCCTTCGGAGGTGTCGCACAAGCGTACGGTGATTCCGCACCGATTGTGGTTCTACCGGGCGGCTATTCCCGAAGTTTGACGCAAATCCAACCGAATTTTAATTCTGCGCTGAACTATCGACACGTAACAAAGTCGTGTGAACAAGTCACATTGCCTGAAGCCGTCCCGGAAGCGATGCGGCGCGCCTTTACCCAAGTCAGGAACGGTAGACCGCGCCCCGCACTTGTGGAATTCCCATCGGATCTGTTTAATGAGGAGATTTCGGATTCCTTTGATCCGACACCTGTTCCCACAGTCCGCTACGGACCTGACAGCGCGTCAATCGAAGCCGCTGCAGAGGCATTGCTGGATGCGGAGTGTCCTGTTATTTATGCAGGGCAAGGTGTCCATTATGCACAGGCGTGGGATTCTTTGAAAGAATTGGCAGAACTGCTCGCTGCACCTGTAACAACGAGTTTGGCGGGAAAAAGTGCTTTTCCTGAAAATCATGCGTTAGCTCTCGGTTCTGGTGGACGAGCGATTCCAAAACCGGTGCATCACTTCCTTCAGAAAGCCGACCTGATCTTTGGGATCGGGTGTAGTTTTACTCGGACTGGCTTCGGGGTTAGGATTCCTGATGGGAAACGGGTTATTCACGCGACTGTAGATCCAGCGGACATCAACAAGGATGTTCCCGTTGAAACTGCCCTTGTTGGCGATGCGGGTTTGATTTTAGATGGATTGTTGGAAGCAGTACGCGACCGTTCCAACGGCGCATCTGAAGAACGTAGGGCAGCTGTCACTGGAGAAATTAGTGCGGTTAAAGCCGAATGGCTTGAGGCGTGGAAGGGTAAACTCACTTCTGATGAGGTGCCGATGACACCGTATCGCGTCATCTGGGATCTGTTGCACACTGTTGATGTCGAAAACACGATTATTACACACGATGCGGGAAGTCCACGCGACCAAATGTCGCCTTTCTGGCAGTCTGTTGCGCCGCTCACTTATATCGGTTGGGGCAAAACGACGCAGCTCGGTTATGGTCTTGGCCTCGCGATGGGTGCGAAACTCGCAAGACCGGATCATCTCTGTGTTAACGTCTGGGGTGATGCCGCTATCGGTTTTACTGGTATGGATTTCGAGACTGCAGTACGGGAGAGGATACCGATTCTCTCTGTCCTTTTCAACAATTTCTCTATGGCGATTGAGATTCCAATTATGCCTGTGTCTACGGAAAAATTCAGATCTACGGACATTTCTGGACACTACGCAGATATGGCAAAGGCGTTCGGTGGTTACGGGGAACGCGTCGAAACGCCTGACCAGATTATTCCGGCTATTCAGCGCGGTATCCAAAAGACGCAGGAAGGCGTTCCCGCGCTCCTTGAGTTTATTACGGCGAAAGAGATTCAGATTTCGAGTTTCTAAATGGCTATTGGCTGTCAGCAGTCAGTAAAGACGCAAGCATTACAAAACTGCCTCGCAGTGAGAGTTGTCTTTGCGGATGGTTTCCGATGGCTGATGGCTGACGGCTATAAAAAAAGGAGTTCCGTGTTATGCGAGCGATTATCACTGTTTTTTGCGTCATTGCCCTGAGTTTTAGTATCAGCGCGTGGGCAATAAACGATGACGATGCACTCATGTTGTACTTTACCTTTGATAAAGACGAAGGTGGCAAAGTTACAGACGTGAGTGGAAATAATATTGAGGGCACTTTTGAAGGTGCGGTCTGGTCGAAAGATGGCAAATTTGGCGGTGCTGTCCACCTTGAAGACACCGAAAAGTTTGTAGAGGTTGACGCAGTTCCTGAACTTGACATCACCGATGAACTTACGATTCAAGCGTGGTTTTTCCCTGAAGAGTCTCAACCCGATTCTAACCTGATGGGACGCAGGAGCGGCGCAAATGTCGGAGGTTATTGTCTCCAGTGGAGCGCGCAGTTTACGGGTGCCCCACAAATTGAGACGTGGATTAACATCGGTGGGTGGAAAGGTTCTCGAAATAAACAGACTATTAAACCCGATTTAGAGGAGTGGCACCATGTTTCCTCTACCTACGATGGCAAGATGATCCGCCAATATATTGATGGCAAGTTAGATGTCGAATTTGAACCACCAGCGGGTAAGATTAACAGCATTGAGGTTGTCTTCCGTATCGGTAAGGCGCAAACGGGACTAAAGGGTATGGTCGGTTTGGTTGATGAGGTTGCCATCTACAATCGAGCCCTCACCGTTGAGGAGATTAACCAAGATATGGAGAACGGCGTTTACTTTGCTGTATCTCCCAAGGATAAACTTGCCACGATGTGGGGTAAGTTAAAAATGTAAAATAGATAACGATTCTCTATCGTAGCAGCAGTGCCACAATGCCTGCCTGTTTCTAAGTTTTCTACCGGAGGGCGGGTTTTGTACTCGTCCTCCTTTTTATTTTATGAGGAGGAATCACAGATGAGAACCCGGATGCTTGTGATACTATGCGTTTTTCTAAGTCTATCTCTTTGCTTTGCGGGTTACGCTGCGGGCGGAAAGGGGAACGTGAAACAACTCGGTAAGCAACTATATGTCTGGCATTTTGACGAAGGGAACGGGAAAAAAAGTGAGGAGGCGACTGCTGGCTTGGTGGGTGAATTTACGGGTAATATTGCGTGGACTGAGGGCATTCTTGGTAAAGCCGTGCAGATGGCTGGCGAACCCGGCAAAGCCGATTACATAGAGGTCGCGCATTCCAAGGAGATTGATATAGACGAAGCCATCACGATGATGGCGTGGGTCTATCCTGACAAACTGCCAGCGGGTGATCAAGCGAACAAATTCACGATCTTCTACAAGAACACCTACTATCTGCAGATTGAACCCGGAGAAGGGAAACTCGCTTACTATTTTTACGAAACCAGTAGCCCAGGTTACCATATCTCTGATGGCAAGATCAAAGCGGAAGCGTGGAGCCATGTTGCTGTTGTATGGGACGGGAAGGAAGCCGGTTTCTATATCAATGGTGAGTCTGACGGCACCGCTATCGCGCAGAAGGGGCCAGGACTAAGCAGGGCGGATAAACCTTTGCGGTTCGGCGGTGAGAATAACGGATGTTGTCCGCGTTTCTTTCAGGGTCGTATTGATGAACTGATGTTAGCCAACTACGCACTGACTGAAGCGGAACTCCAGAAGATTGTTAACGATACGCTTGATGTCTCGGCACGTGGCAAGTTGGCGACAACGTGGGCCAATCTAAAGAAATAGGGATAGTGTAATCTATCTGCTGCTTTTCACAGAGATGGGCGGGATCTCGTTCCCGCCCATTTTTCATTGCAGGTAGAGGGAATAACATGTATAATTGGCTTGGGCAAAACGCACATCACGGGAGTTCGGATACGATTCCTTTAAGTGCGTCTTCTTGTTCTGCGAGAACCTTGAGGTCAGGGTTGAGGCTTACTGCTTGTGTGAGTGACTTTGCCGATTTTTCTGACTCACCTTCTAAGGCATAGGCACACGCGAGGTTGTAGTGGAGTAAGGCGGTTTTTGGAAAAGTATTGAGGGCATGCATGCAGGTCTCACGTGCCTCGACAGGTAAGTTCTGTCGCAGATAGGCGGTTGTTAGGTTCACGTAGCCCTCGGCGATATTCGGTGCCATCTCAATTACTTTTTTGAAATTCTCAACAGCGGGCGCGTATTCTTCGGCATACAGATATGCCTGTCCAAGATTGTTGTAAGCCGAAGGTTCTTGCGTGAAGAAGATGGTGCGTTTTTTATTTTTGATCGCCTTCTGATACGCTTCAATCGCTTGCTGTGCGTTGCCGTTGCGCATCAGGAAAGTCGCCTTCCGATAGTTGTCATTGAACTGGGTTTGGTGATGCCAGACCCAGATGAATAGCACCGTTACGGCGAGGCAGAACGTCATACAGACGATTCTAAACGCTTTATTGGTAGGTGTTTGCTCAGCGTCTTGCTCTTCTGTAGACTCGTGCTCTGAAACTTGATTTTCGTTGGAAGTCATAATTTTTTATAAACTCGCGGTAGTAAATCTTCACTTTCACTAAAGGAACAGACAAAACATGAAAACTTACGGATTTGGTATTATTGGATGCGGAATGATTTCCGATTTCCATTCCGCTGCAATTTCTGAATTAGAACACGGTCAACTCGTTGCAGTCAGTTCACGAAATGCTGAGAACGCCAAACGCCTTACTGATCGATACGATGTTGAGAGTTACACCGATTATGCGGAGATGCTCAAACGGGACGACTTAGATATTGTCTGCGTCTGTACGCCGAGCGGCGCGCATTTAGAACCCGCTGTCGCTGCTGCAGAAGCTGGTAAACACGTCATCGTTGAAAAGCCGTTGGAGATTACCTTACAACGGTGCGATGAGATTATCGAAGCGTGCGATGCAGCCGGTGTCCGACTCTGTGCGATCTTCAATTCCCGTTTCACTGAAAGTACACAACTCGTTAAATCCACAATTGAGAGCGGTCGGTTCGGCAAGTTGACTTTAGGTGATGCCTATATCAAATGGTACCGTTCTCAAGAGTATTATGACAGTGGTGGTTGGCGCGGCACGTGGGACCTTGATGGTGGTGGTGCGCTCATGAACCAATCCATCCACGCCATTGATCTGCTCCAGTATTTTATGGGTCCCGTCAAAGCCGTTCAAGCGTTCACGGATACGTTGGCGCATGAACGGATAGAGGTTGAAGATGCCGCTGTCGCCGCGCTCCGGTTTGAGAACGGTGCACTCGGTGTCATTGAAGGCACAACCGCCGCTTATCCCGGTATGCTTAAAAAAACTGAAATCTCTGGTACACACGGTACTGTCGTTTTAGCCGAAGAGGACATCGTGACTTGGGAATTCGACCCGGAACTTCCTGAAGATGCGGAGATCCGAGAGAAATTCGCCCAAAAGACGGACACTGGCGGTGGTGCGTCGGATCCGAGAGCCATTAACCATGCGAATCATCGGCGACAGATGGAGAACCTTATTAACGGACTTGAGAGCGATGCCTCGCATCTCGTTGATGGACGTGAGGGACGCAAAGCCGTTGAAATTATCCTCGCTATCTACCAATCCAGTCGTGAAGGGCGTCCCGTTGAATTGCCGCTGTAACGACAGAACGGAGTCTGCCTACTACTATTATGCATAGTCGAAAACTATCTTGATCGCCTCGTCTTTTTTGTTCAGTGCCATTTCAAACCCGAGTTGCGCCTCTGTAAAAGGTAGATGGTGTGTAATAATCGGGGACACATCTAAGCGACCTTGTGCAATCATATCCATCGCCAGCGGGAAGTCGTTCTGTGCGTCCGGTCCGACAGAGCCGATGAATTTAAGGTTTTTACGGAAGAAATCTGCGAAGTGGAAGTCGTAGATATGGTCATCCGGTACGCCGAAAGCGAGAAGTGTCCCTTCACGTTTTAGGAGTTGGAGGCACTGGTTGATTGTCTCCGTTTGGTGTCCGACGACTTCGACGACCAGATCCGCCATCCTGCCTTCTGTAATCTCCTCGACCGCAGCAACAGGATCTTCTTTCGTAGCGTTAATCGTATGTGTCGCGCGCATCTTCTTTGACACTGTGAGTCGGAAATCGACCAGATCGGTTGTAATCACCGTCTTCGCACCGAGATTGCTAAGCATGTGCGTAAAGAGCAATCCCATCGGTCCTTGTCCAATAACGACGGTATCGAGGTTGAGTAAATTCGGCAGCTTCCGACACGCCCAGACGACGGTGCCAAGCGGTTGGGACATCAGGATGCAGTCCTTTCGCGGGTAATCCGTCAACGACATTGTGACGCTTTCATCCGAAAGGAAGTATTCTGAGAGTCCACCGACGTGGCGTGGTAGCGCGAGTACTTCGTCTCCTATCTTGAATTTATCTGATTTGCTGTCCGTGACAACGCCGATTGCTTCGTGGATTGAAAGTCCTGCTCCAAGCGGATAGCTTTCTGCTGGATGTTCAAGGACGAATGATGGCATATCGGTTCCACAGATGGCACTGTGGACGGTCTTTATCATCACCGTGCCGTCGGGATGGTCGGCGAGGTTCGGTTGTTCTATGTCAATAATTTCGATCTGACGTGGTGCAACAATTTGCCCAGTTTTCATTTTTTTAATTTTCCTTGCGGTTCGGTAAGGCGGGTTAGGACTTTGACGCGCTTTACCGTAGATCTAGCGGAAACGCCCAAGCAAAAACCCCTCCATTTCATTACGGGCTATGGTTTTCTAACTTACAGAAGAGTCGGCTTCGTCTATAAGCATGATTCTCCGCCCTCTGCTATTGTTACAACTTCGCTACTGCTTTCAAAACGTGTTGATGGAGTTTTCCATTGGTGGCGACAATACCGCGATTCTCGTGCATCCGTTTTCCTGTCAAAAAATTAAGAGGTGCGCCGTTGGCATCTGTGACCGTGCCGCCTGCTTCCTCGACGACAATTGCTCCTGCGGCATGGTCCCAGATGCACTCTCGGTAATCAGGGTATGCGGGGTTGGGAAGACGGATATAGAGGGACGCTTCGCCACGCGAGACGATGCCGTATTTCGCTTGACTGTCGATCTGGGCAGGTGGTTCTATGATCCCGAGTGCGTTCGCAATCTTGCTGTGGGCATCGCTATCACCGTGTGTGGACTCGAAGCTCTCTGCGAAGCGGTGTGCTGCCTCCGATACGTGTACCTGCTCTAAAAGTTCACCGGTTTTGGTATAGAGGTGCGTGCCTTCACCTCGGATTGCGACAAAAAGGCATCCGCGTTCGGGTTCGGTGGCATCCAGCCGATAGGGTAGATTCGGACATCCCAGAACACCGAGTTGAACGACACCATCGACAATGTAAGCTAAAGCGATAGCGTACTGGTCACGACGGAGGAAACCTTTTGTTCCGTCAATTGGGTCAAGCGTCCAAAAACTCGGTCCGACCTCACCACCGCCCTTGTTGATCCATTCACAGACGGTTTCTGCTGAAAGTGGTGCGTCATCACAAAAGCGATTCACGTAGTCCGTGACACGTTCCAAAAGCGAGGCGTTCTCTTTGAGTGCCTGTGCGTTTTCCTCCGCGACGATAATGTTGTTGGGAAAAGTATCCCCAATCGCTTTGCATATCAGTGCCTGTGCCCCGAAATCTGCGACAGTTACAGGACTTCGGTCTGTCTTTTGGATGGCATCTGTCGGTACCATCTCGGCTTGTACCTGTTCACAGAGTTGTGTCGCTTTGAGGACAGCATCAATGGCGGTTTGTTTTTTTATATTCCCTTGTGGTTCGTTTAGGTGGGTTTGAGGTTTCAAGCGTTCTCTCCGTATATCCGCATGCACCGTTGTCACATGCTGCGTTTTTGTTTTTTTATATTTCCTTGCGGTTCTGCTGACAGTCGACGGCTATTTCAGCGACTATTAAATTTATTCATGACTGTCAGAATGTCGTGTGTGACGAAAGTTTCGATAGCCGCGACGGCGCGATCAACGGTATGCGTTATCTCAATTTCTTCATCTTCTGAAAATTCGGTGAGGACGTAATCGATTAAAGCACCGACAGGTTCACCGATGCCGATACGCAGGCGCGG
This sequence comes from Candidatus Poribacteria bacterium, assembly GCA_003635255.1. Taxonomy (GTDB): domain Bacteria; phylum Poribacteria; class WGA-4E; order WGA-4E; family WGA-3G; genus WGA-3G. The sequence goes on along the minus strand of PYJC01000156.1, from coordinate 11,556 downwards.
GAATTCTGTGGTACCTAAGTGGTGGATAATGGATTTCATACCCTTCTGCCCCCCGTCGCTGCCCTTCCGCCGCATCCGAAGCACACCGACATCTAAATGAACATCGTCGTAGACGATACAGAGTTCCGGGAGTGGGATCTCGAATCGTCTGACGAGTGCTGCGACAGCGGCACCGCTGTTGTTCATGTATGTCATCGGCTTAGCGAGGATGATAGATGTGTCGTGCCACGCTGTCTGAATAACGAGTGAATTGCAGATTGATGTGTGCATAGGGCGCGGCTGAGAATCTCGCTGACAGAATTCCTCATAAAGTGCGTCAATCACGCGGAAACCGACGTTGTGTTTTGTGTGCTCATAGCGCATCCCTGGATTGCCGAGTCCAATGATGAGTTTTACTTTTTTATCCATGCCTATCTGTTATATGTTATGTAGTGCCAAGTGATTAAGCACTATTTCAACTTTATTGCGGAAGGCGTAATGGTTGTGAGAGATTGAGGTGGCCTGCGATTGTTTTTACTTCCTTACCATCAATTAAAATTTGAACCTGTTTAATGTGATCGGGGAATGCGTCGAAGACGGTTTTAAGGATTGCTGTGACTGTCAAAAATTCTGCTGTTGTGCCGCCAATGTGTCCATCGGTAAGATGGCTTGAGAAATCCAAGTACGCCGTCTGTTGGTTGTCAATGTAGACTTCGTTGAGTTCTGTTCCACGGGGGATTGTGTTTCTGAAGTTAGGGGGTGTTTCCTGAATGAGTGCTGTGACCACCTGATTCAAACGTCTTGTAAGATCGTCTGTATGGAGTCGTCGTTCGATTTTGATAGGGACAAGTGTAAGTGTGGTAGCATCAAGTAGGAATAGATTGACTTCTTGTGGTGGCGGTGGCGTGTCTGAAGGGTTGGCGGCAGTAGGTAGCGGTGGCGGTGCGACCGGAATCACTGTCAGTTTTGACCTGTCAATCAGCAGGAGTGTTACACCGAGACAGAGGGCAACAGCAACGAGCGTTATTCCCCAGATTACCAAAAGTCTTGAGAAACCGGCACTGTTGTTATGTTTCAGAGTTTTATCCTTTTCCGCTTGTAGATACATAGGATTATCGTAGATTAATTGTCTCTATTCTTCTGGTGCTGTTGGGGCGGTATACTGATTAATAGAGGAGATATATCGTTGGAGCGCGCGGGTGATCGCTTCTACGACGCTTGCGGTGTACTCAGCGTTAGAGAGTTTCGCTACGTCCTCAACGTTAGACAGGTAGCCGAGTTCTAAAACGACGGCTGGCATATAGGTTTCAGATAATGCGATGAGCGGTAAGTCGATAATCTTAATCGGGGTTTCTGTTAGAAAGTTCAGTTCCGTTTGTAGTGCCTGTGCGAAGTCTTGGCTCTGCTTTAAGAAATTGACTTGGGCGAGCACTTTTAACTGTTGCCCTATGAGTGCTGGCTTGGTGGTATTTGGGAACCGGATTTTGCCCTTTGGGTTATTGAGGTATATCCTGATCCCTTTTTCATGTGGTGAGAAAGAGGTGTCGCAGTGGAGACTCAGGAAGAGCTGCCCTTGATTTTGCTTAGCGATCTGAATACGCTCAAAGTGTGTTTTTTGGGCATCTGTCTCACGGGTGAGATGAACCTGTATACCTTGCTGTTTGATCCGCTCTTGAAGTTGTTTTGCGACTGTGAGCACAATATTTTTCTCAAGTCTTCCGGTGCTGCTTGCGCATCCGTGGTCGGGACCGCCGTGTCCTGGATCGATAATGATTGTCCAATTTTGGGTGTTGCCTGTTTCCATGGGTGTCCAAGTACGCTTGGATCTTATCTGCAGCCTATTCAAATTAGCGTTATAGATGACTTCAACGTTGTTAAGAATAGGTAGCAATTGGATAAAAAAATCGACAGGCAGCATCGGCTGTTGCGCGAGGGTTATAGGCGGCGTGGCGAGGGTCAGTGTTTGTCCGTCTGGTTCGATACTAATTGCGGATTTGCCCATTTGTAGGCGAATTTCCCTACCTTTTGTTTTGAGGGTGAGTCGTTTTCGGGGATGGTTGTATTGATGGGTCGCTCTGGGATCAATGACCTGTTTCACGGCATCAACGGGAAGGTAGACCTGCTCGTCTTGGTGATGTGCGGATACCTCCGCGATGGTTTTTCCGTCTGCGTCAATGAAGCGCACGGCGGGTGCTTGTGCGATGCCTTTAAGCGTGGTAGCCAGGACGAGAATGCATAAGAAAAGCGCGCCAATTTTAGCAGGGACAGCGTCCCTGTTGACGCACCTTTCTTGTATTTTCTTTATACAGGCAGTGCTATGCGTCGTCTTCGTCGTCGTCACTGCGTCTACGAGAAATAATCTCTGGTTCCGAAGGCTGTTCAGCAGCGGCTTCTTCACCTTCTTCACCTTCAACTTCACCTTCCTCACCTTCTTCAGCCTCTGGTGTTTCTTCTTCAAGTTGGACGCGCGGTTGGCTAACTGTCGCTATAATGCGTTGCGGATCGTCTATGATCTCAATTTCCTCGTCGAGGCTTAAATCACTCACGTGGATAGCGTCACCGATGTCCAATTCGCCCACGTCAACCGAGATATCGGTCGGTATTTGCATAGGTAAGCAGTGAACTGTTATTTGGCGGAGTGGAAATTCGAGAACGCCACCCTCCTGAATACCGGGTGGGTTGCCTTCGAGTACCACTGGCACGCCTGATGTCACGGGTTCATCGAGAGAGATTCTGATGAAATCCGCATGGACCAAAGTATGTTTTTCCACTGGGTGGCGTTGAATGTCTTTGATGATAACGGTTTCGGTATTCCCGTCTCCGACATCCATATTAATAATAACGTTTTCACCGTACGTGCGTAGGAATTGTTTGAAGGTTCGAGCATTGAGTTGGATCGTCAAGGTATCTTGTGCGCGCCCGTAAAGGACAGCGGGAACAATGCCACCACGCCGGAGTGTGCGTGCGTGCTGTTTCCCGAAAGTGTCGCGTTGTTGAACCTCTAATTTTGCTTGTTGCATTTTATTTTTTACTTTTCCTTGCGGTTAAGATTCCTGCGTTTAGATGCCTGAGTACGTTTCTTAAATCCGCACTCCATTTCATTCCGTGCTAACGTTTTTGATGTTACGGAAAACCTAATCGTTAAACGACTTTTTTTATAGTTATAGATTCTGTAGCCGCATCAAAAAGGAGACAGGGCGGGTAGGATTCGAACCTACGCGTGCAGGTTCCAAAGACCTGTGCCTTACCGCTTGGCTACCGCCCTTTAATCATTGATGTATACACCGACAGGACTGGTTACCGTCGTCGTGCAAAAACGTACCTTGTTTTTGAAGTGTGATTCGCTTCGGTGTGCTGCTTCAGTATCATGCATCACAGCGAACAGCGTAGCACCACTCCCCGACATCAACGCGCCATAACATCCAGCCTGCGTAGAGAGCTCAGTTTTTAGTGCAGCGATTTCGGGGTATTGGGAAAAAACTGGCATCTCAAGGAGATTGTAAAGGTTTTTCCCGATGCCGAGGACATCACCCTTCTCTATGTAAGTCCTTATAATTATATCCTTTTTTTTAGGCTTTGTCAAGGAAAAATTCAATTTTTTGAAAACGGCGGCTGTCGAGATTTCGATGCCGGGATTGAGCAGGAGGAGCGGTAGGTCGGGAAGTGCGGGCAGAGGCGTTAACTGGTCGCCGATGCCTTGTCCGAATGCGGCACCGCCGTGCAGACAGAACGGGACATCTGCGCCCAACTGTGCCCCGAAGTGCATCAGTGTTTCTCGTGTGAAACCGAGTCCAAAAAGTGCGTTCACGCCGTGAAGGACGGCGGCAGCATCTGCGCTTCCGCCTGCGAGTCCAGCAGCGACAGGAATCCGTTTATGAAGGTCAATTGCGATGCCGCCGATGCCACCTACTGCGTCGTTGAGGCATTGTGCCGCACGATATGCTAAGTTGCGCGCATCAGACGGCACTGCTGGATGCGTGCAGTGGACGGTTATCTCCTTTGTATCCTGCTTGCGAATGATGACATCATCGTGTAGGTCGATGGAGTGGAAGATCGTTTCGAGGTTGTGGTAGCCGTCTTGGCGTTTCCCGACGACATCCAGATAGAGGTTAATTTTAGCGTGGGCGCGGACGCGTATGTTTTGCACGATTGTACCGACTACTGCGCGGATTGCGCCAGTGGAATAATTTCGATATCCTCCGTTAGGAACGGTTCGATATCAAACTTGCTATCTTTAATCTCGACGTTCAGTTCGACTTTGGCGATTTTGACAGTGACGCGCGTCTGTTCAAGCGGACGTTCGATTTCAACGTTATGGGGTCGGAGGATACCACTCACTGGACGGTAGTCAGCAAAGGCTGCGCGCTGTTGAAGGATTCCATTTTCATCGTAGATATGCCACTCTGTTACGCGTGGTTCGTCCTCACGGACAAAAAGCGTGATGGTTTCTACGTGTCCCTTTTCGATTCCCGGACGGGTGATAGTAAATTTCGCACCAGAACGTTCAACAGATGTGAATTTACTGGTGCGTTCATCAAGGAACGGATTGGCAAAAATAGCACTGAGGACATCTGAGACGCGTAGATCTACACCGAAAATTTCCCGCAAAGCGCCATCAGATAATGGACCGACGAAGGCTTTTTGCTCGTTGAGAAGGCGTAGCATGAACTGATCCTTGTCTTGATTGGCGATTGCGACACCGCGCGGTTCATTAACTGCCCCCAACGCTTGGATATGGAGCAATTCGCCGCCGTTTTCCGACTTCTTGTACCACAGTGATTCCCGAACCTCTTCGCGCTGATCGCCTTCTTCAATTGTTACCATCATCTGTGTAATTTTTAAGGAGCCGGTGAGATCATATCTCGCTTGCAATGTGTTGAGCATCGCATCCACTTCCGCACGGGTCGCGGGTGCCAATTGGATCGTGGAAGTACTTGTGATACATCCCGCAATGACTGCAAACAGGAGTAAACACACGCTGTGTGCCATCCACAGGATTGCGGTCTGGAGATTACTGTTCCTACTGAAGGTTCGGCGCGTCGGGTGTAGCATCTTAAAGTGCTTCCGACATCGATTTTTCGACGATGTTGACGGCTTCCTCAACATGCGCTGTATTGATGTTGAGCGGCGGTAAGAACCGAAGAACATAATCGTTGGTGCATATTGTAACAAGTCCGTTCTCAATACATTTCGCGGCGATCGGCTTCGCATCGACTTCCATGACTAAACCGCGGAGCAAGCCTTTCCCGCGCACCTCTTTAATCGGATATTTATCCTTGAGTTCCATCAATCCGCCTGCAAGATAATTCCCCATTTTAACAGCATTCACGGCGAGATTCTCGTCAAGAATCGTTTTGACGGTTGCGGACGCCGCCGCAGTAACTAATGGGTTGCCACCGAATGTCGCTGCATGGGTGCCGGGAACAAAGCTTTCTGCTACGTTTCGTTTTGCTAACATCGCGCCGATAGGCACGCCGCTACCGAGTGCTTTCGCCATTGTGATTACATCTGGCACGACACCGTAACTCTGGTAACCGAAAAAGGTGCCGAGTCTTCCCATTGCGGTCTGGACTTCGTCGAAGATGAGCAGCAGATTATTTTCATCACAGAGTTCTCGTAAGCCTTGGAGGTAACCGTCGCTGGGGATGTTGACCCCACCTTCGGACTGGATCGGCTCGACTAAAATAGCACAAGTCTTTTCGTTGATGGCGGCTTCGGTCGCTTCGAGATCGTCGAAGGGGACGTATGTGAAACCTTCAAGCATCGGTTCAAATCCGACGTGGTATTTCGGCTGTGCGGTGGCAGTGATTGTCGCCATTGTGCGTCCATGGAACGAGTTATCCATGGTGATGATTTCGTAGGCATCCGTTCTGCCGCTGTCTTTGGTATATTTCCGTGCCAGTTTGATGGCAGCTTCGTTTGCTTCGGCACCACTATTGCAGAAGAAACACTGATCCATATCGGAGTTGTCGATGAGGAGTTTCGCGAGTTCTGCCTGCGGTTGGATGTAGTAGAGATTGGACGTGTGCAGCAGGTTACCAGCCTGCTCACGGATGGCTTCAACGACTTTCGGGTGGCAGTGTCCTAAACCGTTGACGGCGAGTCCACCGAGGAAGTCGAGATATTTTTTCCCATCGGCATCCCAGAGGTAGGGTCCCTCGCCTTTAACGAATGCGAGACTTCTGTCGCCGTAAGTATTAATGATATATTCCGTTGCCATCGCTTTAATTTCAGCGGTTGTCATTTTTCTATCTATGGCCTCCTGTTCTGCTCTCCATTTCATTACGAGCAGGTTTGTGGTTAATTCATGATTCTTCTGGGGACTTATGCGTCTCTGCCCCTTCTAAAATTACCAATTTGTATAGGCACCGTCATCGCGTTGATAGCCGTGCGGTGGTCCGTATTCTTGCGTTGAGACATCAGCAAGTGCGTCTTCGTTGAATTCGATGCCGAGTCCCGGCCCTTCAGGCGGTAGGAGATAGCCCGATTCCCACGGTATCTGTACTGGGAACACATCGGTCAGTGAAGACATCGGTGCGCGCGGCAGCTCCTGCACACCGAGGAGTGCCGATGACAAAGAGAGATGCAGACACGCCGCAGCGGATACAGGTCCTAACGGGTTATGCGGTGCTAAGTAGATGTAATGCGTTTCGCACCATCCCGCGATTTTACGTGCCTCCGTTAAGCCACCCGCAATGCATAGATCGACGCGGCAGTAGTCCATGAGATCTTCTTCAATGACCTCACGGAATGTCCACTTGCTATCGAATTGTTCACCGACAGCAATTGGCACCGAGGTCTGCTGCCGGAGCCGTCTGAGACTGGCGGGGTTTTCTGCTCGAAGCGGGTCCTCAATGAAAAATGGGTTGTACTGTGCGACTTTGTTGCAGAAATCGAGGCTATCCGCCGGATCGAGGCGGGTATGCACGTCAATCAGTATTTCGAGATCATCGCCGAATGCGTGGCGGACGGCTTCTACCTGCTTAACGCAGTTTCGGACCGCGCGTCTGGGTTCAAACCTTCCACCACTGTCAGAATGATCAACCACGCTCCATCGGACGAACTTCCAACCGGCTTCGTAGGTTCGCCGACAGCTCTCGATGAGTGCATCAATCGTGCCGCCGCCGTTATGCGGATAGCAGACGACCTTGTCTCTGGTGCGTCCGCCTAAGAGTTCATAGACGGGAACATTCAGTGCTTTGCCTTTGATGTCCCAGAGTGCGATATCTACGGCACTCACTGCGGCGGATTGGACGACACCGCCTGGGAAGAAACCGCCACGGAACATCACTTGCCACAGGTGTTCGATTCGGAAGGGATCTGCGCCGATAAGGAACGGTTCAAATGAGCGAACGACTTCGGCTAAAGCGAGGGCGCGGCGGCGTAAACCGCCTTCACCGACACCATAGATACCAGCGTCGGTTTCGACCTTCACAAAAAAGTAACCATCCGCTGAAGCAAAAGATTTAACTTTGGTAATCTTCATGTTTTTAAATATTTGGGTTCTGCTCCGTTTTTTCCGTTGTCAAAAACGGGTTTTTTGCCAATTTTCAACAACGTAGATTATAAGTAGATCCTTCAAGAGTCAAAGAAATTGCAGCTGGGTTAAACAAGGTGAAATTCAACGGGTCTCTACACGGCATCTAACGTTGGTGTGTTGTCCTGACAGTGAACTGGACGGAAGAGGGTTTGACGTTTGAACGGCATCTCTTCAAGGTGCTTCGGATGGGGGTCCCACTTATGCCACTTGTTTCCAACAGTATTGTAGCATTGGAAGATCGCGATCCGATCGACTTCTTCGTCTGTCCACTTCGCGCCAGTGTGTGTGATCGCCTCTGTAAAAACCAGCATGGAGCCAGCAGGACAAGTGTAGTCCTCCCATAGCGGTGAAGTGCGATCCGCCGTTGACTTCGGAGCAGGGAACGCGCCTTTATGGCTACCGGTAAGGAACATCGTTCCACCGCCGCCTTCCTGGACCGGGTTGAGTTCCCAGACGACACGCGTCAATCCGCTGTGTGCCTTGTCGTGGTGCAGATGATACGTATGTGAATTGCCGGGGAAATTGAGCATCCCACGTCCGCCGTGCGGTTGGAAGTTATCGTGTCCGTTTGCTCGAATGGTTAGGAATGTACTTTCCAACCGGAATCCGTAGCAGTTTTCATTCGCATAACCGGAGGTCAGGAATTCGTTCATGAATCCGAGCACAACCGGATGGTCTGTCAGGGGTTCAAGGGGACCGCCAATAGAAGATCGGTGATGTTCGGGGAGTGACTCGGGATCCTGTTTGAGTTGATAGCAGTACTCTCGCATCTCTTTAACCTCTGTTTCGCTGAGTACGCCTGGGAACAGGAGCCATCCACGGGTATCAAAGAGAAAACGTTGTTCTTCCGTGAGTGGGATCGGTGGTAGATTGTCAGCATTTGTCGTAGGGTTCGGCATGATTCTCTTCCTTATTAGGAATGGTTATCGGTTGTCAGTCTTCAGTTTGCCTCGCAGTAAGAGTTAAAGAAGGTTTTTGACGCATCAGATATTTCTTTTAACTGATAACTGATAACCGATAACTGACAACTATTGATACAAACGCTCATCCTCAAGTGATAGCCAAGTGCCGTAGTCGCGTGGCATCTCTCTGATTTCGCCTAAGCCCGCTTCGGCACGCCATTGTAATAACGGATGTTCTCGGTTTTTCTGCGGCAACTCGACACGTGTGCCGTAAGCAGCAGACTCGAAGATCGCCATCAAGATTTCAATAACGTGGCGACCCTCTTCGCCGTTGGATTCGTGTTCTCGGTTCTCGTCTAATGCGTTCACATATTCTTCAACGAAGCAGTAATCGTCAGCGTCTGCGCCTTTGTTCGGATCAAAATGCTCTGGATAGATAGAGGGGAGTGCTTCCCACTGGTCGTGTGTGCCATCGGGGACGAAATGCGGTGTAGGCAGCCACCACGAACCTTTCAATTCCGACCAGATGAGTTTGCCTTCGGTACCGTAGAGTTCCATCATATAAGCATCGGTATCTACCTTTGGAAATCGGTGTTGGATGAGGGTGCCGGTGACATTTCCATCGAACTGGAGGGTTGATGTGGTATATTCACCTGCGACTGTGCCCATCCCTGCTGGTGAAGGGAGTACATCATTGTGTGTGATGGCGCGTCCACCCACTGTTGCTTGTGTCACAACGCTTCGGCAGTGTCCACCGAAACGGAGCATGTTGTTGACGACATGTGTTCCGATGTTCATTAACCCGTAGCCTGCATAGTACCCTTTCCCGCTGGCGTAGATGTAACGGAGGTCGCCGATTTTTCCTTCATCAAAGGCTTTGGCGACTGCTTGTATCGAGGGACTTGTGCGTCGTTGATGATGTACGGCGACACGAGCGTTTTTCTTTTTCGCTTTCGCCAGCACCTCATCCGCTTGAACGAGATCAATGCAGAGCGGTTTCTCTACTTCGATATTCACGCCGTGTTCAAGGACACGCATGCAGAGCGGATGGTGCGCCTCTGTCGCTGTCGGGATGGCGACAATGTCGGGAGTCGTCTGCTGGATCATCTCGTCTAAATCGGTGAAATGTGTTGAGACGTTCACGATCTTGCCGAGCGTGTCTAACCGTTCTTGGACAAGGTCGCAGAGTGCGACGATTTCAGTACGTGGGTGTGCGTGATATGCCTTTGCTGCCGAGGTGCCACGACTCCGGCATCCGAGTATAGCAACGCGATAGGTTTTCATAATTTATGGCTTGCTGTTTGATATGGAAAACGTCCAAGCTCCATTTCTGCTTATAGGGTAACTTTGCTTAATCTTAATCCATTAAGAATCTGCTGTCAAGTTTTTTGTCGGATGAATGATCGTCAGTTTCACTGTTTTTGAGATCATATTTTCTTCTAAGTTCATGCGCGTTTCCTCGTTAAAAAAGTTACCAATCTTCTTAAAATGTTACCAAATGGTAACTTTTTTCGTTTTTTGGTGATTTTCCAAAAATGGCTGAGAATCCTGTCACCATAAGGGTTTAGGGGCATTTTTTGTGCGATCTCTCGCTGAGAAAAAATGTTACCAAGGGAAGTGTAACATTCTGCGGATGGGCAACAAATTATTTTGATAGCGTATTGCGTTTTTTGTAGATTGGCGTGGTGCTCTTCTTCTTTGAAAGATGTTATGAGATATTATACTATTTCTGTTAGGATATGTAAAGTATAAATTGCAAATGGATGGAAATGTTATTGTCAGAATCAGGATTCACAGGATTAGAGGATTTTCAAGATTACGTTTTATTCACTGCTGTTGGCGTAGAGTCCCCTACGCTTTTACGGACAGTGTTTTGCAGTTCTGGGTGTGCTTGCCTGAGCGTTCCAAGGTTGGGTGCTCTGGCAGCGGCGATGAACACCTGTTTGAGTTCTTGCAAATCCTCTATCCTTATCTCCATTTCTTCAAACATGATATTCTCCTGTACTGTTAAGGTGTTAATAGGCGCGGCTCCTGTTTCTACTACCATTCTAACTACGATTCGTGCAGCATTTGTGTGAAGGTGTCAAGATTTCGCGCCTCGGCTGCAGCGATTAGCAACTGTTCCAATCGCTGCAAATCATCTATGTTTTGCATTTCAGGGGTTAAGGCGTTCACTGCTTCTGCCGGAAATTTTCTATTGAGTACCGTTAAGGTATTCTTGAGGGTAGTCTCTCTGGCAGCTTTTTCCATTTGGCGTTGATAGAACTTGGATTCTCGCATGAGTTCCTCAGGTATATGTCAGTCAATCAGTTCTTGTGTGAAGGCTTCGATGTTAGGGACGCGAGCTGCTACGAGATGAAGTTCCTCAAGCCTGTCCAAATCATCAATGTTTTGGAGCATAGGCGTTAAGGCACGCACTGCCTCTGCATGAAACTGCTGTTCAAGCAGGGCAATTATGTGCTTGATAGTATTCTTTCTCAGCATGAGTTGGTAAGTTTTAGATTCTTGCATCAGTTCCTCCGGTATGAGTCGGTCAAGCAATTCAGCATTATAGACTATCCCACCAAAGACAGAGATTCCGTGGAGTAAATCCGCTTGTGTTATCTGATCAACAGGTGCGGCACGCGTCGCGTCAATACATTCTTGAACCCAGCGTTCAAGGTCCCTCCCCGGGGGTGGTTTCATGAGCGGTATAAAGGGTAGGAGATCGGGTGCCTGCCTCTCTAAGATCGCTTGCCCCTCTATCTCAATAAGCCGTATCACCTTGTAGCGATTGGTGTGTTCGTAGTCGTTCCACGTGTAGGTGTACCCGCCCGGGTCATTCCTCCCAGCATTTGGGTGGAAATAGATGACGTTAGAATAGACAGGCATCTGGTATTTGCCGACGAGGTATCCCTGATATTGGGCGTTTCTTGCCCACATCGGTGTGTTTGTACTATCACGGAGTTGCAATTCGACATGGAGAATGGCTTCGTGACCGTTGATGCGGATCCGCTTTATGATGTCAGTTTCCCGCTCGATAATCTGCTGCTCGGTGCCCAAGTCTGCCAGCACTTCAACATCATCTGTGTCCAGTACGAATCGCGAAAGGTCTTCGGCGTGATCCGCCCATAATTTTTTTCCTATATTGTCATA
>PYJC01000155.1 GCA_003635255.1 Candidatus Poribacteria bacterium | reverse complement strand
CGCATCTTCGGGGTCTTCAGCGAGTTTTGCCTCATATTCCGTGATTAAGTCTGATAGGGTGCCGGATGCCTTACAGAGCTCGGCGAGTTTCAGGACAAACGGCACTTGTGAATTAGATATATCGCTGCCGCCCAACTTCTCACGCAGGAACTGAATCGCAGCCTCAGGGCCACCGGATGCCTCATAGAATTCAGCGAGTTTTAGGACAAATTCTGTATTGGAAAGCCCTGTTTTATCAGCGTCTTGACTCTCTTGTAAGAACCGAATCGCCTTTTCATGGTCACCTATGGCAGCATAAGCGTCTGCTAACTCTCGGTATACGTAGTTCCAGTTCGGATGTACTGCAATAATTTCTTCAAATATCTCGACAGCTGCTTCGGGTCTATTACTCTCCAAGCACCGTCTCGCAACTTTTTGCGTGAAGTCGTTACCGGCGTACTGTCCAACAGGCAAAATCAGGTCTTTTGTAAGTGCAATGAGTTCGTCAACTTTATCCGCTTGGAAGAAGGCATCTATAGCCTCTCGATAGCCGTATCCAAGTGCACTTGAGTTATCTCTCAGAAGTATGGTGTAATGCGGGACGGCATCGCTTACTTTCCCTTTTCTCTGAAGCATTTGGACGTATCGGGAGCGGGTCATACTGTCGTTAGGACGTAGGGACAGTGCTGCTTTAAAAGCCTCTGATGCCTTCTCAATTTGATTTGCACTCTCATAGAATGTCGCGAGTTTTAGGTAGGATTGAAATGAATTCGGATTATTTTCAGTGGCTTTGACTAACTCGGATTCCCGGGCGCGTAAGTTTTTTGAACGGCTTGTGAGATGTGTGGCTCGCTGGAAATTCCAAGAATATAATGTCCGTCCGTAGCGGTCCGGTCGATTTGCAGACTGCAGGGCGCGTTCAGCGAGTTGCGCTGCGTCCTGTCCGCGACCGAGTCTTTCGAGATGCCCGCTTAATTCCATGAGGAAGTTCGGTGATTGCTGCCCGATCGCGAGCGGCATCGCTCTTTTCGCGGTGGCAACAGCGTACTGCGTGAGACCGGCATCTTGAAGTTTTTGCGAAAAGTGATAGAGTTCTTGGGCTGTTGTCGGTGAATTCAGAAGTTTCGTGACCAGTTCACGCACCGTGACGGTGTCGCCTGTGTGTAACGCAAGTTCCAGCGTGAGTTCGTTATACTGACGCCGGTTCCTCGGATCGGTTTCAGCGAGTGATTTGAGCATTGTTAATGCCGATTTATGATTCCCTGTCTGAATAGAAACGAACGCGGTGATGAGCTTGAGGGTGAGGTTGTCTGGAAATTCCGCTTGTAATTCGGAAAGCGTCGTTTGTGCCTCCGCGCGTTTCCCGTCCCACCAATAGCAGTAACTGAGTGCCAAACTCGGATAGATGCGGTCTCTGCCCTTCGCAGCGTTCAGCTTATCCTGCAGCTTGGCGTATAATGTTTCCTGTTGATTTCGTAACCACAGTTCTCGGAAACCCCACTGGAGATATTCGAGACGTGTTTGATTGTAGTAGACAGTCGGGGATGGATAGTTTGATTGAAGGGGTGTATGTCCACTATAGTAGTACTGAGATGCTTGTGTGAGTGTTGCGACACGGCGCGGATGTACAGTATCTGGTTTCGTGCGCTCACAGAAATTCCAGAGCAGGGCGACTGCTTTGTCGATGTGTCCGTCGCGAATGTAGTCCCCCGTGAGTCTTTTGTAGGGTTGGGTGTACTGCGAGAGCTGCTTTGGTGTCGGCTTCGCGAGCTGTGCGATAATTTTCTCCGCTGCGTCGGTTTTATTTATGAGCACGAAAGTATTGACCAACACAATACCGGTGCTGAGGTCTGTCACTTTTACATCTTTGAGTTCGTCCATGAGTTTTCTCGCATCGTCGCGTTTCCGTTTACGATAGAGTTGTGTGGCGTATTCCGCGATATACTGGAGTCGCGCTTCATGGCTCAAGCCGTGCATATCGTCAAGCGACCTTTTCAGTGTTTCATAACTCAGGTTTTCTTGAAGTGCACGCTTTAGCAGCAACGGCTGATAGGTCGGATCGTTAGGTGAAGCGTCAATCAACCGCTCAATAACCTGATCTGCCTTATCATGGTGTTGGACGAGCGTGTAGAGTTGTGCTAAGGTCTCAAGTGCCTTGATGTCCGTTGGGTTCGCTTCGGTATCTGCTTCAAACTGTTGGATGAGTTCGGTCAGCTGCCCTTGCTGTTGTGCGTACGTAGTCAGCTGAACGAGTGCTGCGGCGCGTGCGTCCTCAAAGGTTTTGGGGATCCACGGCATGCCCCTCGCTGCAAATGTTGGTTTCCTCTGAATATCTCCGACACGACTCCGAGATATTTCAAATTTTTGACCGAGAACGCGATTTTCCGATGCTTGAATGTGGCGCGCGTTCTCGGTCAAGGTGTTAATTCCGGGCGTATCCTGCGTTAACTGACGGGGTTGCGGGAATTCCAAGATACGTTGGAAGTAGGGTTGGGCGCGTTCTGATTCATTCATCCCTACCAATACAGCCCCGAGTTGATAGAGTGTAATAGCAGCATCCGCGCCCGTTATCTTTTCTGCTGCGCGATCCAGAACGGAAATCGCTTCATCCAGCATCCCGTGTTGGATCAGGAGTGTCGTGAGTTTAATCTGCGCTTCAAGCGTCTGGTTCTTTGCGTGAAGCAGTTTCGTCCATACTTGAATCGCTTCTTGCTCACGTCCAACATCAAATAACAATTTGCCAAGTTGTTGTTGATTGAGGGGATCAGGGTGCGCCTTTACAAGTCTCTGTTGGTAACTGATTGCGTCTTGTGTAGCCCCAAGGTCTATGCTAATATCCACGAGTTGTGTCAGCAAATCAGAGTTTTCGCGTTCTTTGTCTAATGCACGTGCGAGTTGGAAGCGCGCACTGGGTAGGTCGCCCTCCATCCGATAGAGTTCAGCGAGTGCGATAACGGGACCGACACTGGATGTGTTGGATTTTGAGAGCTGCTTCAGTTTTTCCTCAAATTCGCCACGCCGTCCTAAGTCATAATATGCCTCGGAAAGCGGTTTCACGAAAGCGAGTTTATCATTGATAGTATCGCTCAGCTCCCAGCACCGCCAGTACTGCGCCAATGCCTGCCGCGGTTTCCCTGAAAGTTTATAGGTCGCTGCCAATTCCGAGCGAGTATCAATCGCTTCCGGACGCAGGCGAAGTGCTTGTTTAAGGCTATCTATAGCACGCTCATAATTCCCAGACTGTTTGGCGATTGCCGCGAGCATCTGATGGCCTTCCGGATTACGCGGACTGTGCGCGATCGCCTGTTTCGCTGCCGCTGTCGCTGCATCAAAATCCATCACTTTTAGATAGGCGCGCGCGATGTTCTCGTAGTATTCGCGTGCGTTCGCGCTATCAATTTCAGTGAGGTGCTGATAGATGGCATTCGCATCGTCGCGCCTACCCTGTCTAATATAAACCTCCGCGAGCCACCGATTGATCACTACATCGTCGGGTTGCTGTGCTTTCGCCTTCAGAAGTACTTCAAGGGCGTAAGTAATGTTGCCTAACTTGAGATACATCTTCGCAAGCCGTTTCTGCTTCGCGAAGATATCGGTAGCAGGGAGTCCCGACTTTTCAAGTTCCATTTCTACCGCTTCAATCTTTTCAATGAGTGTTCCCTGTCGTCGATACAGTTCAATGCGCTGGTTATCCATCTCCTCAGCGAAAAACACGGTCGGTGCAAGTTTCGCGGCTTCTGTGTATTCAGTGAGTGCGGCATCGTAGTCCTCGTTTTTCGTAAGGAGCTTCGCCAACGCTTCGCGATAACGATAGGCATCCGGCATCAATTCGACAGCTTTCCGACTTGCAGTGATCGCTTCGGTTCGGTAGTTCTTTATATCAAGTAGTTGCGCCAGCCGTTCATAATTCTCGGCAACCGCTTTGTCGCCCGAGACTATCTTGTTCCATGTTTCAAGTGCTTTTTCACGATTGGCTTGTCGGAAGTAGAATTCGCCGAAATACTCAATATAATCGAGATTATTCGGCGCAAGCACAATCGCTTTTTGATAGGCTGCCGCAGCGTCTTCCATCCATTCATTGCTGGCATAAATTTCAGCGAGGATAAGATGTGTCCCTGCGTTCTCCGGGTCGCGGTCAATCATTCGCTGATACGTTGCGCGTGCTTTCCCTTCGTCTTGTAAATGTAGGTACAGTTCACCAAGTTCGCGATAGATACCAAAATCGTCAGGGTCTTGTTCGCTTAAGGATTCATAAGCTGCTGCTGCGTCTTCAAATCTTTCGGCATTCCGAAAGGCTGCGATGAGGTTCAAGCGTAGATTCGCATCGGTCGGGGCGAGTTCCACTGCCTTTTGATATGTTGTGATGCCTTCGTCGAGTTGTTGGTTCCCGATATAGGCTGAAGCGAGCAAGCCGAGAAGTTCAGGTTCGTTCGGGGTTGCTTCAAGTTTCTTTTGATAGTATTCAATGAGTCCTTCCCAATTTCCATCTGCAGCATAAATTCCGATGATCCGTTGTTGGAGGTCCTTACGGAGCCAGTTACCGGGTGCTGTCAACGTGAGAGCAGTATCGTAGATTTGAATGGCGGTTTCATAGTCGCCTTTTGTCTCGTAAATATTGCCAATTTCGCGCCGACTCAGGCACACACGATACGGATCTTCCGCTTTGAACTGAATGATTGCCTCGTGTTGTGCAATTGCCTGCTCATAGAGTTCCTGCTCGCGGAGCAAATCAGCGAGTTCAATCCGTGTAAAGATGTTCTCTGGATCAAGTTCAGCGATCTTTGCCCATGCTGTGATTGCCTCATCAACTCGGTCTCGTCGGAGATATGCGCTGCCAAGGGCTTTGTAGATAGCGGTAAGATCTTCGGGAGTAGCGGTTTGCGTCTCTTCTGCAAATGTCGCTGCCTGTTTCAATGCGGTGATGGCGTTTTCATGCTGTAGCAGTATCGCATGCGCTTGTCCGAGCGCAAAATGTGGATAGTAATTGTTCGGTGTGAGTTCAACTGCACGCTGATATGCTTTGACAGCCTCAGCGTCTTTTCCGAGGCGTTTGTGGATATGTCCTAAGATGAGCTGCACGTTTGGATTATCAGGGTTCGCTTCTGCTTCCGTCTGATAATCGGCAACCATCGCATCCAAACCTGCGCCTTCAAGATAAAACTGGTAGAGCCGATCAAATGTGCTTCCCTCTTTCGGTTTACGACTCAGCATCAGTTTATAGCGTTCAATGATTTTTGCGTCGTTTGCCGCATCTTGTGCAATCAGTATCGGTGAGAGATAAAAAGTGAAGAATATCAAACACAGAGAAAACACAACAACTTGGGATTTTCTTTGTCCAAGCATAAAGAATGCCTCCTTGGAAAACGCGCAGTATTAGCCAGAAAACTTAAATTTCAAAACGCGAAACTATCTACTCTGAACAACAACCTATAACACTGAAAAAGGGGATTTCCGTGAGTTACGTTAACCCAAGTGGCTACCTATAAGTTTTTAGACATCGAAACTCCGTTATTTTGTACCGTAAACTTCCAGTTTGCGTCTCCGCAAGTACAATCTGGAAGATTATGCTACAAAGAGCACAATCTGGAAGATTATGCTACATAGGTGGCAACTTAGGTTATGTTAACAAATTTCGTTTTTGGTAGGGAATATCAATATCTTCTTAACATTATAGTATAACACAATCTAAATTACAGTGCAAATCATAATTCAGACTTCTCTTGTAGAAGGGATCTCTGAATTCCGACCCTCTAAGACGCGAAATTTTCATAGCAACTTTCATAGCAACCTTTGACGAAAACCGTCTAAAACCCAATCGTGGTAAGGGTTTATAGCCTTTCGAGAGATATATTGATTTCACAGTTTGCTGTGAAAACTGTGAAATTTAGGCTTACGTATCAAGGTGCTTGTGGTGTTACTCATAGTGACGCGTATTGAGGTCGAAATGGGTGCATTATTTGATGTGCTGTTAGGCTTTTCAAGTCGGAATTAGTGGAACCCTAAGAATCTTAGATCACGACTTAGGTTATAGCGAAGGTTTATCCGCCTTTAATTCACTTCTGGAGAATTGACTTTCAGATCCTCAAAAGGTTTCCCATCTGTATCAGTAATCCGTAAATAGAATCCCCACCCTTGTGTCTCTTCGCAGACCTTGACGAGGATATTGTTTTTACCGGGTTCGAGCGTCACCGGAATAATGTATTTATCAATTTCCGCAGAGAAGGCTTTCGTATGTTTGAATATTTGTTTGCCATTAAGCCATACTTTCCCTTGGTCGTCGCTATCAAACCGGAATTGGGCTTCCCGTGCATCAGGAGATGTCACGGTCGCAAACGCGTATGTAACACCCCAGTCAACATCATCTCCGAGACTGATATAGCCGTTGATTGTATCGTCTTCACTTTTTTCCCAACGTATCTGTTCCGCTATGCTCTCATACCTTTTTGTTGTATCAATCTGCGTTGCGTTTTCTGATATGTAAGCCGTATTGTAACCGATACCACCGGCATTATCAAATGGACCCAGGATCAGCCATTTATCTTCAGCAATGAACCCAGTTTTTAGGATATGTCTTTCTGCCTTCTCGGGCATATCATTGTCACGATAGAACCCCGCCAGCACAAGGTAAATATTGAGTCGAACGCTCTGGTTGTCAGGTATGGCATCCATCAATTGATGCAACATATCAACATAACCCGCTTTGTCCTTGATGTTTTTTCCCATTTGGACAATCTGTGCGAACAAATCGCGTTCACGACCTCCGAAGGGTGTAGAGACTAAGCCGTTCTTGAAGTGTTCTAACGCACCTTTCCACTTGTTTTCGAGATAAGTCTGTTCTAATGTTGAGATATAACGGGCGTTTTTCTCGTTTTCTGCTGTGCGTTCCACGAATTTCAACACTGTTTCCGAACGCGGTTTTTTGTTCGGAAGTTGCGCGTTTTTGTTCGTCTCTCGCGCGGTCGTGAGGACTTCATCCCAATCCCATAGAAGCACTGTGCCATCTGCACTCGCGCTAACAAGCATTTTGCCATCCGGCGAGAATACCAACGTATCTACCCCATTCGTGTGCCCATGGAGCGTGGTAAGTCTGTTTCCGATTGTTAGATCCCATAATTCAATTCCGCCAGCGTTTATAAGCCCAGCCACAAGCACAGTGTTATCTGGCGAAAACATTAACGCCTCTGCCCAAACTTCGGGACCATAGGACATTTCCTTAAGACCGATCTGTTTCAAATTCCCCAACAAACGTAACGCTTCCATACTCCCGACAGCAAGCAGAGAACCGTCTGAAGAGAATGCCACATCCATAATAGGATCCCGATAACTATGATCGATCGGTGGTTCTTCCGCAAAAAAGGAAGTGAGTGCAGTTCCGGTTACCGTATCCCACATCTGAACATCTCCACCCATGGTCGCACTGGCAAGTTTTTTACCGTCTGGCGAGAATTCCAAGGTTTTGATGATAGGGCGGTGCTGTTCTTCAGAAGCATCGTTCGGATCTACGAGAAAGATATCAAACGTTTTTCCGGTCTCCGTATTCCACAAACGAATTGAACTATTGGAACGACTGCCGGCTACGATTTTTCCATCAGGCGAAAACGTCAGATCTGAAGCACCACCAGCAACGGACCCCAGTTCGCGTCCTGTACGGACATCCGTCAATCGAAGCACATAATCTCGTCCCAATTCAGACGAAGGACTCTCCGAACCGAAGCTGACGAGTTTCGTTCCATCCGGCGAAAATGCTACATCTGGATACCAATTCCGAAACCTTGCCATCTCAAGCGTCATTTTGGTCTGGAGTGTCGTCTTTTGGAAGGTATTCAAATCCCAAAGGGTGATGATTCCGTTATACCCGATACTCGCAATCGTCGAACTGTCTTTGAGAAACGTTGATGCCTTTAAGGATGCTATATGTCCAGTGATAACGGTAGATAGCGGACTCCACGACTCGATATCCCAAAACCGAATAGTGCCATCCGAACTTGCACTCGCCAACGTGGTGCCATCGGGCGAAAACGCCAACGCGTTGATGTAACTAAAATGACCTGTGAAAGTAGTGAGCGATTCGCCGGTAGCGGTATCCCACAATTGTACCAACTTATCGTCACTACCACTGGCAAGGATCTTTCCATCTGGAGAAAAGGCTAACGCCGTTGGTTCTCCTATATGATTTCGGATCGTGATCAGTTCGCTGTTGTCGGTAGTGTCCCATAATTGGACTGTTGCATCGTTACTCACACTGGCGAGTTGTGTGCCGTCGGGTGAAAATGCCAAAGCGAGCACACTATTGTTCTCTGGCGGTCGTATCACTTTACCCAAAAACTCAATCTGCTTTACATTTTCTCTGAGCGTGGATAATTTTTTGCCCGTCCGCGTGTCCCATAACTCAAGGTCTCCGTTATACATGCCGATCGCGATTTTATCTTCTGTGAGTGCGTAGACTTCAATATGCACGTAACCCGGTCGTTCTCCTAATTTGTGGACAGTTTGCTTGCCTGTCTCAATATCTAACCGACTTATCGTGTCTCTTGATTTACGCAAACTGATGAGTGTCTTACCATCTTCGGAAAAGCGCAGCACCGCAGCAGCAGGTGGCATATCGGGAAATAGGACCTCCCGACCGGTGGCTATCTCCCATAACTCGACTCGGTTTTCCCAACGGCTCCCACCAAAACCGGAGAAGTAATCGCTACCACCATTAACAAGGAAACGTCCATCGGGCGAAAATGCAAGCAACCCGCATATTCCACCGAACAGAGATTTTTCCTTGCCTGTCTTCGCATCATATAACCACACACCGATGTCTGTTGCGACCGCAAGTTGTGTGCCATCCGGTGAGAACTGGATCGTGTTAATATCCCCTTTTCCCAGACGCGCTTTCGCTGCTTTCGGCAATTCCGACTGCGGATAAGTATCAACAATTTCGTCGGTTTGTGCACCAGTAGATGGTAGTAGGCAGGCTATAAGATATAGAGCACACGCAGCGATTATCTGCTTTTCACGTCCAAACATGCAAGATTTTCCTTGGGCAAGCCGGTGGCGTTTGAAAACGAATCTAAAACTTTGTTTACAATCCCACCCGGTAGGTCCGCTTTCTAAACGTGCTTACCGGGCAAGAGAACGAGCAATGGCACCGCCATTGCGTTAGCATCCGCAGCCTCAGCCTCAGCCGCCCGATGTCTGCACCGGTTCGGTGATATCTGGCTCTGGCGGTGCTACCGTGCTATCAAGGTCTCCATAGCAGAGCGCGAACCCCCCCTTACCGAACCATGAACCCAGCGTTAAATGGTAATCGTCAATGTCGTCATGCGCTAAAAAACCCGCCCGTTTGGTGTGGTCATGTCGCGCAACGAAATAGTGACGATCCCCATCCCATATCAGTTCACCGTTCATTGAAATGCGATAGGCGGTGTTCGGAATAGGATCCGTATCGTTGGGATTGACATACTCAAGCGGTATCTCAAGAGCCGCGATGAAATCCTCCAACGAGCCACCTTCTCGGTAATAGGCGAGGATGTCGTTCCAATCTGCAAGCCGGACCCCTATGCCTAATGTTTCCTTACACACTGCTTTGAGGTCACCGGTCTCATCCAAATTGTGTGCAAGGACGTGAAAGTTTTTGTAACTCGCTGCAATTTGCTTTTTTGGCATTGGTGAAACTCCTTATATCTAATAATACCATTTCTGAAACTCCAGACCGCAGGCACAACTTGTCTGATAAGGTGCTACAAAAGCACACACTAACAGATTATGCTACAGGCACATTGAAAGGTATTCAATTAGAAATAGTATCACATTATACGCTAACAATTTGTAATCTCACTTATAGTTAATGACGCGTAATTAGCGCGAAAAAGGTGTATTATTTGTCATGCCCTCGAATTTACAGGTTAAAACCCGCGTAACACTAAAAAATTCAGATAACAACTCGGATCGCGTTGGAATTGTGCTAACACACTTCATATTAGGGTGAGCCTTTGAGGGCTTCATCCCAATCCCACAAGAGAATTGTGCCATCCGTCCCTGCACTGACGAGCGTTTTTCCATCGGCAGAGAATTCCAGTGTTTTTACTGTAGCCGTATGCCCGTCAAGCGTAGTGAGTTTGTCTCCGGTAGTTACATCCCATAATTGAATTCTACCGGCTTTAAGACTTCTAATAATTACGCTGTTATCTGGTGAAAACACTAATGCGTCGTCCCATGTATTTTCACTGTGAGATACTTCCTGAAAATGAGGTTGTTTTGAGCTTCCTAACAGACGAATCCGTTTCACACTTCCAACAGCGAGCAAGGAACTATCTGAAGAGAATGCTAAAGTTACGATCGGATCCCGATATCGACCATCTATCGGAGGTTCTTCGGGAAAGAAAGAAGTTAACTCAACCCCAGTTTCTGCATCCCACATCTGAACTTTGCCGCCGCTGGTTCCGCTGACAAGTTTTTCGCCATCTGGTGAAAATATCAAGGCACTGGCTTCCGGATGGCGCCGGTCTTCAGGGTCATACTGCGGGTCTGAGACGGATATATTCAGAATCTCACCCGTTTCTATGTTCAACAGGTGAATTTTATTCCGATAGCGGACATAGGCTAAAGTTTTTCCATCGGGCGAAAAAGTCATCTCCCCACCGACATCAGGAAAAGTCGTCAATTCACGTCCAGTCCTGACATCAATCAAGCGAAGGATGTCATCATACCATGGCGTAGGATTAGGCAAATCGGGGTCTAAACCGGGACCGGCGATCTGCGTTCCATCAGGCGAAAACACAAAAGTTGTTATAAAATCAGTAAACAGAGTTCTCTCAACGGTATTCTTAGTCTGGAGTGTGGTGTGTTGTGAAGCCTTCAAATCCCAGTGTGTAATGATCCCATCATCTGCCACACTTACAAGCGTCGATTCGTCTTTTCGTATGAGTTTGCTCAAATATCCAGCGTGCCCAGCAATATGAGTAGCGAGCGAACGCCTTTTTTCTGTATCCCAAAACCGGATGGTGCCGTCTGAACTTCCGCTTGCAAGCGTGGTCCCATCCGGTGAAAACGCTAATGCCCTAATGTCGCTGAGATGATCTGAAAAAGTGGCGAGCGATTCACTCGTGACAGTGTCCCACAAAATCACGGTATTATCGGTGCCGCCGCTTGCAAGCAATTTTCCGTCTGGTGAAAATGCTAATGCCGTAGGCCAGCCGGTATGTTTTCGGAGGGTCACAGGCGCGTGATTAGGAGTCGTCTCCCATAGTTGAACGGTTGTATCCCTGCTGCCACTGGCAAGACGCGTCCCATCTGGCGAAAATGCCAAGACAAAAATACTGTTGTTATCATCCATCATTCCGGTCAGTTCACTTGGGACGGGAAGTTTTTCTACATTTTCCCTAATCGTGGATAACTTCTTTCCAGTCGTTGTATCCCATAACTCAACGTTCCCGTTGTCCATCCCAATCGCGATTTTATCTTTTGTGAGGGCATAGGTTTCGAGATGAACGTAACCCGGTCGTTCTCCTAATTTATTTTCAGTCCGTTTTCCTGTCTCAACGTCTAATTTGCTAATTGTGTCTCGTGATTTACTTAAACTGATAAGTACTTTTCCATCATCAGAGAACCGTAACGCTGCAGCAGCGGGCGGCGCATTAGAGAGCTGAACCTTACGACCGGTAGCGATTTCCCATAACTCGACATCGTTTGCCCAACGACTCGTACCATAACTGGAATAAAAGTCGCCACCACCGTGTGCCAGGAAACGACCATCGGGCGAAAATACGACGGTCCCGCATATTCCTGTGAACAGAGATATTTCTTTACCTGTTTGGACATCGTACAACCACACGCCGATATTACTGCTCACAGCGAGTTGGGTGCCATCTGGCGAAAATTGAATCGCTCTAATGCTACCTTTTCCCAGACGCGCTTTCGCCGCTTTCGGGAGTGCCCATTTTTGATAATTTTTCACAGATTCCTCCGTTTGTGCGTCTGCAACCAATGCTGACGCATCATCAGATTGTCGGTTAGAGACGTTGTTCTTATCGGATACGTCGGTGTTTCCGAGTTGCATCCGCACCTCCGGTTTTGAGGCGAGGTTTAGCACAAACGGTGCTTCAATAATATCAACTGTCATCTCTGACATGGCATCGAAACTATAGGGACGTTGGAAACGCGCGAAGTATTGATTGCCAACACCTAACATCAGGAACACCACTGCTATCGCTGAAACAGCAATAGCCCACGGCACAAACGGTTTACCACCAGATGGTGCGATCGGCTTGATACGCGCGATCTCTCGCATAATATTCTCTGTGAGATGCGGCGTGATCTGAAAATTGTCTAACGCCTCTCGAATCATCGGTTCCTCCCTCTTTAAGTGCTGTCTCGCACGACTGAGACGACTCTTAATCGTATTTGCGGATACCCCTAAAAACTCGCTGATTTCTTTACAAGTCATTTCCGCGAAATAGAAGAGCGTGATGATGGTTCTATCACTCTCTTGCAGTTTTGCCAGCAGCTTTTTAACAGCATCGCGCTGTGCTTCTGCCGCCGTCCGCTCATTCTCCTCAATGACGTATCCAGAATATGTCGCCTTTTCGACCTGCGCACTGCTTGTGTCCTCCAATGACTGCGTCCACAACCGCTTTTTACGCAACCACGTACTACAGTCATTTGAGGCAATCACATAGAGCCAACTCACAAAACTCTGTGGCTTCTTCAGTGTTGCAAGCCTTTGATAGGCTTTCAGGAATGTATCCTGCGTGAGTTCCTCGGCGACGTGGAAATCGCCAATTTTCCGCCAGATAAGCGCGTGAACCTGTTTCTGATACTTTTTTACAAGTTCAGCGAAAGCGTTATCATCACCGTCAAGGGTGCGATGAATTAATGCTGCATCCGTGTTTTTCATAGTCCACCTCCGATAGTGCTATAGTGACGCTACTTAGGAGTGAAACGGTTGCATAATTCTGCAAAAGTAAGAGTTTGTTAGGTTAAGGAGGGTTAAGATTCAATCTGTTATCCAAGTTGTCACCTCTAAAGAAATGTGATTTTGACTTAAGCGCGGGGTTCCCAAGTTCCTGTAACTTTTTAGGTGACAACTCGGGTTTGGTACACGTTATTAAATTTTCACACCACGCCATTCATCTGTAGCGCAGGTAATATCAACAACATTGCCATCTGGATCCGCCACTTTGAAAGAACGTTCAGGTGCTTTATTGGCACTGATTTCGTCGCCTTTTTTTACATTGTCCATCAGCAATTCAAAGCCGCCATCGCGAAGCGTGTTATAAATGCTTGCCAAATCTTCAACAATGATGCCGAAGTGGATAAACTCTGTGCCTTCTTCAAACGCTGTACGTGCATCGCCGTTATATTGAATAATCGTCATGTTCAGTGTGCCGTCAGAAAGATCAAGTCCACCGCGGCCTCGGTAACCGACGAACTCAAAACCGATGGTTTCATAAAATTTGCGGGAGGCTTCCATATCCTTCGTCCGCAGTGCGATATGTCTCAAAAATGCCATTGTTGCCACTCCTTTTTGATAAGAAGAATTGGATCAGTCGAAATCTTGTTGGAATCGCACTCTATTTTACACAAGCATTATTTGAATGTCAATATATCTCTTGTAGGCGGGATCTCCAAATCCCGAAATTTCCTTTTTGAAAAAAGGAGGGGTGTGCTATAATAGAATTGTGCTTAGGCACATCAATGGCAAGATACAGACGAATTGAGATACAAAAAACACTATGCTAAAACCGAAACCGAGTATTGACACGATTCAACCGTATCAGGGCGGTAAACCGATCGAAGAGGTCCAGCGCGAGTTGGGTATCACCGATATTATCAAACTTGCATCCAATGAAAACCCGTTGGGTCCATCACCGTTAGCAGTGCAGGCGATTGCTGAAAGTGCTACACAGGTGCACCTCTACCCCGATGGTAACGCCTACTATCTCAAAACGGAACTCGCACAACATCTGGAGGTTTCTCCTGAACACCTGATTTTAGGGAACGGTTCAAACGATGTGCTGCAATTAATCGCCGAGGCTTATGTCGCTCCAGACGATGAAGTCATCTACGCGGCGGGCGCGTTCGTCGTCTATAGCCTTGTAACGAAGTTATGTAGCGCAACGGCGGTTGTCGTGCCGATGGTAAATGATACACATAATCTCTCTGCCATGGCAGCGGCGATCACCGATAAAACGAAGGTTATTTTCGTCGCGAATCCAAACAATCCCACTGGCACGATGGTCACGGCAGACGAGACAGCCGCATTTATAGAGCAGGTACCAGAGAATGTGCTCGTTGTGTTTGATGAAGCCTATTATGAATATGTTGCGCGTTCAGACTATCCCCAGACCCTTCCTTATGTGCTGGAAGGTCGGAACTTTATCATCACTCGAACGTTTTCAAAAATTTATGGACTCGCCGGACTGCGTATCGGTTACGGCATCGCACCACCTACACTCGTTGAAACGTTGAATCGGGTACGGCAGCCGTTTAATTGCAGTTTGGTAGGACAAGCAGCAGCGCGCGCCGCACTGAAGGATACGGATCACGTTACGAAAAGCCAGAAAAGCAACGCAGTCGGAAAAACGTTCCTCTATAAAGCATTTGACGACATGCGACTCGGCTATATCCGAACTGAAGGCAATTTCATTATGTTGCACGTGGAACCATCGGGAGCAGAGATCACGGATGCACTTCTGAAACAGGGAGTCATCGTGCGTCCGATGGCGGGATACGGTTACCCGAACACAGTCCGCGTAACAATCGGCACACAGCAGGAAAACGAAAGATTTATTACGGCATTAAAAGTTGTCAGTTACCAGTTACCAGTTAAGAGGTCCCTTGTGGCGGATTCAACCCTTGTTCCTGCCACAAAAGCGCAACTGACAACTGATAACTGATAACGAATAAAAAAACTATGAAAGAACTCATACAACTCACCAACAAACGTCCTACTCGGAAAATTATGGTAGGCGATGTCCCAATCGGTGGTGGCAGCCCTATCTCTATCCAGACGATGACGACAACGTTGACACACGATATTGATGCCACGTTGGCACAGATAGAACGGTGTGCAGAAGCAGGCGCACAGATTGTTCGCGTCGCTGTCCCAGAAGAACCCGACGCAAAGGCACTCAGTTCGATTGTAAAACGTGCACCAGTGCCGATAGTGTCGGACATCCATTTCAACTACCGGTATGCGCTCGCTGCGGTCGATGCCGGGGTCGCAAAAGTTCGCATCAATCCGGGGAACATCGGTAACGAGAAACGGATTGCAGAGGTTTTGTCTGCAGCGAAAGCAGCGAATATCCCAATCCGTATTGGGGTTAACGAGGGATCGCTCGAAAAGGATCTATTGGATAAATACCCCTCACCGACAGCCGAGGCGTTGGTGGAAAGCGCGATGCGGCACGTCAATATCTGCGAGGAACACGATTTCAGAGACATCGCTATCTCCGTTAAATCGAGCGATCCAATTCGCATGATAGCGGCGAACCGTCAACTTTCAGCGAAAGTCCCCTATCCATTACATCTCGGTGTAACGGAAGCCGGGACACCGCGGCGTGCGCATGTCAAATCGACACTCGGCATCGGGACACTTCTGATGGAAGGCATCGGTGATACCATCCGTATCTCAATCACTGGCGATCCAGTTGAGGAAGTTTTGACTGCAAAAGAACTCCTACGCGCCCTCGGTATGGCGGAAGACATGTTAGACGTTGTCTCTTGTCCGTTCTGTGGGCGTGGTGATCCAAATGCTGGTTATGAGGGTATCGTTGCTGGTGTTGAAGAACTTCTGGAGAAACACGACATCAACATGCCAGTGGCAGTGATGGGCTGTGAAGTCAACGGACCCGGAGAAACGCGCAACGCTGAAGTTGGCATCCACTTGGGCGGTAAAGAACTCGCAGTCCTAAAAGTCCGGGGTGAACGCGTCCGCACTTTCCGTGGAAGGGACGAGGTCAACCCAGAGTTTTTAGCGAACGCCTTATTAGAAGCAGCACAACAGCTACAGGCATCGCAGAACGATAACACATCATAAGGTTGAAAATGAAAGGATTACAGCACAACCAAAAGGCGATTCAGTCAATACCTGTCCAAATCGGATTGCTCGCGCTCTTTTTCTCTGTCTACCATCTGTTTTTGAAATATATCATGCGCGAGACAGGACTTGACTTAGGGGCAGTCGGGTATAACAGTCATGTTGTCCCGCTTTACGCCCAACCGAGTTTTGACTTCAGCGTATGGACGTTACCTGTTGCCCTCGTCGTATGGATGTGTTACTTATATCTCCGCCACCTATGCCTTGATTCGGGAGTGTCTGATCGGCGTTTAATCTGGATAGCGATCGCACTTTTCTGTGTGATTAACATTGGTGTTGCCCAAATTGATGGATACCGAGAAATTGGGGCAGAAGACGAGAAAAAACGAATCTTAACGCTTTTAGAACCGTATACACGGACTTCATTGGAGTATTACGGCGATGTCCCGCGGGTTGACGAAGTCGGGGGGATCCGCAATTTCCTTCGGGATTATAGCAAACCTGAATTGTTTGATACACTTTCAGGACACACACGCACGCATCCACCGGGCGGCGTGCTTTTCTTATGGCACGTTAGCGGACTCTTCGGTTACAACCTCATATCGGCATCATTAATCACCATTCTTTTCACCGCGCTCACAGCAATACCGATCTATCGGCTTGCTGAGATGCTCTACGGCAAGAAGGTCGCGCGGTATGCCCTCTTGTTATTCCTCATAACCCCCAACTTTGTGATGTTCACCGGCACATCGATGGACGGTCCCTTCAGCGTCTTCCCTATTTTAAGCGTCTATCTCTTTTATATGGCGCGAGAACGAGAGACCGTACCCGATCAGAAATGGTATGAGTTCCGTCCTTACAGTCTGTTCACCGGTCTCTCACTCGCGCTCGGGATGTTTATGACGTATTCGACGGTCGTCGTCGGTGTGTTTTTATGTGTTATTGCCTTATTGGAACGAAAACGGTTTGTGCAGTATCTAAAGGTTTTGCTGTTCGCGGCTTCCGGGTTCATCGGATTTTATCTGTTGCTCTTTGTCCTGACGGGATTCCGCCCTATTGAGGCACTCTGGGCAGCCATCAAAAAAGACGAGACCGGCATGGGAAGTGGTTATGAAAGTATCGAACGTTATCTCCATCTGAGTTTTGCTAACCTATTTGCTTTCCTCATCGGCGTAGGGTTTCCAATAACAACTGTCTGGCTCCGGCAACTCGCCTCAACAATAAAGGAGTGGCGGCAGGAGTCTCTCTCATCTGAGCAGGAAATCGGTCAGCCGCGCACGCCGTGGATCCTCCGGCATGAGAACGTTGACACTTTTGTTATCGGTTTCCTGATTACACTCCTCTATTTTACATTCTCAACCTGGTTCACAATGGAAGTTGAGCGTATCTGGATTTTCATGGTTCCGTTTTTCGTTATCCCCGTCGCTAAACACCTCACGGATCGCCCGCTGTCCGATCTCTATTGGGTCGGTGGTCTACTCGTTGCACAACTCATCATTGGGGAAGTCCTGCTCTACACGTATTGGTAGATTCTTTTTTATAGTAATCGCCAAACTTCTATAGATGTCACCCCTACGGGGTTGAAGACCTTCGGCGATGGTTTTCTACAGAGATGTCACCCCTACGGGGTTGAAGACCTCCACCGATGAAGAGTGTCTCATTAATTCTCGAACTTATTATAGTATAGGACTCACGCACGGCTCCTTAAAGGCCCCTGATAAGGGGGACTTAGGGGGTTAAAGATGCCTGAAAAGATTAAGAAGTGTAGTCCCAAGCAACGCGCCGGGTTTATTTGATTGGGTGTTTCTCCCAGATATACGCCGAGGCACGTGTTGGAACAACCTACCTTATCGAACCGCAAGGAAATATAAAAGAATGCGAATTCTGTATGTCATTGACTCTATGACAAAAGACGGTGCCGAATCGCAGCTGCTCAAGACATTAGCGCGATTACCGTCTGAGCGGTATGAGGCATCTGTTATGCTGAGTCGTGCCGAGGGTGAACGCGCCGCTGAACTCGCTGCGATGCCTTGTGTCCGAGAGGTTACCACACTCGCAGCTGGAAACAAACGCAGGCATCTACTCGAAAAAGCGTTCGCGATTGCCGGTGTTGTTAAGGCACTCCAACCCGATATTGTCCACAGTTGGCTGTGGTATTCCAATTTCATCTGTGGACTCTCTCGGAAATGCGGCTTTTGGCGGCATATCCCGTTTGTCGCCTCCCAGCGCGGGGATTATCATGCGAGATACGGTACGTTTCGACTCTGGCTTACCGAAAAACTTATCTATAATACCGCCGATATACTCTTGACGAATTCGGAGCCGATCCAGCACCATCTTTGTCAACTGTATCCAGACAAAAAGATTTTTAGCATCCCAAATCTATTAGAACTACCGACTCAGGTGTGGGCGCAGCAGCAAAGGGCTGATACTGCGGAAAAATTGATTGTCAGCGTTGGACGGTTCGCACCCGAAAAAGGGCATCGGTATCTGATTGAGGCGTTGAATTTACTCAAGCAGCAAGATATTGCGTGGCGGTGCACGTTTCTTGGTGAAGGTGAACTGGCGGCAGAACTCCAGGCACTCGTGGCAGAATACGGACTCTCGGCACAAGTAACGTTCCCAGGTTTTTGTGAGGATGTTTTCTCTATGCTTTTGACAGCAGATGTTTTTGTGCTGCCCTCACTACACGAGAGCTCACCGAACGCACTGATTGAAGCGATGGGGATTGGGATGCCGTGTATCGCCTCGGATGTCGGTGGCATCGTAGATCTGATTGAGAGTGAGAAGAACGGTATCCGAGTTCCATCCCAAAATCCGGAAGCGTTAACAGCAGCACTGCAGCGGGTATTAACGCAACCCCAATTTGCAACGGAGTTGGGTAGAAACGCGCGCACAACTATTCAGCGGAAGTTCAACAGTGCAGCGTCTATCAAAAAATTAGAAGAGATTTATCGGCAGTTTTTGTAGCAATTTGTAGTTGGTTCAATTCTGTATCGTGAAGAGATGAAAGATAGATTAACAAAATGGCATGCCGCCTACATTCAGAACGCTTACTATGAACTAAAACGCGGCACAACGCGAAAACAACTTGATACACTGAATATCAATGCTATCGGCAAGAAAGTATTGGATGTCGGGTGCGGACCGGGAAATCTTCTTGTCGCACTCTCCGCCGACGCACCGGAACTTCTCATCGGTGTTGATATAGATGAGATCTTCTTGGTATTTGGACACTCGCAAATCGAAAAATTAGTTAAAAAGCCGACTGCAATCCCTACCTTACTGCGTGCTTCACTCCCGACATTGCCGTTCGCAGACGAAACTTTTGATCTCGTAACCTGTTTCCTCGTCATGCCACACGTCCCTGACGACAAGACTGCTTTGACTGAACTCGCACGCGTCTTAAAACCGGGTGGGACACTTGCTGTCTCCGGACATGGGTTCGGATTCCCACTCCGCTATCTCAAACGCTTCAGACTCAAACCGTTGCAGATGTATCTCGCCACGCTGATTTATAGGTGTACCGGAAAAAAATGGATCCGAAACACACTGCAAGACGATAGAAAGATTTGCGACATCCTGAAGAGTATCGGAGTCGTACCAGAGGTGCGGCACTATAATCAGAAAATCCTTGGATGTGTTGCGACTTACTGGGTTAAGGCAATTAAGAGCGAAACAAGTCCTAAAGCGATACAGTAATAGGAAAACAGAGAGAATTTGCCTCGGTTTAGCACGGCTAACAGGAACCGCAATGCAATATAACCGACGATAAACGCAGCGAGCATCCCGGCACCAACGATGTGTAAGGATATAGCCGTATCTCCGACATCTCGAATTTTCAGCACAACCGCCCCAAGTATCGCAGGAATTGAGAGCAGAAAGGAGTATTCTGCAGCCGTTTTCGCTGGAATCCCCAAAAATAGAGCCAACGAGATTGTCGTGCCGGAGCGAGAGATACCCGGTGTAATAGCGCACCCTTGCGCAATCCCAATGAGCGGCGCGTGCCACGTCTTCAATTCACTGCTTGACGTATCACCACCTTCCACATCCCGTTTGCGAAGTGTTTTTGCTTGGGTGTTTCCCCTAGGCAGTTGCAGAATAAGACCTGTCAGAATTAACATAACACTCACGAGTCGGACTTCATGGAAAAAAGATTCTAACTGATCCTTGAATAGCACCGCGATGACACCCGTCGGAATAGAACCGAGCAATATTAACCATATAAACTTAAGTTCGCTTGATGTGTTGAAAGTAGCACTCGGTTCCCGCCAAAGTTGAGGGGACGCGAGTGCAGAAATCCCATCTATCGCTAACTTTCCTATGGCTTCACGATATACGACGAGTACAGCCGCCAACGTCCCGACGTGAAGCATCACGTCAAAAAAGACGAGTGGCTCCTTCAATCCGAGGAACGTCTGCGCCAAAACGAGGTGTCCTGAGCTGCTGATGGGTAGGAATTCGGTTAAGCCTTGTAAAATTCCGAGAAGAATCGCTTCAAGAAAGGTCATGGCGTTATTGTAGCACTTTGCGAGCGAATTCGCAAGATGAAATTATCCTTAGGCATACTTACAATGGAAAGGGATGAAGGATCAGTTATCAAGAAATTACGGGAACTCTACAACTGTGCTGAAGCCAACGGCTGACAACTGAAAACTGATAACTCATAACCCATAACCAAATAATCCTTTGACACTATTACGTATTTGTGTTAGAATTATTTCAGTTAAAAATACCAAAGGAGGCAGAGCAATGCGTAGAAGTCTATTTCTGTTGGGGCTTTCAGCAGTATGCATATTCGCTGTGAGTCTCTCTTATGCTGTCGAAAAGGAAGACATTCTTGTCTATTACTCTTTTGACAAGCTGAACGGTAACAAAGTTACTGACGATTCCGGTAACGGGAACACCGCAGAACTTGCGGGGAAAGGATCACTTGTTAACGGTGCCTTCAAAAAAGGGATACGTCTCAACGGTGGTGTCGTCCAGATGGCTGCGAATAATTTTATCGTTCCGGTCGGCGAGAAGGGCGTAATCACGATGGAAGCGTGGTTTTACCTTAATGCACACAACGCGTACGATGGGATCATCTCGATTGAAGCCGCTGCTGCTGGATGTTGCGAATACCGGATTATGGTGAACCCGAATTTCAACCCGTTCTGGGATGCCGGTCATCACGCTGATAAGAGCCTCGGGAACTTCAAATTTGAATTGAAAGAGTGGTACCACTACGTTATGGTTGCCGATGGAAAAGATGGTAAAATCTATATCAACGGCGAATTTATCGGTTCCCAGGTGGAGAATTTTGATTTGCCTAAGCATAAAGAGGCGGCGATTTACATCGGTGCAGGCGAGAACCCTACCCTCCACAAAGTAGAGGACGCGATTATCGATGAAGTCGTCATATACGCCGCGGCGTTGACTGAAGAAGAAATTAAAGCATCTATGGAACTCAGTATTCCCGGTGTGCTGGCAGTCGAAGCCCGTGATAAATTGGCAGTAACCTGGGGGGAACTGAAAACCGATTTCTAATGCTACTATTTGTGGGTGAGACAATTAGGTATGTCTCACCCTACACCGGTTTGGAGAGACCATGAAATTTGGATTTTTATCAAAAATTTTTGAAGGTGCGTTAAGCATAGAAAAAACATACAACGAATGCGACAAAGCATTGGGGCAATTAAAAGCCTACAACGAAAAACGTAAACAGGCAGACTTTCGTATTTCAGATGAGGAGAAAGCCGACTTAGATGCCATCGTCAACACTGCGCTTGAGAATGCGACCCGCATTGTTGACAAAGAAGGTGAGCGGAATTGGCCAGGTGTATTTCGGGAGATGCATAAGAATCTGGCAAGCCTCTATTTGGAACTTGATGAACATGATAAGGTCCTAGCATCGTGTGAGCGTTTGCAAGACTACGGCGAAGTCGGCAAACAGGATGCTGAAGAGGTCATGCAAAGTCTCAAGGAAAAAGAAGAAAACGCTTAACAACAAGTTTTGCTTTGAAAATTTCATCGAAAGGACCGCGGAGAGGCGAAAATGCAGTTCCTGAACCCTGCCGCGTTTTATCTGCTCGGAGTCATCCCTATCGTGGTGGCACTCCATTTTCTGAAATTGCGCCGCCACCCCCATCTCGTTCCCAGCATCATGCTCTGGCTCTCCACTGATGAGGATCGGAGAGCAAACGTCCCGTTCCAACGCCTCCGCAACATCTTACTTCCACTGCTACAAGTGCTGTTCTTATTGCTTGTCACATTTAGCGTAGCACGTCCAGCGTTACGTAGACCCGGATTTATGGCGGGCAGAGCGATCCTCATTGTTGATAACACTGCCAGTATGCTGTCAGCAGAAAAAGGAAAAACCCGCCTCGATTTGGCAAAACAGGCAGCACTGAAGCACATAGAACAGGTCTCTGCGACGGGTGGGATGATGCTCATGGTGACAAGTCCTTCCGAATCCGATGCCTATATCCGAGAAGCCTTCACGATAGATACCTCCAAGCTCCAGAGTGCTATAACAAATATCACACCGACCCACATACCACGCGATCTGCGTCCTGTCTTTGATGCGGCGGCACGCTATTCTGAGTCGCCACAAGATAACGTCTTCTTTATCAGCGACAACTTTGAAAATTTGCCAGATACCCCGCTGTCAATTCATAAAATTGGAGTCGGCGCGGATGCTGAGAATGTCGGTATCGTTCATTTCAGCGTCGAAAGGGTAGCAGACCGGTATAAAGTGCTGGTGGGTGTCCAGAATTTCACGGATACGCTCAGAGAAATTGATGTTCAATTGGCGGTCGAAAACGTTCAGCTTGATGAGAAAACAGCAGCTATCCCTCCCGGCGAAACTAAATCGATTCTGTTTTCAGGGGATCCGAGCGGTTTGGAGCAGCGGATTATCAGCGCGCATCTCCGGTTAGCAGAAGCAGACGACTTCACGCTTGATAACAGTGCCTCAGCAATCTTGCCTGCTGTCTCTCCACTGAGAATCTTACTTGTCAGCGACAATCAGAATTCTTTGCTGCCGCGACTTCTAAAATCTTATGGCAGTCACACGCAACTGAGCACAATTACGCCATCGGACTATCACGGCACTAACGATGCGGATATAGCAATTTTTGATGGGGGTACGCCTTCTGGTCAAGAGGCTTTCGAGAGTTTTTCTGAAGTGGCATCCGGCACGCATTTAATCTTCATCAATCCGGGTAGCAATCTGCCATTTATAGCAGCGGAGAGTCGCACTATAGAAACAGATACCGGAATTGGACGCGTTATCAAGACAGATGAAACCCATCCACTCATGGCAAATGTGTCATTGCAAAAATTACAGGTGCATGGATCTACACACCGAAGGTTACCGCTTTTAAGTCAATCACTTGTCGAAACAGAGAAAGGCGCATTGATATGGCTCGCTTCCGAAGCAGATAGCCAGTTTCTTGTTTTCGAGTTCGATGCGTTCAACCCACGGATCTCTGACTTCGCGACATCTATTGATGGACCCCTGTTTGTCTATCAATGTTTAGCATGGCTTGAGGCGAGAAGCACACTGCTCCAACCCCTTACGTCTGATACGGTGCAGACTCGGCACGCGTTTCGGACTGGAGAGCAGGTGAAGATTGCCCCTATGAGCGATAGTGTTACCCTCTCGGTGCAAAAGCCTGATAAAAAGCGGATTCGCGTGGCTGATTCCATATTTACCGAAACAGATCAGGTAGGGGTTTATACACTCTTTGCCGATGACACGCAGCTTGAGCGGTTCACGGTTAATCTGCTTGATGCGAAAGTATCGGCACTCTCGCACTCCGCAACAGCACCCGTACCAGAAGTACCCGCAGCAACAGCAGGTGGATTCCAGCCGATGACACAGGAGATATGGCGGATACCGGCACTGCTTGCATTTATTGTCTTGCTATTGGAATGGTGGTTTTATCACCGACAGGGGCTATCTGTTCGAGCAGGCATACTTTCCAAAGGTGCCGCTTAGTAAAATTGCCGATAAAATTCATATCAAAGTCCCCCTGATAAGGGGGATTTAGGGGGTTAAACTAATAAGTCTTAATTCACCAAAACCCTATTCAGTCTCTTCAATTCCTAACATGCCGAGAATGTTCTCCACCAAGTTAGTACTTGGCATTGCCCCTACAAATCCGCCTATCATCTCACCATCTTTGAACACAATATAGGTCGGGGTGCCACGTATGTGGTATTCAATTGTTTTTTCGGGCTGGGTGTTCACGTCCAATCTGGCGAAAGTGAAGGTATCCCGATATTCTAATGCGACGGCTGTGACCACAGGCTTCATCAGTATACAGTATATTCAGAACTCAGATTTGAATTCCACAACTATCGGCAGTTCGGAACCCAGCACAATGTCGTCAAAAGTCGCATCGGTGACTTCAAAGGGGATCCCAGATGTTTTGCCGAAGTAACCTGCCACAAGCACCAAATCGAGGATGTTGACGATGCCATCTCTGTTGATATCTGGGTTGGGAATCTGATCTTCAGCAGGCGTTGCACCAAGGTGTGAAGCAATGAACGTCAAATCAAGGATGTTCACGAAACCATCAGCGTTGACATCAGACCCACTCCGAGCGTCAAATTCTTCATCTTCGGCGTAACTTGTTGCCAAAAATCCAAGTGCTAAACTTAATGTTAGCAACAAACAGATCAACCTTTTCATAAATTCTTCCCGATATTACAATGATGAGCAATTTATTATTCGCTGAGTTCTCGTACAGCAAACTGTTAGTTTGCGGGATGTGTAGGACGAGGCTAAGCAGGATTTCCTATACCTCAGCCCTACACTATAGCGTTTCCAATCGTTATGCCTGACGGGTCTGCCCTTAATTTTCCTCAACATCTATAGCGTTGAGAACGTTCTGGACAAACTCGCCTTTCGGTGTCTGGCCTCCGAAGCGTTTAACAACTTTTTCATCTTGGAATACAAGATAAGTAGGGTGTCCTCTAACTTGGTATTTTAGACTTGTTTTCGGATTGTTAATCGCATTCAATTTCGCAACGATAAATGTGTCCTTGTACTCTAAGGCAATTTCGGCGACAACTGGCGCCATTCTTTGACAGAACGGTCACCCATCCTTATAGAAGTCAACCACGATAGGGATCTTAGATCCGAGTACAACGGTCTCAAAGTCCGCATCGGTGACTTCAATAGGGATGCCGTCGTATGCACTGGCAGTGACAAAAGTAATGTCGATATCGGTTTCGTTGCCAGCAGCATCTTCGACTTTTCCCGCAATAACGTATGTAGTTTCAGGATCAAGTTCTTTGCCTTTGACAAGTTCAAGCGTTCCTTTACTACCTTCGATTTTGCCAAGCCAACCGACATCATCACCCGCTTCAGTTTGCAGTGCGATCGTCCCGCTTACCTCTTCGCTGAACGCAATCTCAATCAGTGCGCCACTGTTAATCGCTTCAGCCTTAACATCTTCGTCCCCATCACTGATAGTTCCACCCGTGATTGAGGGTGACTCGGTATCCGGTTCAGCAACTGTGTAAGTATACGCTACACTTCCATCTGCCCAAGTGATCGTCAACTCCAACGTGCCAGGTGTGAACGGTCCCGTGATTGTCACGGTACTACCCGTGATTGTGAAAACGCCTTCACTGACGGTAACATCCTTTGGTGGATTGTCAAACGTCAGAGTGATGCTGCCGTCCACAGTCAGCTCCGACTCAACTGTAGGCTCCACACGCTCCAAACCCACAAGCTGACGGACGGTATAATCAAGTGTCTCGGAACCATCTGCCCAAGTGACCGTCAACTCCAGCGTGCCGGGTGTGAACGGACCCGTGATCGTCACGGTATTATCCGTGATCGTCTCAACGCCTTCACTTACCGTAACGTCCTCCGGCGGATGATCAAACGTCAAGGTGATACTATCATTCGGGATAAGCTCCGACGCAACTGCTGGCTCCACACGCTCCAAAGCCGCAGACTGACGGACGGTATAGTTGAGTGTTTCGGAATCATCTGCCCAAGTGATCGTTAGTTCAAGCGTGCCGGGAGTGAAGGGTCCCGTGATTGTCACGGTATTATCCGTGATCGTAGCAACACCTTCACTGACGGTAACATCCTCCGGTGGATGATCAAACGTCAAGGTGATACTATCGTTTGGGATCAGCTCTGAACCGCTTTCTGGCTCCGAACTCATGAAATCCGCAGGTTGACGGATCGTATAATTGCGTGTTTCAGAACCATCTGCCCAAGTGACCGTTAGTTCAAGTGTCCCGGGCGTGAAGGGTCCCGTAATTGTCACAGTATTATCCGTAATTGTAAAAACGCCTTCACTGACGGTAATGTCCTCCGGTGGATGATCAAACATCAGCATGATACTATCGTTCGGAATAAGTTCCGAGCCGCCTCCTGGCTCCACACCCTCCAAGACCGCAGGTAGTCTGACGGTTTCACCAAAATGGCTTGCAACAAGAACCAAGTCAAGGATATTGATCTTACCATCACCATTGATATCTGGATTCAGGGTTTGTTCTTCGGTGGGTGTCTCGCCGAAAAACCCGGCGACCAGCACCAGATCAAGAATATTTATCATCCCGTCAGTATTAACATCAGCTGCCCTCAAGATGTCAA
This sequence comes from Candidatus Poribacteria bacterium, assembly GCA_003635255.1. Taxonomy (GTDB): domain Bacteria; phylum Poribacteria; class WGA-4E; order WGA-4E; family WGA-3G; genus WGA-3G. Next base: position 17,275 of record PYJC01000155.1, on the reverse strand, counting down.
TATCCGCATCTTCTTGGGCGTAACTTGCTGTTAAAACGAACAGTGCTAAACTCAGTGTTAGCAATGAACAAATCAATTTTTTCATGGGGTTTTCTCCATCAAGAGGCTTTGCGCGCGTATATCTGGACTCGCTTTTATTCTACCCGCGCACGATGCCATTCCTGTACCGCTTCTGGAATCGCCTGAAGGTTTTCAATGGTAGTCTGAAGTGGAATCGCACACTCTGGTCCAATCAGTGGAACGCCCGCCTCCAAGTTTTTTACGACTTCTGCTTTAACGTCCTCCGGTTCTTTGGCAAACAGTGTTTCAGGGTTATTGATATTTCCGATGAGGGCAATGCGCTCCTTCACAATATCCATGGATTCTTGGGGTTCATTTTTAGAATCATAATGGAAGGCTGCCATACCGGTTTGCGCGATGTACTCCATCCTATCAACGGTACGTCCGCAGATGTGCAGTATTAAGGGGATAGGGATACGCTCAACGAATTCGATGTGGAGATCGCGGAGATAGCGTTGGTAGTATTCACCGCTGACCAGATCCCCTGTCGCGTGGTCAGGAAGGGTGAGCGCATCGGCACCTGCTTCAATCTGTGCAACACCGAATTGCACGGTGGCTTCCTTCATCCGATCAAGCGCAAGTTTCGTCTTACCCGGATCATCAAGCGACAGCAATAGGAAAGGTTCAACGCCGAAGCAGTGATAGCCGAGCGACCAAGGTCCCATTGTTTTCCCAATAACAGCAACCTCATCCCCGTATTCCTTCTTCAGGATTTTAATCGCTTCGAGTACACATTGGGTATCTGGATGTGTGAGGAAATCATTGGGGATCGTGATGTCATCAACATCTTCCCAGATCGGTTCACGCATTTTAACGGTCGGCCAATTATCCTTCTGTTCCCACTGAATTTTGCATCCGAGTGCACTGGATTCTTGGATAATCGTGAAGACGGGCATGATGGTATCAAATCCGAGTTCTGTATATCCTGTCGCGGCGAGGCGCGCCATGAGTTCCGGTTCTCGATTCGCCTGTGGGAAGGGCGCGTCCATTAGATCCATCAGTTCGACAGTCGCAACGGAGGTCGGATTGCAGACAGGCGTACGATCAGTGGGTTCATTGCCGAGCGCGGCGAGCACACGTTCACGGCTTGTCATGACATTTTGCATCTTCAATTTCCTTTACCTTTGCTGGCTCGGTGCAGCGAGTACACCGCGGGAGGCTTCCATCTCTGCTTCACGTAAGACAACCCTGACATTCGGCGCACGAATGAGCAGAAGTCCAACAAGCGCATCGTGGGACTCCGCACACTCAAAAACGACTGTGTCTTTCGCATCAGTTTCAATGCTACCCATTTCGCCTAATTTCATCAAGCCACCTGCAATCGCAGAGACCCGCCGTGCTGCGCCTCTACCTTCGCCTTCCGTGCTGACTCGGTAGATACCTTTTCCAGTAGAATCAACTTTAATAGTGAGTTGCGATTTCTTATCAAGTATGTTGAGGGGACGGGGTTCGGCGCGGGTATTCGGACCGAGTTTACATGCCTCTAAAAAGACCCGACGACATGCGGCTTCATGGCCATCTTTACAAGGGAAATAGAGCAAACCGTCGGGAGTTTTCAGCATGCCACCGAGTGTTTGCATCGCTTGTCTGATGTTTTCGATTCTCTCGACGGCACCCGAAATGCGACTGTAGGTATGTACTGAAAAAACGGGCGACTGTTGACCCGTAGTTGCATCAACAGTTTGCTGGCGATAGAGTCCTATAGTGATGTCGTGGAAATGTGGGTCAATGGGTACAAGTTCAATGCGTCTGCCGATGTCAACGATGCGTCGCATAGCATTTCCCTTCCAACGATTAGCGGCGGGCGAGTCTACCGCCGTAGTGATTTTCATAGATGTATTTATAAGCCTGTTCGGAGAGTCTTCGCAAAATATAAGAGCGCCGATTTTTCCAATCAAAGAAGGATTGCCACCGATTTCTCGTGTTGGTTTTTGTCCTGTCCTCAATCATCCCAATGAAAATGTAGGGTCTTAGTTTACCTTTCGGGTCTCTGAAAACTAATACACCCCCATCACCGACGAGTCCATAGACCGTTCCAGTTTTGTTATAAACCCCTACTGAAGCCGGGATGTAGGTTTTTTTAAAGATATAGTCCCCATTTTTGAGGTTAAAGTACCACTTCATTTTCTCGGAAAAAGGAAGTTTCCCTTGCCACAATTTGAGGAAAAAAGTACTCAGATCGCGCGCCGAAGTCATGTTCCTATAGGTGCGTCCACCGTACGGAATACGTTCTACAATCCGAGTCTGTTTAAAATACGGATAATTGCTTTGTAGTATCCGATTCACCTTCGCCGGTCCACCAAGCAACCGAATAAAATAGTTGGTTTCAGCATTTGAACTCCACTGAATCATTGCGCGGAGTTTACCTTTGTTGACAGAGGTATGTTTTTGGCGTCCGTATTTAACCTCGTGGAAATAGGCGAGCATTATGAAATTCTTAATGAGCGAGGCTGCCATCATCTGCCGATCTTCGTTGATTGATACTAATTTTTTGTTTTTGGAAATATCGTAGACGACGAAGCTTGTCCGATCAGTTGTTGCCAAGACGCGCCGACTTCGCCGGCTTTTGATATAGCGTTCAAAATTAGCCTCCAAAGGTGAATCAATCGTACTTCGGTATTTCCTCGGAATGTCCCGGTATGTCGCCGCTGGCGATATAAATACCGGAAGCAATAATGAGAGGCTACAACAGACAAAAAGTGCGGCTAACTTCGTTGTACGTCTAAGCATTCTACTGTCCTTTTCCTTTTTTGTTTTTACATTCAACGCATCTGAGCAATATATAATATTATGAGTGCAGGGTAGATCAGAGTTGTGAATCATTTCGTGTCAGCGTCCATGTTTGTGTTTATAATTGGTAATTGGTAGCACGCCGCCTCCCGGTCATTCCGTACAAGTAGATAGTGCCCGGCAAGTGCTGGTGTGTTCCACGTTAGACCCTTCAGCACTGCGAAACGTGCATGTTCAGTATGGACTTCGGGATCAGGTTCTACAAGAACGACTTCACCGGATTCAGTCAGCACAAGCAGGACATCTGAAATTAATAACGTCTGCCCGTGTCCGTATCTGCCGCGTTTCCATTGACGTTTACCATCAACTGGATTTACACAAGCAAAGATCCCATCATCAAGCCCATACAGATAATTTTCGTGATAGATAATATTGGTGAATTTTGCTTTCAGGTATATCGTCTCCCATATAACTGAAACGTTGAATTCACCGGCAGGGTTACGCGAGATCTGGTAAAGTTTAGCACCGACACCATAGCCGGTTGAGACAAGAAGTTTGTCATCAGGAAGTGGCACCGGCTGGGCAACACATTCTGCGTATCTTTGCGACCAGGGCTGCTTCCACAAGAGTTTACCGGTTAAGGGTTCATGTGCAGTGATCAATCTTTGATTAAAAATAACAATCTGTTCAGTGCCTGCTAAGGTTGTCAGGAGTGGCGAACTATAACCGCTGGGTGTTCGATAACCTGTCCACGCAATTTCGCCTGTTTCGCTGTGGTATGCCATAGCACCACCGGCACTGACAATAACAAGGTCACCGAAAACAAGTGGCGAAATACTGACACCCCAAGGGGGTGGCTCGGCTTTGTTATTTTCAAAAATATGGGTCGTCCAGAGCTGTTCACCGGTTTCAAAATCGAGACAGTTGAGAATCCCAGTTGAACCGACAGTGTAAACCCGATTCCCTGAGATCGTCGGTGTAGCACGCGGTCCAAGACCCGCAGGCGGCGCATAGAAACGTGCCAGATCTCGGTGGCTCCACTTTATTTCGCCAGTGTCCAATTCATAACAGACCACTTTTTCCCAATCGTCTTCTTGTTCTTGCGTGACTGCTGAATTCCCAACGATTGCAAAGCCTGACCAGCCTGCGCCAACAGGTCGCCGCCACACTAACTTCGGTGGATGTGTCTCCCAATCAAGATCTAACTTGATACCCGTAACGACACCGTTTCGATTTTGTCCGAGGAACTGTGGATAATCCATGGCAGACATTTCGGTGTTGAAGGTGCTGCCTGGATCCTGACGAAAAGTCGTGGGGTTCTCCTGCCATCGCCATTCAAATATGGGGATAAGATCGCCGCTGAATCCTTTGAACTGGAGTAGACTTGTGCTAAGAAAGACACACAAAGCGACTATGGCAAGGGCAATTAACCGAATCCGCCAGCGCAAGCGAGAAAAACCTAATAGCCACAAGACTCCAAGGAAGGTTGTAAGGATAACAACCATGATTATCCAAAAGACCTTGTCTTGGCGATGACCCGCTTCTACTATCCAGACGACTATCATGCCTAAAATGGCAAGACCGAGGATAACAAAGAGAGGCCACCAGCGAATCGGTTTTTGCGAACGCGCCACTATGAACAGTCCTTTTTCTTCATGAAATGAAAAGTTACACGTAAATAAATTTCAGCATTTTACACTACTTTATTAACTATGATAAGCGTTTTCACAAGAGTTTGTCAAGTTAAAATTATAAGCACTCGCCTTAAAAGACTCCGAGAACCCCTGTGTACGACATCAGACCCATCGTAAATTTTTATCAATCACCTGAATTACCGTTGGACCTACCAAAAATTCAATGAAGATTTCTAAGTCAAAAGGCATCTAATCACGCGAGTGCGATAACAAAAATAGAAACGGAACCGTTGGAAGTAGAAAAGTCGCGACCCGAAGTGCTACCTACAAGGGTTTGTTAGGATTCACAGATCCCCTCTACAAGCAAATTAAATGCCCCACTCGAAATGTGAAACCTTGAAAAATAATAGGCGTTATGATAAAATAGTAACATATAAAAGGACAGAAATTAATCAAAAATCTGTCGTATGGAGGACCAAATGCGTTTTGAAAACCGAGTGGCATTTGTAACAGGTGGCGGAGGACCGTTAGGTATCGGAAGAGCTGCGTGTTTGGCGTTCGCTCGCGAGGGTGCCGCTGTTGTCGTCGCCGGTGGTAGAAGCGCGAATGCTGTCGCTGATGAAGTCCGTGCCGAAGGTGGCAAAGCGATCGCTGTTCCTTTAGATGTTACCATACCTGAACAGGTTCAAACGGCAGTAGATACGGCAGTAGATACATTTAAACGGATTGATATTCTGTTCAATAATGCAGGGATTCTGGGTCGTCAAACGTTGTTTGAACTGACACCGGACCTCTTTGATAGAGTGATAGCGGTTAACGTAAAAGGCTGTCTACTATGTGCCCAAGCAGTTGCTCAGGTAATGATTGCGCAAGGCATACAAGGACGTATCATTAACAATTCGTCTATTTATGCCGAAGAATCACATGTCGGGGTCCTCAGTTATTGTGTCAGCAAGGCGGCGTTGAATCGACTCACGCGAAGTTTGGCACTCGAACTACGTCCACACGGTATAACGGTAAATGCAGTCGCACCGGGCGGTGGCGCACCGACCGGTATGAATGCATCGCAGAACATCCCTGATGATGACACACTCCCTGATTTGCCGCTCGCTTCCACCGAGGCACCACCGCTTGAACGTGGAGCAACAGTATGGGACTACATCGGCGCGGTATTGTTCCTCGCTTCCGATGAAGCTGCTTATATTAGCGGCGATATTATGACGATTGACGGTGGTGCTGTTTCACGTCGATGAGTTGGTAGAGGAGAATTTTCTTGTCTGTTGATACTTTCAAAGCTTTCTGTCTAGCTGTCTTTGGATGGCTTAAAGCGCATGGGTTGGTCGTCGGTATTATTTCCGGTGCCAGCTTAGTCGGTAGTATCTTCCTTTGCGCACTGGTCATCGCTTACCTACCCTGTGACTATTTTCGCGCCAAAAGACAGGTCAGTCGTATCAGACGATCCTTTTTGTGGGGCGGGATAATTCTCCTGAAAAATTTGGTTGCTGTTATTCTTATTATTGTTGGGATTATCCTGATACCTTTACCCGGGCAAGGTATTTTGACGGTATTGATCGGTATTGTCATCAGCGATATTCCGGGCAAACGTAAATTGGAGCGTCGTATCATACGCTCACCAATGGTCCTATCAGCCCTGAATTATATCCGTTCCCGTTTTAATCGTCCACTGCTGGTATTGGACGAACCGACAACGGAATAGTTCACTCGCCTAATAGCACAATCTGATGCCATGCACTCGGTCGCTGACGCTAACATCTACCGAGGCACCCATTTCTTGTGAATCTCCAATAACCGCTGAAGTTCTTCAATCGGTTTCTCAGCGTCATCCACGCGCAGATCAATGTACCGGTCATTAAAACCACCATACCCGCCATTCTCTTGAACAACAAGTAGTGCTGCGGATTGTTGTCCACGCGTGTCGCCTCCCGCCTCTTGCCCAGCGAAGAGTGCCGCCATTAATTTATCAGCGAGTTCACCTTCCGTTTCCTCAAATGCTCTACCCATCGCTTTAACAACATCTTCACTCGCGAGGATATTGCCTTGAGCGGTCCAGTGTTTACCTGAAACAGCACCTGCCCAAGCGTTGCATTCATCGCCAGTGTAGTTGGCAACGTTCCCTTTCGCATCCACGATACCGACCTGCCGCGTTGCGCGTCCCGGATCATCGGCGATGAGGCGTTCTAAGGTCTGTTCTGCGGAAAGTCCGCTTTTGAGCAATTTTAAGCCGTTAGGCCCATAAGTTGTGTTTGCCCAAGATTGCGTTGCGATCGCTCCAACTCCCGCCTCTGCCCACGGTACAACCGATCCAACAGCGAAAAATTTGGATTGTACGGCGATCCCAAGATTACCCGTTTCTGCATCATATCCAACGATCGAAAACGTCGCAACGGGCAGCGGAGAAGGCTTGTCAATGTGGGCATTGGGACCGGAGAGATGAAAAAAAAGACTCAGTGGTATTAAAAGCATCTACTCTGTTTCCTACATTCCTAATCTTCTTCAAATCGGATTTTCATAGCGGCAGCGTGTCCTTCAAGCCCTTCTACCTCGGCAAGTTTAACAACTGCAGGTGTGACTTCCGCTAAAGCCGCTTTAGTGTATGAGATTAGACTTGTTTTCTTCAGGAAATCGTCAACGCTTAACGGGGAGGCGTAGCGCGCAGCAGTGCCTGTTGGCAAAACGTGGTTCGGTCCTGCGATGTAATCGCCAACGGCTTCTGGCGAATAGGGACCTATGAGGATAGCCCCCGCATTTTTAACGTCTCCCACCCAATCAAATGGGTTTTCAACGTGGAGTTCAAGGTGTTCTGGCGCGATTTCGTTTGCAAAAGCGACTGCCTCTGCTATATTATCAACAATAAACGCTGCGCCGTAGTTTTCAAAAGCCTCTGTAAGCTCCTCGTGGCGCGGTAAGGATTCACCCTGAACCTCAATAGCTGCTTTGACTTGTTCGGCGAACCCCAACGACGTAGTGACGAGGATCGCAGCACTGTCGCCTTTGTGTTCTGCTTGGGAAATCAGGTCTGCAGCGACATAATCCGGGTCAGCAGTGCCGTCAGCAATAACAAGGATCTCACTCGGTCCTGCCAATTTATCTATATCAACATGTCCATAAACCTCTTTCTTAGCAAATTGTACGTAGAGGTTTCCGGGACCCACAATTTTATCAACAGGTGCGATCGTATCGGTACCGTAAGCCAGTGCTGCAACGGCTTGTGCACCGCCACATTTGTAAACTTCTTGGATACCACACTCTCCAGCTGCAACCAGCATATATGAGTTGATGTCCCGATTCCGCATGGGCGGAATGCAGACAGCGATTTCTTCAACACCGGCAACCGTAGCAGGGATGACGTTCATCAGCAACGAAGAGACGAGAAGTTGGCTGATGGCTGGAACGTGGACACCGACGCGCCTGAGCGGACGAATCAGATGCCCGAGTAACACACCATTAGTTTCTGTCGACATCCATGAAGTCCGTATCTGCTTCTCGTGGAATTTTTCGATGTTTGTTCTGGCTTGCGTAATCGCGTCTATAAATTCAGTCGGGACCTCTAAATATGCTTCCCCAAATTCTTCTCGTGAGACCTTTAGTTCCTTTACTGAGATACGCGGGGCATCGAGTTTGCGCGTATATCGGACAACTGCCTTATCGCCTTCCTCTTGAACATCACTCAAAGTACGCCGGACTACCTTTAAGATACTTTCATCTGTCAGCTTACCCCGCGCTTTCAGCTTTGAGAGGAGATCGTCTGACTCCGCTGTCCGCGTCTGAACAATTCGCAACATCCTTAAATAACCTGTCCTTTCTGTTTATCGGAGTGATTAATCTTTCACTCTCCTAATATTCGCACCGACATTGTTCAGTTTCTTCTCTATCGACTCGTACCCTCGATCGAGATGATAGACCCGCGAGAGGACGGTTTCACCTGATGCTGCCATCCCGGCTGCAACGAGTACGGCTCCAGCGCGTAAATCAGAAGCCATCACAGGCGCGCCACTCAAGCTCGGTACACCATTGATGATAGCCTTGCCACCATCAAGCATGATATCTGCCCCCATTCGGTTCAGCTCGGCAGCATGGATAAACCGGTCTGTATGAACATTTTCGCTGATGATGCTGGTACCTGCTGCAAGACAGAGCATCCCCATGATTTGCGCTTGCATATCTGTTGGGAAGCCCGGGAAAGGCGCAGTCGTGACATCAATGCCTTTTATCTCTCGCGGCGTTGTGACTCGGACACCGTTGTCATCCCAGTCTAATTCAACGCCTGCCTCAACAATCTTCTCCGAAATAGCGGGGATCTGTTGCGGCGTAATCCCTTTGACGTAAACATCGCCTCGGGTAATAGCACCTGCGACAATAAAAGTCCCCGCCTCAATATCGTCAGAGATAACGGTATGTTCGGTGCCACGAAGCTGCTTGACCCCACGAATCGTTAGCACAGATGTCCCGATACCTTCAATATCTGCTCCCATCGCGTTGAGGAAGCGCGCAAGATCAGAGATATGCGGTTCACGCGCCGCGCCCCGAATGACAGTCGTCCCTTGTGCCAGGGTTGCCGCCATCATTATGTTCGCTGTCGCGCCGACGCTGGGTCCATGTTGCCCAGTAAGATACATCTCAGTGCCGACTAAATGCTCCGCTTGCGCGTAAATGTATCCCTTTTGGACCCTCACTTCCGCCCCTAAATGCTCTAAGCCACGAATGTGCAAGTCGATGGGTCGTGGACCAATAGCGCACCCGCCAGGAAATGAGACTTTCGCCTTTCCAAGCTTTGCCACAAGGGGACCCAGCACATAAATAGAGGCGCGCATTTTGCGAACCAGATCATAAGGTGCTTCATATTCCAAGTGGTTTATGGGTTCAATATAGAGTGTTGAATTTTTAAGTTTTATGGTAGCACCAAGTCCTTCTAACACAGCACGCAGGGTTCTGACATCTGTTAGGTTCGGGACGTTATGGAGCACACTTACACCGTCTCCAAGGATCGCAGCAGCGACCGCGATTGGGAGAACTGCGTTTTTGCAACCACTTACAGGAATCGTCCCTTCAAGTCTGGTACCGCCTTTAATTATTAATCTTTCCATTTTCCGTCTCCTTACATATCTTTATCGCGGGATGTACGGGTTTTGCTTCTACTATAGCATAAACGATGCCAATTGGGTACCTGTTACAAACTTAGGCGTTACAAGGCTTCTCAGTTCAGTGAATTGTGTCAAAATAGACACATGTTATCTGTTTTTCCCAGAATTTGCTTGCGTTGATGGACAATTTTTGGTAATATTTGATTTCAGTTTCACAATCTTTATCACAGAAGGGTGTAACAAATGGCAGATAAAACATATCGTGTCGGAATTATTGGATGCGGTGGCATGGGACGTTCTCATGCAAATAATTGGACGAATACGGGTCGGGCCGAAGTGGTCACGGCTTCGGACATTAGCGAAGCATCCGCCGCGAAATTCGCTGAAGAATTCGCACTCCCGACCCACTATACCGATTTCGGTGAAATGTGCGAAAAAGAGGACTTAGACATCGTCAGCATCACCACGTGGCAGAGCGTGCGTGCCGAACCGACAATCGCCGCTGCTGAAAACGGGGTACTGGGGGTTATTACCGAGAAACCGATGGCGGCTTCCGTCGGCGATGCACAAGACATGATGGAGGCTTGCGAGAAGCACGACGTGAAATTAGTTGTTGGGCACCAACGGCGGTTCAGCCCGCAGAACTGTGAAGCACGACGGCTTATCCAAGAAGGCGCAATCGGTCAACCCCAAGCAATGCTCCGTCGCGATGGACACGGACTACTGAATCGTGGCACACACGAAGTCGACGAAATGCGTTTTATCCTCGGAGATCCCGATCCGTTATGGCTCATTGGTCAGGCAGCACGGAAAACCGATCGTTGGGAACGCCGTGTAAGGACCGAAGACCTCTGCATGGCAGAAATCTGTTTTGAAGGCGGGATCCGCGGCATCTACGAAAGCGATCTACCAGAACCCGGACTTCGAGGCGATGCCGTTTATGGTGATGATGGGCAGCTGCGCCGTGGTAGCGATGGTACGATTGAACTCCTGAACAGCAAAGCTGCTGGGTGGCAGACGATCCAACCGCGGCAGAGTGAACCGAATCAATTTAACGAGATGTTGGCTTGGATCGAAGGCGATGTTGATGAACATCGCAACGCAGGCAGACACGGGCTTTGCACGATAGAAATCTTGATGGCGATTTACGAATCGTTGCGCATTCAGGACGTTGTAACTTTCCCCTTAACAACACGTCCGAACCCGCTTGACCTATTGGTTGAAGGTGGAAAGTTACCGGTATTTGTTGAAGGACGTTACGACATCCGTGCCCCATTCCCGGAAGAGAAAAAGTAGCTTAATAGTTGTCGGTTGTCGGCTATCGGCGGTCAGTAAAGAACGATTGCCGATTGCTGACAGCCATTGCTTAGCAATCTACATCTTTCCCATCGCTGCCATAAACCGCGAGTCGATCTTGGGTCGTAACCTCCCCAGCACTCGCCGGTTTGTAATGGAACTGGAGCGCACGCCGTCGCTGCTCGGACTGATTGACCGGGCTGCCGTGATGCGTCAACCCATGCCAGAAAAGACAGCCACCGGGTTTAAGCGGCACCATCGTGTCCCGCGCAACCGGCACGTCCGTATCGCAAATCTGCCAGTCTCGGCGTTTGAAATGGATCATCGGTCCCTCAACGTGGGAACCGGGGATAATGTGCAAGCATCCGTTTTCAGCTGTCGCTTCATCTAAGGCGACCCATACACCGACAACTGTTGTTCCCTCTGGCAAGTTAAAATAAGCACAATCCTGATGCCACGGTTTTTCTGACCCGTGACGCGGCGGTTTAACGAGTGCCATGTCTTGGAACAGTTCAGGCGTATCTTCCATAATCCGTTCAAGGACACCGAGGAGTCCAGAATGGGCTGCCAGAGCATTTAGACGCGGTTCGTGATCTACAAACCGGAAGATCTTTCTGATAGCATCACGGCGTTCCTCACCATCCCTCTCGTCCTTCCCTTTAGCGAGTTTCGGTTCAAATTGGATCGCCCTGAAGTCGGGATCGTTTCCATCCATAAGATGAACCATGCCTGCCAGGGCATCCTTAACTTCGATAGGACTAAAAGCATCGTTGATGACAAGATACCCGTATTGATGAAAATATTCGATATCCGCTTCGGTTACCGCTGGAAATCCGCCAGAAATCCCCTTGGCAGCCGTGTCAAAACGGTAGAGGTCTTCGGGATACGGAATTTGGATGATGTCCGTCCGTTCGCCTGTTGTTGCGTTATTCATAAAAAAACTCCTTCTTAATGGCTGTCAGTCGTCATTAACGCGTGGGGTAGGTGAAACGTTCGCAACCGCCAGTTGTGCTTTAAATTTCTCCTCTGCTTTCACGGGTCATTAGCGTCAGGAAATCGTCAACGCGATCAATAGCCGCTTGGGCGCGGTCACGTGCCGATGCATCTTTCTCCTCTTCAGCCAACCACTGTTTCCGCTGTGGGAGCCACTTATTTGTCAGGTGGTCAAGTTGGTTCAAGAAGTGCGGGTCCTCATTCTCACTCACGAAATATTCGATGATACCGAGCAGCCCGTATTTCCGATTGATCTCCATATCGTCTAATTCATCTACCATTTGCAAGAAAAGCTGCTGATTCCTGTCCTGTCGCCCTTGGGCAAGTTCACGAGAAGATTCGGTTAGAAGTTTGTCAACGAATTCCTGCTTGGAGTCAATCCAGCGCGGCAGGTTCCGCACATAATCCTCTAAATCGAAGTTTCCGCGTTGGAGTGCGAAATAGGCGTGAATGTGAATGTTTCGGAAAAAACCGGTATAGCCGACGTTCGGATCCATAGTATCTGCATCATAGAGGATCTGGTTTTCAACCCTATTGTAGAGCAGTTTAAAGTTCTCCTCTGTGAGGTTCGTAGGCTTTAGATGTGCGAAGACAACAGCCGTCGCAGCTTCTACGAAATCCGGTTCAAAGTCGTACATCGCCAAGACATTCTCAGTAATAACTGCCCCAGATTCGTGATGGACCTTACCGTGGAGGTTATGCTTGTTGTAAAGTTCCGTAACGATGTTCTGACCTGCTGGTGTAAGCGGCTCGTTTAACCAGAAACCGTCAGGGGTGAAGACGCGTTTTCCTTCATCGTCGGTCTTAAAATCACCGTCGTAGCGTTTAGTGATGTCGTGCAGCGTGCCAGCAACTTCAAGCAGTTTCACGTCGCCGCCTTCCCGTCTACCGAGTTCCATACTCGTCGCACGCACACGCATGGTGTGGTTCCATGTATAGTGTCGCCATTGGAAGCCGACCCGATTGTGTTCCCAAAGCCCAAAGGTTTCGTTGACTAAAGTTTCCAATTCATTCAAGACTTGGCTGTAGTTCATAAGAACTCCTTTTAGGTAGTTGTCAGTTTGCCTCGCAGTGAGAGTTATCGGTTATCAGTTAAGAGGTTTTTTGTAACCAATAATGTTTCGTGGGGTAAACCAAGTGTTCGTGATTTGCTAAAGTTCCTTTTGACTGATTGTCAATAGACGATACCTATTCACCGTAAAAGTGGTAAGGCTTATATTTGACACTGATGAGTGACAACCCATGTGCGGGTGCTGACATCCCTGCCGAGGCTCGATCTTTGGCTTCTAAAATACGGTGAAGTTGCGTGTCAGCATCCTGATACTTCATGCTTTTTGCACCGCTTGCAAGCAAAAACTTGCGATTAAAAGTTAAGACGGTGCCGGTGATCGCGCGAACCATACCACGCAAAAACGAATCGGCTTCGATCTCAAAATAGACGTACGGCTCCTTTTTCCACCAATGTACCTCATAAATTGTACAGACAGGGTTTATCCGGTCACTCCCTACTTTTTGGAAGGAAGAAAAATCGTGTTTGCCAACGAGTGTTTGGCAAAGCGCGTTTATGCGTGTAACATCAATCTCCGCCGGAAAAAAGTAACTCGTCTGTCGCGAAAGCGCACTCGGATATTCACGATTCAAAATCGTGTACCGATACCGCCGACTTGTAGCACCGAACCGGGCATGAAACTCAGGAGACACTTCTGTTACGGAACAGACAACAATATCCCGAGGCAGCGTCGCATTAAGTCCCTTTTGAAAAGCGGTGGGCGGCATCTGTGAGGTCGTGTGGAAATTCGCGACCTGTCCCTCCGCGTGGACACCGCTATCCGTCCTTCCCGCCCCAATGATTTGGATCTCGGTCTTCATTAACTTTCCCAAAGTTTTTTCAACTGTACTTTGAATTGTTGGCAGGTTCGGCTGTGTCTGCCATCCGTGGTAATTCGTACCGTCATATTCAAGCACAAGTTTGATGTTTCGCATGATCTCACCCTGCCATCGAGGATCCGAAAGCCCGATGCATAAAGAGTATCACATTCCGTGAGAAGTGTCAAATCAATTGTGGAGAGATGACCAATCAAGCAATTGACAAATACAAAGTTAAGATATATAATGGCTTGGATGCAAAATAAAACAACGGTCTACCACATCGAAAAAGAACACCACGGGACCCGTTTGGATCGGTTTCTGATTAGTGTGACCAATGATATGTCTCGAACCCATTTGCAGCGACTGATCCGCGACGGCAATGTCACCGTCAACGACAAGGTCGCGAAACAACCGAGTTATGCACTTCGTAACGGCGATGAGGTCCGATTAACATTTCCACCACCGCGCCCTTTAGACACCGTAGCACCTGAGAACACTGTTCTTGACATTCTTCACGAAGATAGCCACTTAATCGTTCTGAACAAAGCCGCGGGTATGCTCGTTCATCCTGCGAACGACGTGTACACAGGCACCCTCGTTAACGCGTTGCTGGCGCACTGCACAGACCTATCCGGCATCGGCGGGGTCGAGAGACCCGGAATTGTACATAGACTGGACAAGGATACGTCCGGCATCCTTGTTGTTGCCAAAACAGATGTTGTGCACCGAGAACTCTCTGCGCAATTTGAGAAGCACAGCATTACGCGTCAATATGTTGCTATCGTGTGTGGTGTCCCCGCAAAAACCGCCGGAACGATTGATGCCCAAATTGCAAGAAGTCGGCGTGATCGACGGCGAATGACAACTGTTGAAAATCACGGACGGCATGCCGTCACGCACTATGAGGTCTTAGAAACATATCCTAAATTCGCCCTCGTTCAACTCGCACTGGAAACCGGACGGCTCCATCAGATTCGGGTTCATCTGCAACATATCGGGCATCCTGTGGCAGGCGATGCGATCTATGGCGGCGAACAACGTGCCATAAACGATGCTGATACCGGCGCACTGAAACACGCGCTTGCACAACTCAAACGTCAGGCACTACATGCCCAATTGCTCGGTTTTGAACATCCGGTTACAAGCGAAAAATTGACTTTTTCAGCACCGATGCCAAAAGATATGCAGCGGGTCGTAGATGCCTTGCAGATGTATCAGATTAATATGGTTTCAACTTAACGCATCGGTTGAGTTGAATAGAGATTCGGAAAAAGTTCAGCAGCCCCGTTTAATATGGTTTCAACTTAACGCATCGGTTGAGTTGAATAGAGATTCGGAAAAGTTCAGCAGCCCCGTAGGGGCGGTATCTGTCTGAAATCATATTGAATTAAAACGAACAATCCGGTAATTTGTAAACACATTTGAATAGTCAACTAACAGGAGATTAAGGAACTCTGTCTATGGAATATGTTAATTTTGGAAAAGCTGGGGTTAAAGTGAGTCCATTGGCTTTAGGCTTAGGACTCAGAGGACAAGGCGATGCAGATGATGCCCAAAGACTCATCGAACACGCCATCGATGCCGGTATCAACTTCATCGATTGTGCTAACATCTATGGGCTTATGGATGATCGCGCCAATATCGGTCGCTCTGAGGAGATCCTCGGTAAAGCGATTCAGGGCAAACGCGATGACGTTGTGATTACGTCAAAGGTTTTCAGTCAGATCGGTCCCGGTCCCAACGACGCTGGATTGTCCCGCTACCACATTATGCGAGAGATTGATCGTTCCTTGAAACG
Organism: Candidatus Poribacteria bacterium; assembly: GCA_003635255.1. Classification (GTDB taxonomy): domain Bacteria; phylum Poribacteria; class WGA-4E; order WGA-4E; family WGA-3G; genus WGA-3G. The sequence goes on along the minus strand of PYJC01000155.1, from coordinate 1,793 downwards.
ACTCAACACCGATCATATTGATATCTACCTCATTCATGCGTACGATGAAGGGACACCACAGGAAGAGACGGTTCGCGCAATGGACGATCTCGTGCGTTCAGGCAAAGTCCGCTATATCGGCTGCTGTAATCATCAGGCATGGCAGGCATGTAAAGCACTCTGGATCGCTGATAGGATTAACGCAACGCCTTATATGTGCATCCAGAACATGTATAACCTCTTAAATCGAGATATGGAGACCGAGTTGTTCGGTTTAGTGCGTGAAGAAGGACTGGGTGTGATGTGTTATAGTCCGTTAGCCGTTGGTCTGTTAAGTGGGGTCTATTCGCCAGATGAACCACCACCCGCTGGCACTTTATGGGCGACACGTCTCAGCGAAGAATTTTCACAACGGATGAGCGGCGCGACCGGACAGGTAGTTACCACGCTCAAGCGACTCGCAGCGGAACTTGGAAAAACACCCGCACAACTCGCTGTAGCGTGGGTGTTATCGCATCCAGAAGTCACCGTTGCAATCAGCGGCAGCGACACAATTGAACAACTCAACGATACGCTCGGCGGTGTCGGTTGGGAACTCGATGCAGCGGTCCGGGATGAATTGGATGAGGTTTCGCGTTCATTCGTCCGTCTGATTGCACCACCGGCTTAATGGCTATTAGCCATCAGCAGGCAGCAGTTGGCCAAAAAACAAAAAAGGCGGATCCGAAGATCCGCCTCTCTATTTTCTGCCGCTACGATTCAGACACCGTTTGGTACCGTTCCCACTTATCGCCAGCAGCAGCGGCTTGACGCTCTAACTCAGTCTGCCAACCGACGACTTCGCCTGCTTTGATACGTTCGATGTCAAAGCCTGCATAGCGATCTTCAAGCCTATCGCCGAGTTTGTGGTTTGCTGCCCAGCGATCCCATGCGGTTTTCATCCATTCATGTGGAAGTGCCTCACGGACGGCGGGATCCAGCTGCCATGCGAATCGAGCATCAACGACCTTTGGCTCCTCGTCGGAGGGACCGCCCCACTTCGACCAACCGATGGATAACGTATTGCGTTCACGCTCAGGCACGGTATGTCCGGTATGAATTGTCGCACCGTTGCGGATGAGGGCTTGTCCAGCCTTGAGCCGAATCGCGACCTGTCCGGGCAGGGGATCGGAGCCGTTCCAACTCGGTGTATACGGGACACCCTGATCCTTCATAGATTTAGGAAGCAACACGTCATGCTCAAGCGGCGTGCGCCATCGGCTGTGGCTCCCCACAACAAGTTCATGGCATTCATCGTCTGCGAGTGCCAAAAACATACCGACACCCTTCCGCTCAGTAATCCGTTTCTCGTTTTCTTCCTGAATTTCTTTCCAGCGGATCCGTTCAACTTCCTCCGAATAGGCTTCAGTTCCGTCTCCACGGTTGTCTTCTTGTGAAAAGTAACTTTCCCCTGTGCCCCACCATGTCACGTCTCGGTGCCATCCGAGTCTATTCTCTTTTTTACGGGGATTACACCAGAGGAGCATGTTCGTCATCACAAGTTCCTCAGGTTCAACGTCACACCAAGCCTTAATGAAACCTGTGAAATCTGGGGATCCGTAAAATTTAGCGAAATCAGGTTCTTCAAAAGCCGGATGGATGATGCCGCGGATTGCCCACGGTTCATTCTCACCCGCGCGGTGCACATATCCCTTTGAACAGTCAATGACATCATAGCCGTTTTCTGGTGCACACGCTTGTGTAACGCGGCGACCCGCCTCCCGGAGCATCGGAATCCACGGATTGTCAACAAAGTCGTTGATGATTACGAAACC
>PYJC01000154.1 GCA_003635255.1 Candidatus Poribacteria bacterium | reverse complement strand
AATGCTGAAAGCTGGAACGCTCTTATTGACGTAGTTAAACCAACGTGCTGTTCGCAGGAACGGTACGAGTGCCTGTAACGCTTCGGCAGTGCCAATCCGACTCAACGCTTCTGAGGAGAATCCACGCACATAGGCGGACTCACTCATCAAAGCCTCTTCTAACGCCGGAACAGCTTCTGTTGCATCGGGCCCAATACGGGTCAACGCCTGTGCCGCAAAGAACGCTAAATCTGTGTCTTCAGGATTTTCCAAGACTTTTACCAACGCGGGGACTGTTTTCGATGTTGGCACCTTAATCATACCGAGTGCCGAGATTGCATGCCGACGCACCTCTTCCGATTCATCCGTCAATAATGTAATAAGGACGTCAACTGACTCAGCTGCGACAGGTCCCATTTCACCTAACGCATACGCGGCAGACGCACGGACGTTCTCACGTTCATCTTTCAATACGGCTACAAGTGCAGGCACGGCAGCGGCACCAATCGCCGCGAGTCCGTGTGCTGCGTCACAAATATGGAGAATCGGTTCCATCTCAAACGCCTCTTTCTCTGCATCAAGTGCCTCAATGAGGGGTTCAACGGCGGGTTTTCCGATGGCACTGAGTGCATAGATAGCGTTCCGTCGCACCGGTTCATAACTATCTTCAAGGGCCTTAATGAGTGCGGGTACCGCCTCGGCAGCATCTTCACGCATGAAACCTAAGGTGTTAGCGGCTTTCATACGGGCTGCGGAGTCGTTTGTTTTTAGACTTTCAACGGCTGCGTGTATATCAATAGCGGCATCTGAACGGTCAGTTTCATACAGATCCGTTTTGCCGGACATCCAATTCCAGATGTAGGTCCAGAGGATTTCGGCATTGTAAGGGACGTGATTGATTTCGGGGGGTTGCCAGATAGCGGTCTCGCTGTTCCATGAAGGTGCCGTGGGTTGCTCGGTGCGCATAAAGACAAACTTCATGCCGTAGCGATTTAGGGAGACATAGCTCTGAAGGAACGAATGCACCATATCAAAGTGCATAATCCAGACAGTGCCGAGTTCCCCTGACATTGGCACGATATTTCTATTTAGGAAGTTCTCCGAGAGCCGTCGCGTCCCGTTTCCGCCTTCGGCGTGGGATTCGTGCCGTTGACGCTCACCATCCAGCATAAATTCTCGGATGTATTGCGTTCCGGGAATGATACAGGTCGGTCCTTGCTCAGCGAGACAGGGTTGCGGATAGTAAAAGAGGATTGCCCAACGCGGTGTTCGGTGGCGGGGTCGCTTCCCACCGGCGTGTCCGTCTTTGTGAAGCGGCATCATCAATCGCTCTTCGCCGTTTTCTTTGCCGCTCGGTGTGCTACCAGCAAAATTGGGATGGCAATGTCGATGTGGATGCATGACATACCCATTACCCAAAATACTGGTGAGCGCGCCACGTACCTCTGGCGACTCCAAAACGACTTGAAGTTCCGGTACCAACGGTAAAATGTTATTGAGCGGGTTGTGTTGCCGATCGCCTCGGAAATCCATCGCGCCAGCGAAGAGTTCATCCGTTTTGTGATAGATGGTTTCATGGATGTGTGTCGGCATGTCAGCGGTGACGTTGATGTATCCATTTACAATAAAATGGCGAATCTGTTCATCCTTTAAAAGATGTTGGTTTTTAATTTTCCTTGCGGTTCGGTCAGCCAGGTTTCACTTATTAAGAGCCTTCCCGTATATCTGAAGAAACCCCCAACCAAAAACCCCTCCACTTCGTTACGGGCTACGTATCAAGAATCTGCGCCTAATCTCATGGAGCGCAGTCAGATGCCCATAAGTTAAAAACTTTTTTAGTACCACGCCGCCTTATTGACGACGTTTTTCAACGGCTCACCTTCAGCGAACCGACGTGCGTTTTCCAAGAAAAGCTCAAATCGTCGTGCCTCAATGTTCTCCGCATCTTTGACAGCGATATGTGGCGTTATCAACACATTCGGCAACTGCCACAACAGGCTTTCGGCAGGCAACGGCTCAATTTCAAACACATCCAAACCGCACCCCGCAATGACCCCCTGTTCAAGTGCCGAAACGAGGTCAGCGAGTTTCGTCGTCTTGCCGCGTCCGATGTTGATGAAGTAAGCGGTATTTTTCATCAGGGAGAAACGGTCTTTATGCCACATCCCCTCGGTTTCGGGTGTGTGCGGTGTCGTGGTTATCACAAAGTCGGCAAGCGGGAGAAGTGTGTCCAGTTCGGCAGGATCGTGTTTCTCGACAAAAGGCACCTCATACTCCCAGCGTGCGTCAACACCGATCACTTTCATCCCGAACGCGTTACAGAGACGTGCGGTTTCATGCCCGATACCACCAACACCGACGATCAGTGCTGTCGCCTGTGCGAGGTCGATGTACCCACTTTTGCGGGCATCTTTACCCCAGACCCCTTCACGTTGTGCATCCATATAATAGGGCAATCCACGCGAAAGTGCAAGCACAAACATCATGATATGCTGTGCGATATGGTCGTTATAGATACCACGCGGGTTACAGACGACGACCGGATGTTCGATGAGTGCGGGGTAATAGTAGCCGGGGAAAGGACCCGCAGCAGGGTTTTGTAGCCATCGGAGGTTTTTGGCTAACGGTAGTTGTTCAGGGGAAACCCAACCGTAGACAGCATCTGCATCCGGGAGGTGTTCCGCTACTGCATCGTCTGTCTCTGGTAAGACGACAGTATATGCGGGTAATTGGTTGTAAAGGCGTTCAGCCCATTCGTGTGATTCCGCGTTCTGTGGCGGCATGATTATGAGTTTAGGCACGGGTTGTGTTCCTCCCTGTAGTTTTGATACGCCTATTTTAGCATAGTAGCATCAGAAAATCAAGATTGGATTTGTGAAAAATCCTTGAATTTCTACCAGATTTCGGTATAATAGCGATATGCGTAACCAGTGAGAAATCTTGATTTGAAATTTCGAGCAATATCATGTCTTCACCACTCAAAATTAACTTTGACAAAGGCACCCTCATCCTACAGAACGTCCCAGAGGCACTCGAATCGCAGCTGCCAGACCTCCGTTGGGACGAGCGCACCCTCACCTTCCGTGCCCCCGCCTACCGCTATCGGAAGATTGTCTCGCAGCTGCGCGCACACGCTATCCCATACCAGGACACAGCACGGCAATTCACAATAGAACCCTTCACACATCAAAAAGCGATTTCACCTTATCCCTACCAGACCGAGGCGATTGATGCATGGCATGCTAACGGCAAGCGCGGTGTCGTAAGTCTCCCTACGGGTGCCGGTAAAACCTTCATCGCAATTTTACTCATCGCCGACACGCAACGCCCAACGCTCGTGCATGTCCCGACGATTGATCTCATGCACCAGTGGCATACGGTGTTGACGGAACACTTCGGACAAGAAATCGGACTTTACGGTGGCGGTCAGCACGAGTTGCGAGATATTACGGTAACGACCTACCAATCTGCTGTTATGCACGCGCCACATTACGGCAACCGGTTCGGTTTCGCTATTTTCGACGAATGCCACCACCTACCGGGAGAACAGTATCAATACGCTGCAATCAGTAGCATCGCTCCCTTCCGATTGGGATTGACAGCCACACCTGAACGCGTTGATGGAAAAGAGAGCCGACTCTATGCGCTCGTCGGCGAATGCTGTTATGAGGCGAGGGTGCAAGAACTCTCTGGGAAGACGCTTTCCGAGTACCGTGTCGTGACGATTGCGGTTGAGATGGAAGACACAGAACGGGTCCAGTACGAGGCGGCGCGCCAAACTTATTTAGGCTTCCTCAAACAGTCGAGAATTAATATGGGTACGCCACGCGGATGGCATACATTCCTCTGGAAAGCTTCACAAACAGATGAAGGCCGTGCCGCCTTCAAAGCGTATCTCACCCAGAAGCAACTTAGTTTTGCATCCACCACAAAGCAGGAATGGGTGTGGAAATTGATACAACGGCACAGCGGCGATCGGATCCTTATCTTCACGCAAGATAACGACACGGCGTACCAACTCGGCACGCGCTTTTTTCTCCCCGTGCTAACACATCAGACGAAACTCAAGGAGCGGAACGCTTTTTTAGACGGGTTCCGCGACGGCACCTACTCTATCTTGGTCACCTCAAAAGTCCTTAATGAAGGCGTAGACGTGCCAGAGGCGAATGTCGCTATTATCGTCTCAGGGAGTGGAAGCGTACGGGAACATGTGCAGCGACTTGGACGCATCCTCCGCAAACGCGAGGGCAAACAGGCGGTGCTTTACGAACTCGTCTCGAAACAGACCAGCGAACACTTTGTCAATAGACGACGAAGACAACATCACGCCTACCAGACGCTTTAAAAATTCGTATAGTCTAAAATCGCGTAGCTCGTAATGAAATGGAGAGCGGGTTCGAGAGAACAATGTTAAAGGCCAAAACCACGTCATTTAACCACAAGGTAAAATAAAAAATGCTCACCAAAGATTTACTCCAGTACAAAATCCAGAAGGGACAAATCTACCCACAATTTGTAAATCCAGCCGATAACCAGTTATTGGCAATTGCTGAGCAATTGATTACCGTTTTTGAAGCGTCACCAGACACGCCACGTGCGACGCTTTTAGAGTCCAGCAAGCAAATTATCGATAGCACACCGGGAGCACCCATCGTCAAACGTGGACTCGAAAAACTTCTGTTAGATCGGACAGAATTTGATACTGCCCCCAATGAAGAATTGATTGCGTTCCGGCACAAACTCTTTACAGAGACGAGCCGTCTGCTTTCAGAGAAACAGTTTCAGGACTACGCAGATTATCAACGCGAAGTGTCTCGGATAATGGCAGACGAATCATCTACAGAAGAGACGGAGTTGAGTGCTAAACTCTATGCGGATTTACCGAGTTGCCAACCGGTTTTGACATTCAACACCCTTTCCGCCGAACGTTTACTTCACCGCTACAATGCCGCGCAAGTGCAAGGGCTGCTGCTTCATTGCAACACCCTCATGCTAAAACTCGCCGATTCTATGACGGCTGAACTCCGTCAGTTGTTCAAGTACCTCAGATTCAATCAACTTCTCTCCACAATTCGGAAAGAAGGCGAATTATATGAAATTACGGTGGACGGACCGCTCAATCTCTTTTACAAAACGAAAAGATACGGCATGAATCTGGCGAATTTCTTCGTCGCTGTGCTACATCAACCGAAATGGGAACTCGCTGCGGAGATCCAGTTTCGGAACAAACAGCGTTATCTGCTATCCCTTGATGAATCCTGTGGTATTAAGCCGGTTTCTCAACAGTTCCTCGCCTACATCCCCGAAGACATCCAGCTTTTTCAGACGATGCTTCAGAACAAAACCAACGACTGGCAGATCCGTCCCGGAAGCCAATTTCTTCCTCTGACAGGCGACTTTTATTGCTTCCCTGATTATCAACTCGTCCACAAAAGCGGTGTAGAGACCGCTATTGAACTGTTTCATCCATGGCATCAAGGGCACCTTATTGCGCGACTCAACACGCTCGCCGAACATCCTGATGTGTCCCTTATCCTTGGTGTTTCAAAGGAATTAGAGAAAAATCCTTTGATTGCGGAGGCATTAGAGACATCAACATATTTCGCACAGTTCGGTTTCACATTCCGAGATGTCCCAACAATGCGATCTTTACTCCCAATTTTGAATTCGCTCGTGTAGTGCAATGCGAAAATGTGAAAATCCATATTTTTTGTGGTATTCTTAAAAGAAAGAAATTAAAATTCACAATACTCAAAACCCGACCTAACAGGAAACACCCCAATGAAAACCACACCACTCTCCACCTTTTTTACGCTACTTCTTTTCTCAATGTTAGTCACATCAAATTCTTTTGCCCAAGATTACACAAAATGGAAACTCCCCGAAGGTGCTAAAGCACGCCTCGGTAAAGGACAAATTAATCAAATACAATATTCGACAGATGGTACTCGACTTGCTGTCGCCGGTTCCATCGGTATTTGGATCTATGATGTTGCGACTTTCCGAGAACTCGCGCTGCTGACTGGACACACAAGAGTTGTCTGGAGTTTAGCGTTTAGTCCGGATGGAAAGACATTAGCAACTGCAAGTCGGGACGAAACTATACGTCTTTGGGATGCTGCTACAGGCGAGCACAAGAAAACACTCAAAGGACATACAAATGATGTCAAGTGTGTCGCGTTCAGTCCAGATGGAAAGACACTCGCAAGCGGAAGTTCGGACAAAACTATACGCCTATGGAATGTTGCCACGGGTGAGCACAAGGAAACACTCAAAGGACATACGTCTGAGGTCAGGAGTGTGGCGTTCAATCCAAGTTATTGGACACTCGCAAGTACGAGTTTTAAGGAAGTCCACTTGTGGGGTGCCACCACAGGCGAGCATAAGAAAATACTCACAGAACATATAGATAGTGTCGAGTGCGTTGCATTCAGTCCTGACGGGGCAAAACTTGTTAGTGCCGGAGGGACTGACTATAGTATCTATTTATGGGATGGCCGCACAGGTACACACTTGCGAACGCTCACTGGACACACTTCTGCAGTTCAGAGTATCTCGTTCAGTCCAGATGGGCAGATGTTTGCGAGCGGGAGTGATGACAAAACCATCCGCTTGTGGAATAGTATCACCGCCGAATACACACAAACACTTATTGGGCATACGGATAGCGTCAGAAGCGTATGTTTCAGTCCAGATAGTCAGACCCTCGTCAGTGGGAGTTGGGACGATACGATCCGCTTATGGGACGTTTCCACGGGTCAGCCGCTGAAAACACTCACTGGACATACGCCGTCGGTCAATAGTGTCTTCTTTAGTCCCGATGGACAGACTCTTGCAAGTGGAGGACGGGACCATACCATCCGTTTGTGGAATGTAGACACGGCCGAGCATAAACAAACACTCATAGGACATACCGCACCTGTCAATAGTATGCGCTTCAGTCCGGATGGCACAACACTCGCAAGCGGAAGTTCCGACGAGACTATACGCCTATGGAATGTCAACACAGGTCAGAACCTGAAAACGATTAGCGCGCATGCCGACGCTGTCCTGAGCGTCGCCTTTAGTCCAGATGGAAAAACACTCGCAAGTGGAGGCGGCTGGGAGGATTGTACCCTCGTTCTGTGGGATGTGGATACGGGACGCTTGAAAAAAGCATTCTCAGAGAATGTGCGTCAAGTTTATAGCGTATGCTTCAGTCCAAATGGAAAGACAGTTGCAAGCGGTAAAGGGTATGGGCATGGTCCCCTGTATCTGTGGAACACAGACACAGGAGAAAATAAAAAAATCGTTACTGGGCATGAAAATTCTATCTTGAGCGTCGCTTTCAGCCCGGATGGACAAACACTCGCAAGTGGAACGGGGAACGCAGACGGCACAATCCATCTGTGGGATATAAGCACCGGACAACTGAAACAAACAATTAAATCGCATCCAGATAATGTCAATACCCTATGCTTTAGTCCTGATGGACAAATACTCGCAGGTGGGTGTAGCGATAACACGATTCGTCTATGGGATATAGCCACAAGCGCGCATAAAAAGACGTTTACAGGGCATACGTCCTCTGTTAAGAGCGTCCATTTCAGTCCTGATGGACAAACGCTCGCCAGCGGAAGTTGGGACGGTACGGTGCTATTGTGGGACCTCAAAATCCAAGAGTGAAAAATGAACACTGGCAAACTAAATTCTAACCTAAGTGCAGCACCACATGAGGTCGGGCTTTCAGCGAAAGGACTTGCGTGTATCTCCAGTGCTACGCAGGCGTTTATTGATGACGGACAACTCGCTGGCGCGGTGATAGTTGTGGCGCGGCGCGGCAAAGTGGCGCAATTTGAGGCACACGGCATGATGGATATCGCAGCGAACAAGCCGATGCAAAAAGATACCATTTTTCGCATCTACTCAATGACCAAACCGATCGCCGCCGCTGCAGTAATGATGCTTTGCGAGGAAGGGAAACTCCAACTGGACGCTCCGGTTTCAACGTATCTGCCCGAATTGGGGAGATTGAAAGTAGCAGCGGATGCAGATGCTGAAACACTTACACTCGTTGAGGCAGATCGGGATATGACCGTCCGAGATCTGATGCGACACACCTCCGGATTGCCCGGTGCTGCCCGATATATGGTAGGGCAAACTGCCGTAGATCAACGCTACCGAGAGGAAGGTTTGCATCTCCTACATGAATGCAACTTACAAGAAATGGTCGAGCGACTGGGTAGGATTCCACTGCTGTATCAACCGGGGACAAAATGGCATTACAGCATCGCTGCAGATGTTTTGGGAAGGCTAATTGAGGTGGTTTCTGGTCAGCCTTTCGATGTGTTTTTAACCGAGCGAATTTTTCAACCTTTAGGTATGGTGGATACTGGGTTTTATGTCCCCGCGGAGAAAATTGATCGACTCGCAGGTATGTATAGTACAACATCAGAGGGTGACTTGCAGGTTATCGATGCCCCGGAGGGTGGAACGGGTCATGTATCTGAAAATAGTTTTATAGAGAAACCGAAATTTCTATCTGCAGGCGGTGGTTTAGCCTCTACCGCCGCCGATTTTTCCAGATTTTGCTTAATGCTCTCATGCAAAGGCGTACTCGCCGGAAAACGGTTGATGCGAACGGAATCTGTGGAATTGATGACACGCAACCATCTACCAGTACACTTAATACCGCTCGACAAAAAACCAGATAAACGTTATGCTGGACTCGGTTTTGGACTCGGTGTCTCGGTACGGGTGCAACAGACAGATTGGGTGCCTGCCTCGCAAGTTGGCGAATACGGTTGGATCGGCGGGACAAGCACCGAATTTTGGATCTCGCCGCGAGATGAATTGGTGGCAATCACACTCGCGCAGCACATCCCTTTTTCCGAACTGAGCGAGCGGGTCAAGCCACTCGTTTATGACGCAATTTTCTTAAGGGAATAGTTTCCGATAAAAAATGCTTGGTGTGTATCAAAAACCTCTCTAACTGATAACTGATAACTGACAACTACTAAAACATGATTATCAAAAACAATCCTGAACACGTAAGCACTGATCAAATCGTACTGTTCCCTTTCGACGACTACAGTATACCGTTCCAACACGGTGTTCGGTTACAACTCGTGCCTTACAGAGCAGGTGTCGATCGGACGCGAATTGTGGTACACCCCGGTCCGCCCGATGCTCCCGATAGTTCTCGTGTCATCTATTACGGGTCTGTCCATCGCGTCGGCGACGAACTCTGGATGTGGTATCTTGCACAAGGAGACGATGATAGTTGGCACCATCGGGTGTGCTTCGCAAAAAGCCGTGATGGTTATAACTGGGAGAAACCGGAACTCGGACTCGTAGCATATAACGGTTCAACCCGCAACAACCTTGTGGATATCCAAGGTGGACAGTACCATATTCAGGCGTGTGTGGTGTATTATGAACCCGATGATCCAGATCCTACGCGTCGGTTTAAAGCCGTTATTGAGACCTCCAAATATACCCCAAAATTCGCAGTCATGTTTAGCGAAGATGGACTCCGATGGCACGAAGCCGAACGGCACCTTCACGCCCCCTCTTGTGAGATGTCGGGGATTACAAAATTCAACGGTTGCTATTATTTGACTGCGCACGGCGGCAGTCATATAGGTCCCACACGGCAGATGGTAGTATATGCATCTTACGACTTTGAACACTGGATCGAAGCGTCATGCTTAGGCTTCAGGCGTGGTAATATCCCGCCGAGACCTGTTGTATACGGTGCACACCAAGGCGAGCAGGTCCATCTCGGTGCTGCACTCTGGAATCGCGGGAATGTTATTCTCGGTTTCTACGGACAGTGGCACGGACCGGAAAACAATGACCGCCGACACGTGACAATGGATATCGGTTTAGTCGTCAGTAACGATGCCCTCCACTACCGCGAACCGATTCCCGACTTTCAGATGGTAGAAGCAGCAGAGGACGACTTTGAACATCTACCGACACCGATGAATTTCAAACACGCCGCACTCATGCAGGGACAAGGTTTTGAGAATGTCGGTGATGAGACACTTTTCTGGTACGCACCGTGGCCAGAGCAGCTGAGTAACGGGGTCCGGATCGCAACATGGAAACGAGACCGACTCGGTTATTTCCAGACAGCGGACATGACTCGAAAAACAGCACAACCACGACACGTGATTTCAGCACCCATTGACCTTGAAGGACAACCCAGCACGGTTTCTCTGAATGTCGACGGATTATCCGAGTATGGTCAGGTTACCGTTGATATTTTAGATGAGCACTTCCAACCGCTTGAAGGGTATACCAGCGACGACTGCCTCCCCCTCACGTCAGGGTTTCACCAAAAAGTGAATTGGAAAAGCAGTGAATGGATTAAAAGAAAAGAAACGATTCGCATCCGACTCAATTTTACTCGGATTCGTCCAGAAGATCCGAAGGTCTACGCCATTTATGTGGAAAAAGCACGGGAATCTTGATTTCAATCTCATCTTCTGCTAAAATGCAAAGAACGATGGAGGGCAAATTATGAATCTTTTGTATAAATGGGACGCGCTACTGTTAATCATGGGGTTAATGCTCTATTTCACCGGGTGTGCTCCGAAAGTGATACCATATTCCCAAAGTACAGATGTCCCTGAACCCAACGAAGTCGCCGTCGCACACTACAATTGGGGTATGGCATCCGCCAAAGACGGCAATTTCGACCAAGCGATCATGGAACTCCACTTAGCGATCCAGAACGAACCGGGATGGGTAATGCCGCTTTTTACGTTAGGTGTTGTCTATGGCAATCAGGGTGAACTTGATAAAGCGATTCAAGTGTGGGAGCGCGCCACGCAGTTAGATGTCAATTTTGCGAAAGCGCATTACAATCTCGCCGTCGCCTATTTACACAAAGAAGAAAAAGCACGATCCATTGCATCATTGCGCGAGGCGATTCGGTTAGACAAGGAGGCACTCTCCTCAGCAAAAGTGGATCCGGCACTTGAGGGCATCCGTAACACCCCTGAATTTCAAGAATTGGAGCAAGACACTACCACCAAACAGTAAAACCTTACACCCCAAAGGAACACAAAAGTATGGCATATATTGATAAATGTAAGGAAGAAATTGGATGGTTAAAGGTAATCTTTGCTATCTCAACTGCTACTGATATTTCCTTAATCGCTTGGGTCATTCAGAATTACGGTAAAACCAGCATAATTCTTCTTATGATAGGGACACTCGGGGTCCTTTTACTGATTACCCTCGCTATTTGGGTCAATCGCGTTGCATATCGAAAAATTAACAAGTTGGAGGAATTGTGATATGGAATGGCTCGCAGTGTTTGTCCTAGTAACCGGTCTCGTAGGTCTTGGTATAGTTGTACGAGATGCTATCAAAAATGCTAATAAAGGTTAATATTCTGTTCAGTTCCAAAAGGCAGGCTTCCTAAGGAATAGGGGTATGGCACGCTATACGACCCTTTCATCGACAGAACTCGCGCACATTGTCGCGCAATACCCAATCGGCACATCACTGAAACTTGAGGAGGTCCCCGGTGGGTTCGGGAATAGTAACTTTAAACTGACCACCACAAACGGTGAGTTTCTGCTAAAAATCTGCGATGAGAAAGATCCAATAGAACTTGACACGCAAATTTCGCTCTTGGCGCAGCTCCAGCAGCACGCATACCCGACGGTATACCCGATTCTAACGAAGGCGGAGCAGCCGTTGATTCATGAGACGTTTGGCAGCGTCATGATCTATCCATTCCTACAAGGAACGCAACCTTCCTCGTCCCCGAAAATACTCGCGCAACTCGGCAAGGCATTGGCGCAGCTGCACCGCATCCCACCCATCACAGGACTCCCTCATTTTGCGATGGGAATATCACAGATGCGCCCTTTTTTTCAAGAGGTGCAAGACACACAATTTGCGACGCATCCGTTTGTTAAATCGCTAAAATCGGAATTGGAATCGATGAAGCCTCAACTCAATGCGCCGCTTCCCACAGGACTTTTACATGGCGACCTTTTTTTAGATAACACGCTCTTCGATGGCGATAAGATGGTAGCGATCCTTGATTTTGAGGAAGGTTGCCACGACACACTCTTACTTGATGTCGGAATGACCATCATTGGGTGCTGCTATACGCCAGAACACCGACTGAACTTAAAGGCTGTGCAGCGGTTTTTGGACGCTTACAACGCGATGCGTCCTATGACAGAAAGCGAGTGGGAGCATTTGGATTGTTTCGTTCACTATGCTGCGCTTTCAATAGCGTTTTGGCGATTTAGGCAATTTAATATCCGCCGCCCAGATGCGCACCGCGCAAATACATATCAGGAGATGTTGACGCGTAGTACCGAATGGCGGACACAGGCTGAACTCTTAACCAACAACTGATAACTGACAACTAACAACCATTTGGAATATGTCTTTAATACGATTAGAAAACGTTACCAAACTCTACGACCCAGATCTAATTCTCGACGATATTTCGGTCTCAATTGAGCATGGGGACCGAATTGGATTAATTGGCCGTAACGGAACTGGAAAAACAACGTTAATTAAAATTATTAACGGTATGCTTGCCAATTTTAAGGGTAAAGTCACCTCTGCAAAAGGGTTGCGCATTGGCTATCTTAGCCAAGAACCGGATCTCGCGCGCGACTGCACGTTAAGACAGGAGATGCTCAAGGTTTTTGAAAAGAGGCGCGCGCTTGAGGACAAGATGCTCCTGTTAGCAGAGGAGATGGAGACACAAGAGGCACCAGATATCCTTGCACGCTACGCCCGAATTCAGGAACAGCACGAACAACTCGGCGGCTACGATTACGAACACGAGATTAATCGTATCCTTGGCGGCTTAGGTTTCAGCGAGTCGGATTTCAACCTTCCAATCCAAGTACTAAGCGGAGGTCAAAAAAGTCGAGCGACCCTCGCAAAGCTGCTCCTCGAGGCACCAGATCTATTACTTTTCGACGAACCGACGAATCACCTTGATATCAAAGGCATCGAGTGGCTCGAAAATTACCTCAATATTGAATACAATGGCGCAGTTCTCGTTGTCTCTCACGACCGATATTTTTTAGATAAGGTTGTCCGAAAAGTGTGGGAACTCGCAGAACATAAGATAAAAATTTATCGCGGGAACTATTCCAAATACATTGAAACGAAAAAAGTTGAACAATTAGTCGGAGAACGCGCGTTTAAAAAACAACAAGCATTTATCGAGCATGAAGAGGATTTCATCCGCCGTAATATCGCCGGACAACGCACCCGAGAAGCACAAGGTAGACGAAAAAAATTAGAACGATTGGAGAGAGTCGATAAACCGAAACCCGACGCGCCAACGATTAAACTCAACTTTACACCTGAAACCCGAGGCGGCAACGACATTCTCCGATGCAAAAACGTCGGCAAAACATTCGACGACAAGACAATTTTCACAGACCTGAATTTTGAGGTGTACCGTCGTGATATTATTGGAATTATCGGGGCAAACGGTACCGGAAAAACAACACTTTTCCGTATGATTTTGGGGGAAGAACCTCCTACAGAAGGCGAAATGTGGGTAGGACCTACGCTTAAGTTCGGATACTACGCACAAGAGCTGGAGGGACTCAATCTCGATAATGAAATTATTGACGAAATCTGGGAACTCCGTCCACAGCAGACACACGGTGAGATACGCAGTTTTTTAGCCAAGTTTCTATTTTTGGGCGATGATGTGTTCAAACGAATTGGGAATCTGAGTGGCGGTGAGCAGAGCCGGGTCCTACTTGCCAAGTTGCTATTGGCAAACGCAAACGTGCTATTACTTGATGAACCGACGAACCATCTTGACATACCGGCGCGCGAGGCGTTAGAAGCGGCACTGGCGGAATACCCAGCAACACTTTTTATAATTTCTCATGATCGCTATCTCTTAAATAACCTTGCGACGAAACTACTGATTTTTGATGGAACACCCGGTGGGACTGCAAACCTTTTTGAAGGCAATTATGCCGAGTATATAGCCGAGCAACAAGAACACCAAGAAAATCAGCAAGCGAGCGAAAATGAACAAGCATCACAGCGTTCAGAAACTTCTCCACAGAAAAGCAAGTCGAAATCGAAGCGAAAGCGGAAGATAAAGGCACAGCGCCTCGTCGGTAGTAATTAGAAAACCCTAATCTTCTGAAAAATGCACATAATTTTACGAAAAGACGAAGTTTTGGCTAAAAAACATGTCAAAATTGAATATTTTTCGCATTTTAATTTGACATTTGGGTAAAGTGGGCGTATAATTATTATATCGTATACGACGGTAAATATATCCGATATAGGATATATTATTTTCTGATTGTGAGTCTTTTCGACTTGCTCGCTTCAATATAGGCTTAGTAGTTAGCACTCATATTTACTATTAATCTACGCTTTGACAACACTACCCAAAATGCCAAAAGACCAAGAATTCCATAATGAGATTGATGTCGTCATGCGTGTGATGCGTCATGCGCAAGCGGCTGTTAGATCTCGGTTTATTCAAGAAGTTGTCCCGAATCGCCTGACGATTGTCCAGTTTAACGCCCTCCAACATCTTCATTGGTATGGTCGTGATACTGGTATGTCGGTGAGTGAACTCGGTGAGCACCTGGGTCTCGCTCATAACACAACATCTGGGTTAGTGAGCCGTCTGGAACGGCATGGTTGGGTAATCCGTCGTAAATGTGATAAGGATCGGAGACGGGCTCGGATTCAACTCACGCCGCAGTCTGAAGAACTTTTCCGAAAGGGTGTAGAACACGCGGCAGATTTTTGGCAAAGCACTTTCGGGCAGCTGTCCACGCGAGAACGTGAAAACCTGATTGAAAGCCTGAAACGGTTGAAACAGGTGATGGCAAAGCCCGTGTGGCCAAGTTATGCCCAGTTGCACCCCCGCGATGCGGATCATCTCCAAAAACGGTTTAAAACCGACTTGGATGAACTTGCACAGGCAAAATTGAAACTTGTCGGGATGCGATTGATTCTCGCGCAAATCGCAGAAAAGCAGAACGAACACGAACTCGCAGCGTATTTGAACCAAGCCGCCTCCGAGGAAATTCGCCATACGAACCAACTGTTGGGTCTACTCGGTCGTGGTGAGAATATGGAGGTGCTACTTTCAGCACTCGTCCATGAAGACAATGTAGTCTATGAGGAATTGGTTGCATTGCTTGAAACCGCTCCACAGGCTGAAGAAGACGAAGAATCAATACTTCTACAACAGATGGTTCAAGATAGCCAAAGATATAAACGTTGGTTTTGTAGTGTTTATAAACAAACGAATCAGTGACTACTATTTTGTCAATGGCCACCAGAGTTTCTGGTTTTTGGTTTCCACAAGAGCCAGAGACCGATTTTCCGGCTGATGACGCTTAAGAGGAGAACATGCAGCCCCAAAGTCCCGAAAGCCTTCCTCCAGAGTGTTATGATGACACCGAACTGATTGAGCGATTTCAACAAGGCGACACCGCTGCGTTTGATACGCTCTTTACCCGCTACCAGAAACGCACCTATCGCTTGGTGCAACGCTTTATCTCAAACCGGGAAGATGCCTTGGACCTCACGCAAGACGCATTCATACGCGCCTACCAAGGCTTAGGTGATTTTAAGAGCCAGTGCCAGTTTTATAGTTGGCTTTATCGAATCACAGTGAATCTCTGCATCGATTTCTTAAGGAAAAAAGCGAGATCAGAAGTACTCCTGTATGATTCCGATGAATCGGGAGAATTGCCGATGGCAAACATCCCCGATCCACGTTCAGAGTCGCCAGCAAAAGCGGTTGAGAATAAAGAGTTGAGAACCCATATCCGTAAAGCAGTTCGTCGGCTTCCACCAAAGCAACGGCAAATCTTCATTCTGCGACACTGGGATGGACTCTCGCTTAAAGATATTGCGGCAGTCGTTGGTAGATCCGACGGCACCGTCAAGGCACATCTGCTTCACGCCCATCGCAATCTTCGGAAACATCTACGCTCTTACTTACAAGAATCAGATTCCTAAAAGTTGCTGTATGCGCGCTGGACAAGCGCGCATACTCCCATCGTGTAGATAGGCATGAAGTACCTTGCACCGAGATAGAAGAACAAAACTGTGGACTATATGTCGGCGGTTTCTTCTGCTGCAAAGAGTGCCTCAATGAAATCTACGCCTACAAAATCCCGTAAATCATCAAGTTTCTCACCGATCCCGATGAGTTTGACCGGTGCACCAATCTCAGCATTCACTGCAATCACGATCCCGCCTTTTGCTGTCCCGTCGAGTTTTGTGACAGCGACCCCGGTAATCGGCACAGCGTCGTTGAAAATTTTCGCCTGCATCAAAGCGTTTTGACCCACTGTCCCATCAACAACAAGAAGCACCTCATGTGGCGCGCCAGCATGTGCCTTGTCCATCACACGTCCAATTTTTGCCAATTCATCCATTAGCGGCTTTTTGGTATGCAGTCTCCCGGCAGTATCCACAATGAGTACATCCGCGTCCCGATGCTTTGCTGCATGAATCGCATCAAAGATGACAGAGGCGGGTTCAGCATTTTCTCCACCCCGTATCAGTTCGGCACCTGCCCGTTCACACCAGATCGCAAGCTGATCTTCTGCTGCTGCGCGAAATGTATCCCCCGCAGCAACAAGTACGCTGAGATCGTCTGTGATGAAACGACTCGCGAGCTTACCGATAGTCGTCGTCTTCCCTGCGCCATTCACACCAAGGACTAAGATCGTATAGGGTTTTTCATTTTTAACTTGCAGCGGTACATCGTCCCCAAGCAGATTCAGAATTTCGGATTTTATGACGACTTCCAACTCCGAAGAATCACTCAATCCTTCTGCCTTTACTCTCTCCCTCACGTTATCCATTAACGTCAATGTCGTATCCACACCGACATCTGCCTGGATCAAAATCTCCTCAATTTCATCCATCAGGTCTTCATCAATCCTTCTACCAATCCGCAGGAGTCCTGACAACTGAGACATTAACTGGTTCCGAGTTTTCGTTAAACCGGACTTGAGTCGATTAAACCAGTTCTCCTGTTTATCTCCAACATCGGATTCACTGTGGTTCTTATCACCACCTTTAAATAAATTTCTGAGCATTATCTCTCCTCTTCTGTTATTGTCTGGTATTTGGTTTTCAGCAGCAACTGCATCTGAATTTTCTACCTTCATATAATACTGTAACAACAGACAGAAGGCAACGAAAATTAGTTACCAATTGTCAACGAAATATCCACGAGGTTGTTCCTTACTGGAAAAAGATAGATCACATACAAATTTCCTTGAAATGCTCGCTATTTTGTTTTATACTAAATTGCGATAAAGGACGATTTGTCCTTGTATTACATTTTGGATTATTAAAAACATATTCTTGTAGAAATTAGCGTGGGCGAAACCTCGCCGAAAAATATAACAAATTATCTACAAAAAAATCGAGGATATTATAATGAAAACGCACACACGAAACCTACTATCCTGCCTCGCAGTAATAACGATAACCTGTCTATTTTTCACTGCTTGTGCCGAGAAACAGTTGGAAGAACTCATTGAACAGCAAGAAGAAGAAAAAACTGAGACGACAGAAGAACCTGTCCAACCTGAAGAACCAATAGTGGTTTCCCTTCCCGGTTTACCTGATGATGTGGCAGGATATACACAGTGGCTCAAATTAAACGCTGAACCTATTCCTCCTGTCCCTGGTGGCGATCCGCACAACGGCACCAAAAATGTATATGTCAACAAAACAGTGGATGACATCGCGCCAAACGGTAAACAACAGTTTCCATATCCCGATGGAAGTATTGTTGTAAAGGAAGCATTCCGTCCCGGTAAGGACTTTGTTGGGCTTATCGCGATTATGCGGAAGAAAGCCGGTGTGGACCCTGATCACAACGATTGGGAGTTCATTGAATACGTCCGAAACGCACCAGATGCTGACTTCACCGTCATTGCTAAAGACGGTGTGTGTTGGGGCTGCCACACCCGAGTTGAAGACATTGATTATGTTTTCACAGAACTTCAGTAGTATTCATGCTGGCGAGGTTTAAAATCTCGCCAGCAGTATTTCCCGTTATATCAAAAGACAAGGAGGGTCCTTTGAACACACATTATAACAACTGTGCGCAGTGTCTCAGCTACATTACCTCACGATTAGAACACCTGGATAGGTCCGGTGTCTTGCTATCATTCGGACGGTTCGCATTCATAGTATGTATCGCGCTGAGTCTTTTTTTGCCGACGGGTGCGGAGGCGCGTCCTGAGTTTGCGACAGAGCTTGAGAAAGAGTGTAGTTTTTGCCACCTGGATCCAGCAGGTGGTGGTCCCCGAAATCGCATCGGTGAAATTTTTGAAGAGAACTATTTTGAATTCCCCGAAGACTTTGATATGGAAGCTGTGACCGAAGAAGCCAAGGAAGTCGTCAAACAACTCACAACATCGCTGGATTTCCAAACGGCATTCATCAAAACTACACATGTTGACGCAGAGCAAAATGCTATAGCCAACTGTAATTCATGCCACTCCTCAGTTGATAGATTCTTGCTCATGCAAGCAGAAGTAACATTCAACGCACAAGCCTCAGAACACGTCAGACTTACCCTTTCCAACAATGTTGGAACAACGATGAATGCCTTTGCAACAGTAGACACTATCCCAAAACATCTCTACGTCAAAGTCGGTCAATTCCGTCTACCTTTCGCTATTAAACAGAAGGATCACAACATACTTGTCCGAGAAGGCTATGGACTCGGTTCTAACAAACGGGATGTCGGCGTTGAACTCGGTGGCAGTGCAGGTAAAGTCTTTTATAATGCAGCGTTCTTTAACGCCGATAACGCAACAGCGAAAGGCGGACTCGGCACATTCGGTGCACAACTCGGACCGGTTCGAGCTGGTATCTCTGGCATATTTGAAAAACCGGGTGAAGATTGGGAACGCCTTATCGGTGCATTCCTCACTGCCTCCTATGCTGGTCTGAGCGTGGAAGGAGAATTCAATTTTGGAAACAGCGGTGCGATATCCTCTTTCGCATCGGATGACATTGACTTAAAGGGATATTATATCGGTGCAAAATACCGTATCCTGCCTCAACTCACTGTCGCGGGTCGCTACGGGTTGTTTGATCCAGACAGGACAGTTAAGGGTGACGCAAGTCAGCGGGTGACACTCAGTGCCCAATACAATTTCATGGAAAACGGCGCAATCTCACTGTTCTATTGGGCAAACCTCGCTAACGCCGAACGTGGCGAGGATGACACCATTGGCGAAAAAGGCACCCTACGCCAGCTCCAAGGCACTGACCAAATCATTTTGATGTCCCGATTCTGGTTTTGAGGGTTGCAAGTGTGCTTGAATTTCAACTATAGAACACACTTCAACTTAAAAATCAACCAACAGTGCTTACCAACAGGGACGGATCCCTATATCCGTCCCTATGTGTTTATATTTACACATAACCTCACTTAAAGACATTCTCTTATTTTCTACTGATAAGCTTTAAAACCACGTCTGAATGTGGTTTCCGCCTCTTAAATACACAATATAACAACTTCCAAAAACATTGGCATAAAACTTGCTTAACCTATCAAGTATCTCTTTCCGCTTATATGCGTTAAATTTGGTGGATTTGTAAACAATATTTTAGTTGGTGAGATTTTTTCCACAAATAGTTCTTGAGTCGTGAAAAACAAGAAAATTCATAAGGACAAAATATTTAAAACATAGGAGGCACTTCTCATGGTGTTTTCCAAACTTTCCAAAAATCTTTCGGCGGAGTCTGAGAACCGCAATTTGTTACTAAAAAGTTTAATCGGGGTCATAGGATTGATGACGCTACTCCTCGGTGCCTGCCTTTTCTACATTGTGCGCGGAAATGTGGGTGCCAAGACACGATACAGCGTTAATGCTTTCGCGCCACAGGGAGAAGTCCCCGAATGGACTGATTTTTCGATTACTTTTTCGGAGGCAATTGTTGATAAATCGCGCGTTGGGACAGAAGTCCCGGCGGAAGCCCTTCGGTTTACACCAGCCGTTCAGGGTACTGCTCGCTGGGTCGCTCCGGATAGAATAGGTTTCTTTTTAGACGCACCTTTAGCACCCGCCGCACAATATACTGTCAAACTCACATCTGAAATCAATCCATCTGAAGTATTTCAACTCACCGGACAAAAAGAGTTTAAATTCGCTACGGAACCCTTCGCAGTTCAGCAGACACGCATGGAATTTAACACTGACGAGTCACGTGAACACGCAATAGGTTTCGGCACAATAACATTTAATTATCCAGTAACGACTGCCGATTTAAAGGCACATCTCTCTATTGAATTAGATGATGGAACAGAAATTCCGTATCAGATTCA
>PYJC01000153.1:9954-17008 GCA_003635255.1 Candidatus Poribacteria bacterium | reverse complement strand
TCACAATTATAGGTCGCGAGCACAGCTCGCTCCTACAGTAAGAAACTATCACAATTATAGGTCGCGAGCACAGCTCGCTCCTACAGTAAGAAACTATCACAATTATAGGTCGCGAGCACAGCTCGCTCCTACAGTAAGAAACTATCACAATTATAGGTCGCGAGCACAGCTCGCTCCTACAGTAAGAGACTTCGGATTACCGATCTAAATACTTAAGAATTTGCACGGCGGTGTAGGACGATTAGCGTGCCGAACCCGCCGACACAGACAATCGCGCAAAGTATCGGAAACCAATCGCCGTAGCGCGTATAGGGCGTTTTCTCGTGTTTCGTAGCCGAAAGCAGCCGGACAGGTGTAACGAGAATTTCCTGCGCAGTATCCGGTGTAACCATCGGGGTCGTGATCCTCCCAAACCTGTCTACCACACACGTAAATCCGCCGTTTGCGCAACGGAACACAGCGATTCGGTTCTCAATCGCGCGGAAAGGTGCCATGGAGAGATGCAGTTCAGGGAAAGCCGTCCCTGTGAACCAAGCATCGTTCGTGAAGATTCCCATCACGCTGGCACCTTTTTGGACAGGTCTACGAAACTCGTTTGGGAACACTGACTCAAAGCAGATAGAAGCACCGATCTCTATTTTTTTAGGATCCGTTCCATTTTTAACACGAAACGTCGCCTCTTGGTATGGCGGTCCCAACCCGTTCCCGGAAAGTTTCGTCTTATCTTTAACGTTAAACACGGGTAAAAGGTTTACTGTTTTTCCATGCGAGAAGGGTTTGAACTGGATAAAGTTCGGGATAAAATCCGGGAGCAGGTTTGCCAAAGGCACGTACTCACCAAATGGGACAAGATGCATCTTCGCATAAGCACCGTGTATTTTTCCATCGGGTGCTATTGACAAAACGCGGTTGTATATTTCGACATCTTTCCACGCCTTTTTTTCAGCACTTTTGGAATATTTGCCTATCGCTGTATCTATCTCTTCTCCATCGTTGGCTGTGCCGATGAGTATCGGAAGTGCTATATCGCGGAGCATTCGGGAGAACCGTCCATAATATGTTGGCCATTGACCTGTCAATGCCTCGCTTCGGATCGCTGTTTCGGGCCATACGATGAGATCGGGGTTTTCGTTGGCTGCTTTATGTGTCAAGTTGATGTAACGCTGCAAAATCCGTGGAAATTGATCGCTATCCCATTTCTGAAGTTGTGGGATATTCCCCGGGATGAGTGCGACATTCAGGGTTTCAGCGTCTGCAGATGTAGTGGCATCCGCTGCACGTTCCAAAGGTTCAGTGTCTTTGAGTTGGAGGACACCGTAACCGAAGCAGAGGATTGTCAAAATCAGCGGAACGATTATAGCCCGAATTTCGCGTCGCCACTGCTGGCGGTTCATCAGAACAGTTGCAATACCCGCATTGAAAAGCACGATGATGAAACTAATGCCGTGTACACCGACGAGCGAAGATGCCTGTATACCGATGAGGTTGTTCCATTGCGAATAACCGATGCTGCCCCATGGAAACCCTGTCATCAACCAACTCCGCACCCATTCGAGTGCTGTCCAGATGCAAGCGATCGCAAGCGGAAATAGGACACCTGAACGCACGGGTACGCATCTCATCAGCACTGCGAAAACAGCAAAATAGAGTGCCGTATAGCCGACGAGGAGCAGGTATCCGAACAGTGTCGCGAAGATGTTAGCGTAGGGATAGAGAAAAACAATAGCAAGGAGCAGTCCCCCTAAGAACAGCAAACCCGTCACGTAACCGATCCAGAAAGCCGATTTCCAACCCGTTGCGCGTGTGAGTGCAATGAAGAGTGGCACCAGCGCGACCCAAGCGACGGGGAAAAGGTTTGCGTTGGGGAAACTGAGAAACAGCAGGAGTGCTGAGAGTGCTGCGAGTAGATAGTGTTGGTAGCGTTTCAAAAAGGGTTTCGTGGGAGTGTCCTCCAACTTTTCGTAGATGTTCCCTTTAATTTTATCCTGCAGAAAGGCGTGTGTCAAGGGAAAATAGTTGTCGGTAAGGAAGTTGCCAGTGTCCAGTTACCAGTTGCCAGAAAGGACACATCCGGTAACTGATAACTGGTAACCACTGAAGACTGATAACTATTCCTCTGAGTCCTGATAACTAACAACTAAAATAGATTTGCACTGCAGGCGGGGTTTTAAACCCTGAAGAAATACGCAGAAATACGCAGAAATACCCTATCAAAGACCCCTATCAAAGACCCCAAGCAAAAACCCTGCATTAGGGGCTGCGTAAGTCCTAACTAAAATAGATTTGTTTTCAAGAGGTGTGCGACTTTGATGAATACGATCCGCTCGGTGTCGCCGTCTACGTCGCGGTTGTCATTGTAGACGATAAAGAAATTGCTTTCGGGACGGTACTCATAGGCGAAGAGTGCGAAAACGCGGCGTTCTCTTTTTAGTGTGAATTCGGCACTGGTTCTGACATACATCCGTTGCGCAAATTGGTAATTCACGATGAAACGTCGGGTCCATTCCGAGAGCTGCCATTGCAATGCATCTTGTTCTTTTTCATGAAGTCGCTGTAAGACAAACTCAAAACTGAGTTTCGCGGTTGGGCGGATCGTAATCTCTGGACGGATAAAAAAGGTGTCTTTGTCGTCTCGGATCCCGAAACTGCCGGTATTTCGGATCTGCACATATTTCGGTGGGAACCATCCTGTAAAGAACCGCACTGTTCTATCGGTGAAGGGTTTATTGTCATCGTTAACGTGATAATACCACTCCGGTCCAAAGAAGAAAAAGACATCTTTAACACCGATAAGTCCGCTGAAACGTGCCCTATGGTTTGTGAGTTCGCCTGCGTGGTTGGCGAGCCTTTCATATTCCGCTTCGCCACGGAGCCTTTCGAGTAAACCTTTGTATTGCTTATTATAGCGACTCCGAATGACAAGACCGCGCCTATCGACGCGCGGGACGAAGCCCGTTTCGGGGTTAAAGTGTTCGCCGATGTCTGCATAAACGGCATCCAGAGAGAAGACATTCGTCCGGCGATCGAGTTGGACGAAGATCAAGTTGTCGGCGGTACTTTCTGTCATGTCAAGCCCGCCTGCTTTCCATTCCCGTGCGTATTCGAGATTGAGATTCAGATCTGCTGGCAGTCGGATCCGCGCATCCAGTCCACCGGCTCGGTCGTATGTGCTGCCGCGTTGTTTATTCACGCCCAGAAAACCGACAGATGACGTTTTTCCGAGTTCCCGTTGCAATCGGAAGACGGAGTAGTTATAGTCAGCGAGGGGCAGTTCGCCTGCTTTTATCTCTTTATCGGGGTTCTCTGGTCCGGCGACGGCTCCGACGAAGGCGAGATTGTACTGACTGAATTTTCCGATGACCTTCCCGCCGCCGATTAAGTCTTCGACCTTTCGGCTGTAGAACAGGTCAAGTGGCATCTGAAAGAGTTCGTTCCCTTCGAGGAAAAACGGACGTTTCTCAGGGAAACGGAGCGGGATGTCGCTGAGGTTCACGAGGTCGGGGTCTGCTTCAATTTGTGCGAAATCTGGGTTGAGCGTCAGGTCGATTGTGAAATCTTTGATGGGGTAGCGGAGATCAATCCCGGCATCGGGTTTCATTTCAAATGTAGTATCGCTATCACTCGGTTGCGATACCTGCGGTTTTAGCGTGGCATACGGTTTGAATTTTACGGGTCGCTTCGTAACAAGGTCGGTAATCGGAAGGTCTGTCAGATGTCCAAATTTTGAAACGGCGTATTGGCGTTCACCGAGGTCTGCCCACGTCTGTTCTTCAGCGGGTGCTTCGTCATTGCGCCAAAAGTTGATGCCCCACGTTGCCGTTTCAGTCTTTTTTGAAAATCGGAGTTCGGCGAAAGGGATCGCGAATTCTGCTGTCCATCTGTCCTCCGCTTTTGCAGCCTGACCTTGCCAATCGCAGTCCCATGAGATGGCGGTGCCGATATTGGATTGACCGCTCCGTCTGTTCGCGCCTTCATTAATCAACCGCCGATCGGTTTGTGTGCCGAGTGCGTTTAAGGCGAACGCATAGCAGTTCCTGCCGTCAAGGAAGGTATCGATTAAAATTTCGACATGGTCATCAGAGAAGAAGAAGGAGTCGCGTCGCGTCTGGTTTGCTGCGAGGTTGTCCATATCCGACTTGAAACATTCAAACGCCACATAGAGTTTATTTGCGTCGTAAGCGAGGTAGATGTTGGTCGGCTGCGTTGCGGGTTCGCCGCGCTGGGGTTCAAACTGGATGAGTCCACCGGTTTTCGCGCTGTTTTTCCAGCAGGCATCGTCCAATTTTCCATCGACTTCCGGTGGTGTTTCGGTGCGGATGGCTTTAATCGCTCGGTGCGCAGGCGTTTCAGCGGGTTCGGGAGCTGTGTCTGCTGGCAGTCCCTTCGCTCCGCAAAAATAGAGTATCAGAAAGGCGAAAAGTAGAAAAAAATATCGGTTTCTAAGCCGTGCTTTAATGGTTCGCATCGGTTTATGTGTCCAGACCTCCTTTTGATGTCAAACTGGTTTGCGATTTTAGCACGGATTTGTTTTTGTGTCAAGGGGAATGGTTTTCAGTTATCAGTTGTCTGAATCGCGGATTTTAAGAGTCGTTTTGTGGTGCAGCATTGGTTAATCTAACTCTCCAGCCGCTTGTAATGTGTCATTCACAAGTGATGCTGCGAGACGTACGCCGTTCTTCAATAGTATGTCTAAAAGCGGCTTGATGGCATCGATGAAGCCAAATGCCAACCATCCCTGTAACTGGTAATCCAATACGTTTGGCATATCCTCGTGCATCCTTATCATCAAGAATAACCAGCCGCGCACCACGTTCTTTTGCAAGTGCGAAAACAGCGGCTTCACCGCGATGGATGACGTTAGGATAAGTCGTATGGTCCAACGGAGGTGTCAACGTAACAACCCTAATCCAAGGTGCATTTTTGAGTGCTTCCGAACGAACGGGTCGTTCGGTTGCGAAAAACTCATCTTGGACTTCTTCTGGAATTAATACCTCTGTGTAGAGTTCCCGCAATAAGAAAAGCAGATCGAGTGTCCAGAGTGCAACAAGCGGGCCATTATTGCTGATAACTGGTGGCTTTTCTTGCACTCTCAGCCTCCTCCCTGAGTTCCTCAGCCGTGAGTCTAATTGGAGAGAGACCGTGTTTTCCCATCGCGTATATAAACGCCTCGCGAGACATCCCGGCGAGGCGCGCAGAGAGACCGGTGCTGAGTTCTTCGCGATCATACGCTTCTAATGCCAACTTTAGACGCGCGCCCTCCTCAAATTCGGGCATCGGTTTGTCTGGACAGAGCATATCTACAACATCTGCAGGTAATTGAATGCCGGTTTTCTGCGCAAATGCTGCGATACTCCCATAACGCGTATAAAATAGCGGGCGGATATCCACACGCAAGATCGCTGCAACCGTCCAATCCGCTTTTGTTTTTTTCCAATGCTGATAATGTAGATAAGCAACACCGGCGTGTCCATACGCTAACCCGGCATCCGGATCAAGTTTTATGGCGATATGGAAGTCATCCAACGCCTGTTGAATATCCAACCTGTCAAGATGAAGACTGCCCCGATTGGTATACGCCTCGGTCAGTTCTTGATTTAGACCTATCGCCATTGTATAGTCTTGGAGCGCGTAAATCGTTTCGCCTTTGCGTTGATAGGTGATGCCGCGGTTGTTATACGCCTCGGCGTAGTTGCGTTTACACTGGATTGCCCTGTGATACGCACACCACGCTTTGTCAACTTCGCCTTTTTTCATGTAAGCGAGTCCTTGATTGTAATGGGCATTGGCATAATCCGGCTTGAGGTCTATCGCCTTCCCAAAGGTTGCGATTGCTTTATCAACCTCACCCTTTTCGCAGTAGGCAATACCGCGTGTGTTTTGTGCTTCCGCCTCGGCAAAGTTCGGGTGCTCCACCGGTTTTGGAAATTCTCCGATAGTGATGCTATATTTACATTGATATGCGTGTGCAAGGCCGCAATGAGAATAGAGATCAAAGTCTTCGTTATTTTTCATAAGATAACTCCTCAGCCGTTGCCTTTTGCGCTTTCCATTCTTTTATACCTTCGGCTCCACTGACCGCGAAAAACAGGTTAACCATGAAACCATCAAAATCGTCGTAGTTATTCTGCTTCATGCTATAATTTTAACCGTTTGCCTAACAAAAATCAACCCAAATAGCATTGGAGGGCAGGGCCATTCAATTTTAAGAAATTATTGGATTGGACATCTTTTTTCCAGGATCCGCTGCGACAGGCTGCGATAGGCTGCGAAAATTTCTGCGAATTTTTATAAAACATAACATATATGAAGTGTTAACACCTGCGAAAAGGACAACACCCAAAACGGACAATTGAATAACCCTGAGTGGTTTTCAGTTGTCGGTACTCGGTTTTCAGTTAAGAGATGCTTTGATGAATCAGATTTCTGTTTCGTGTCGCGTTGTTAGCTGCAAAGAATGTTGTGACAGCCTATTCTACAAGCGGACGTAAAGACCCCTGAACCGGCGCGCGAAGTCTCCAGTGAATAGGATGTATCAGTGCATCCCATGCGAGATGCACTGAATGACGTGGAATGCAAAGCCTAATGACGACTTTACGAGTTCCCGTTTTACGGACTGGGAATGCAGCCTTTCGTGAAGCACGTTCGGGTTGAAAAACCCCTCTGCCACTATACGATTCCGAGCGTCTGCGGTGTCTCGGAACCATCCACGACTCAGTGAGCTTTTAAACAGCCTTTTTAACGTGGGATCCAAATCCGTCGGGTCGCTGTGATGCTGTTACGTCAAGCGACCCACCCACGACTCTTTGAGATTTTGACGGTGACCTTTTACAGACTACTGGAAAATCAACAGGTTGCCGGGGGCGATACCCTTTTTTAAGAATAAATATCATACGACCGATTTTTCTGACGGGATACATAGGGCAGAAACTGTTCGTTGATGCGATATGTATGTTGATACGTATTCATAAAATGGTATGAGAACCTCGTTCCAGCGCAGGCAGATATGTGAACACTGCTCACTGAAAGAACCCCTGTTTTCCATTTTCCTGTAACT
>PYJC01000153.1:0-9934 GCA_003635255.1 Candidatus Poribacteria bacterium | reverse complement strand
AGATTTTAGACGACATTTCTTATGGGATGGTATCTTATTGGTGGGTTTGTGTTGATGCCGACAGCAACTCCCACTCCCACGACCGTGTAGGAATTTACGCGACGCTCCTCCGTGTTGGTTTTGTTCTCCGTTGGGTGCCGCGAGTCCCCCGGAGACTGCCCACGGACTCATATTTCGAGATTTCGAGCGACAGTTATGCGGTGTAAAAGTTGGGTTCCCGTGTTGTCGCTGCGTCAGGGAGCCGCCCGCACCTCTAAAGAGTATCGAACCTCGCATAAGCCGTATTGGGCGTTGCATTCTAAATCACGTGTTAATTATACGACGGTATTTTGGGGGAATCAAACAGAAAATGCGTCAAACTATTGCGTATCTATTGTGTATCTATTGCGATTCTATTGTTTCTGCATTTTTTTAGGGTTTTGTGTATTTTTTTGGTTGTCTGAACTGTGATTTTTGGGATTTAGGGATGGACAGGATAATAGATTTGCTTTTTGTCTGAATGCAGGGCGCATGAATCAACGCCGAGTGCGCGTGTGGCACTCGGCGGGGCGTGTACGCCGCAAATCGCGGATTGTCGCGGATTATACAGATTGCGCGGATTTTAAGAGTCGTTTTGCAATATAAAAACGTGAGTTTGAAAATAATTTTGCTTTGCCCTAAAAATATTGTGTATAATATCAGTTATATATAAGCTTTATAATTTGACAAGTAAAATAATAATAAAAATTGACTATTTATAACCCAACTTGCTGGTTATCTGTCTAAGCGAAACCCAACATCTCACCTTTATCAAACTCACGTTATAGAAGGTTCTGACTCAGAACTGGTCCCCTTTGAAGGATGTTTGAAATGCTTTGAAATGTTTGCGGAAAAAATGTGATATAATAGTCTGAGTCAGATATAAACATCCTTCAACTAATTGGAGATGAACTTGTGCGCATAAAAATCTTAGCAGACGTTGGGGACGGACTCACCCTCCCCATCAACTACAATCACCTACTCACGGGTGTTATCTACCGTTTCCTTGCTGAGTCGAACCCCGAATACGCATCGTTCCTGCATAACGAAGGCTACGCCGCGGCAGAGAGACGTTTCAAACTCTTCACCTTCTCGCAACTCATGGCGGAACGCAGACGCATCGCCGGTGACGATATCCATTTCCGTTCAACTTTAACGTGGTACGTCTCTTCCCCAGTAGAACGCTTTCTCTCTCATTTCGCCGATACGCTCTTAACCGAGGGACGGTTATCCCTTGTGCAGCGGCAGCTACCAATTAGGGATGTCACCATACCGCGTATCCCTCGCTTTCGGTCAGAAATGCGTTTCCGGTGCCTCTCCCCGATTGTGATGACCACGACGCGTGAGCATCACGGCAAACAAGCGATGCACTATTGCATGCCCGACGATCCAGCCTTGCCTGAACTTATCCGTCAAAACCTCATCCGCAAACACGAGGCAATCCAGGGTCGCGCCCCTCATGACGACACCTTGAGTTTTGCTTTTGACAAAGCCTATATTGATAAGCGAAACGGACGCGTCACCCGTCTCATAGACTACAAAGGCATCAAAATCAAGGGGATAATGTGTCCATTCCGTGTCACAGGGAGCATCCCCTTAATCCAGATCGGATACGAATGCGGCTTCGGCGACAAAAACAGTGCCGGTTTCGGCATGGCAGAAATCTAAATAAATTTTAAGTTGACTTAATTAGATAGGTTTGTTATAATATATTTATAACGGATTTGAAAGGGGGTAAATGCTATGGAAAATCAACAATTGGAATTTGATTTAAGCAACACTTCGACTCTTGTATTGGAACTGACCGGAAATCCATGGACAGATTTTGGGATTGTGAGTTTCTGTGCCGAATTACGCTATACGCCATTTCATTGCGAATTAGAGTTAACACCACATGAAGCAACTATTACAATGGATGTAGCCAATCTTGAAGAGTTTGAAGAATGGTTGAATCAGAGGTTTCTCTATAGGTGGAATCAGCTCTATTGGTTGAGTCGTGGTGCTAAAATTCTTGGACGTGGGCGCGACTCTCTGATCTATGATGATGGCTTCGTTGATCGCGATAAGTCACAGATGCAAACTACTGAAGAAGATCGGGGAGAAATTAAGGAAAAATGGAAAAACAGTACTGTTGGTGATGTAATGCCATTAACCCAATTGAGATCTAATTTCATCGGTATAAATGGAAATGCTGATAAATTCAGAACAGAGCAGCAAGCCAACATTAGAGAATTTATTGAGAATTGGCAAAATCCAATAGGAAAAAAGGTTTGTGAAATGTCTGGTAGAACCACCGCCAAACCGAAAAAACTGCTTCAGGTTGTGAATCCATTTGCAACGAAGCATCACAACACAAGAGTTCGAGGGGCACATAGCAGTAGTACTAATCCGACAATCGGACAACTTTATTACCTGATAAGTCTTTGTGCAACGCTTGACAAAGACATCCCTTTTACGGTCAACACTGCTAAGCGAACAACACGCTTAATTTTGCCTGATATTCAGGATCTTGAATTGTTAACCAAAGTTTATACCCGGTTGAAGGACAATCTTAAGGACCTCGATCAACCTAATGAACTTTGGACGTTCACTAATTTGAGAACTATGTTCGGCTCGACTAACCGATATTCGCTTACGATCTCGTTGTTCCACAACATCTTTTATCAGTTTACACCATCCGATGACGCAGAAAACGAAGGTGAATGGGATTTTTCATCTTTAGTGGAGCAAACAACTGAAGCTGTCAGACGACTTACGCGATGGGTTATTATACCCTTTACAAAAGGGCAGAATGTGATTTTCCAAAATTTCCACACTGTTGAGGTGGATACACGGTTGTATGATTTCATAAAACCTATTGATTTCGTCCCCCGAGAAATACAACTTGTCCCAGATATTTTAATCAGAATGTTATCTCGTACCCCTGATGGCGAGAACGCTATCGGACAATTAAGCCAAGCCATTGCCACCAGTGCCCCTTCTCTGATGAAGGTGGCATTGTTTAATATTTGGAAGCATCAGGATGCTGTTTTGATTTCTCCACAGCGAGGCGCACCACATCCCGTAAGGCTGCTTTCAACTTTTATTAATCATTTTTTGGAGGTAAATCAAGTGTTAGATGAAAAATTACGTGAAGATTTGCGTGTAATAGGGACCACAATCGGAACTATCTTTTACAAAGACGTTACGCTCATTAGCAAACTGTTTAACATTTCCAGCGTAAATGCATTCAGAGATACTCTCAATGTAGTTATGTTTCGCTTGTATAAGTTTAGTACAAGTGAAGATGCTAAAAAAGCGGTTCCAGTTAAGCAAGAACGTATTGACCATATTTTGAACGAACTGACCGATAGAAATTACAAGGAAATTGCTGAGACGCTTTCCACTTATGTCTGTCTTAATGCTTACAATGCGAAAGTTTTTGAATCTAAATCTGACAATGGAGGAAGTCAAAATGGCTAATAACACGAATGATTTGAAAGGTGTTGCGATGGTTTGGCTTAGCAAAACCGATTTGAGCAACCTGAATGCTGGTGAAGGTGGCGGTGGTAACGTCACAGAACTAAAAACCTATGACAACGGACGAAAGCCTTACGCCTCCGGTCAATCGGTGCGGCATGCCTTACGGGAAGCAATTCATCGGAACAATCCAGGTGTGTTTCTTTGTGTACCGGAAACACCTTGTACCGATGTGGCAGAATGCTGGCTCTGTGATCTGTTCGGTTTTCTGAATCCAATAGCTGATAAAGGGTTTGACAGACGATGGTCACCGATCAAAGCCACTCCTGCGCTCGGTCAGATTGTCTCTGATAAGGTCACAGATTTGCTAATTCGCATGAGTGGTATTGAAAAGGAGGATAAACAGACAGTGGATCAACGCATCGCCTATGTACAGATAATGGCAAATGTCTATCGCGTTGGGTTGTCCCTTGATGTTGCAAACATCGGCAAAGTGATTACACCACAATATGAAGGTAAAGGCAAAAATGCGACATTCAAAAAATGGGAAACTACGGTTGAAATTGATAAAGAGAAGAAGATTGAACGAACTACTGCTGTTTTGGAAGCAATCGGTGGTATTGCTGATTTCGCAAAACAGGCTCGGAACGCTGCATCGCTTGCCCCAGACATTTTCATAGCGTCAACTCATACCCGTTACTCCCACAGAACCTTAAGAGCGTTGGAACTTGACGATGAAGGAAATATTAACACCGAAACACTGCGCGTTATTTTGCAAGATTTGGAAGATGATGGAGCAGAACTTTTCTGTGGATTCACGCCAGGAGTGGTCGAAAACGATGAAGCGTTGACTCAGGTTTTAGAGGAATTTGAAATAGAAAGAACCAATCCGCTTCGTGCCTTGAAAAATCTTACGACATGCGTGCAAGAAGCACTTGCAGAATAACCTAACGGAAGGCAGGCATTCTTGCAAATACCCGCCTTTAGCAGGGGATGTTATGGAAAAGATACTCACTTTCGGTGTAATTTGTCCGTTTTGGGCATCATTTCGTCAACCGCAGGCAGTGAACGTTCATGTCACATATCCTATTCCGCCGCCGCCAACACTTTACGGTATGTTGAATGCAGCGCGCGGAAAACCGCAAGATTGGAACGCTGACAGAGATGATTGGCAAATCTCTCTTATCGTTGAATCTAAAGGAAAATTTCTTGAAACGTTTAGCAAGATATTTAAACCTGCCAGAGATGGAGAAGGACTATTTGACAGAACAATTTTGATGCGTCAGAAACTGATGAAGGTTCACTATACTATCTACTTGAAAACAGATGAATCGCTGCTTGTTGAAGCACAACAAGCACTAAAATCACCACGCTGGCCCCTTTATCTTGGTGAATCGGATGACGTTGTAGATATTATCAACCCGCGTATTATTGAATGCCAACCTACTGAGGTTCAACAAGTTCATTCAATTATTCCAGGTTTTGTAGAAGGCTGTCAATTGGTGAATATGCCTTCTCATTATACCGAAGCATCGAGAGAACAGTGGCAGATGCATCGGCAAATTTACTCTATTCCACCGGAAGGAGGATCGGCTGTGCTAAGCGAACCACATCTCGCTTATCCAATTGAAGGGAGAAACATAGTATTCAATGGAAGTTCTCGGTAAAACCAATCAAACTTTACGTGGTCATATTCAAGACTGTTTAACAGTATGTGATGAGATTATCGCACGCCGTGAAACTTTTCTATGTCAATTTTGCCAAAGATACGGTTGGAATTGGCAAGAGGTGAAGCAGGCTTTACGTTTTGCTGTCTGGTGTCATGACATTGGGAAAGCATCTGAAGAATGGCAAGAATATATCCGAAACAATGGAAGCAGAATTACACACGCACTCCCATCTTTCGGCATAGGGCTTATGACCCTGCAGCCTCGCCGATTCCCTAATGACAGCCCGATTTATGCATCTTTGTTAGCAGTATTAGCACATCACGGACAATTACATAAAGATGCGTTCCGAGAGGATAACTTTCGGTGGCAAAATGTTACATTGCCAGTAGATTACATAAATGCTCACTTCGATTTTTTCCGACAACAGGAACACGGTTTTAAACTGAAAACTTGGCAGTCACGTACGCTCCCTCTTAAAGGGAGTTGTCAATTTGTTAAAAAATTAAGAACTGCGATTGATGAGAATCGGAGTTTACAGTTTAAAGTTCTTTATTCGCTTATGTTGAATATATTGACTACCTCTGATGGTTATGCTAGTGGAAATGCCGCGGGTGGTAGCACATTAAAAAAACCGATGGGGACCAACTTAACTCGTGAAGAACTCTCTAATATTGAAAACCGATTTCCATTCTATAACAATACACGGCTGCAAACACTCGCTTTTGTTTCAGACCCCAACGAAATGCAAAGAGAAATTGTTCAAGACGACACAATGAGAGTCATTTTAAATGCCGGATGCGGTGAAGGCAAAACTGCTGCTGCTCTACTTTTCGCACAAAAATTCCTAAAAGAAAACCGTATTGACCGCATTATTTTTACGCTACCGACAAAATTCACAGCGAATAATTTGAATAGAGATTTAACTGATAAGTACGCGATACCTGAAGAGCTCGTCGGAATCACACACGGCGACGCATCTGAATTCCTTCGTCAAAGAATGCAGGAAACCGAAAACCAGGAAAAAGAACAAGAAATAGACGAGGATGAAATTCATAACTTGATTATGGCGCAAGTGTTTGAAAATAGTATCTATGCCAAACCGATAACGATTTCTACAGTAGATCACTTGATTATGAGTCTCTACCACGGCTATAAATTTGCGGATAGAGCCTTCTCTAATGTTGCTTCTTCACTGGTGGTTTTTGATGAAGTTCACTATTATGAAAAACATACTATGGGGGCAATCGCCGAAACGATGCGACGGTTAACCGAGTTGCAGGTTCCGCATCTTGTAATGACGGCTACAATCCCACATGTCGTTCATGCTGAATTGGATGAACTGGTCACAAATCAGCCTTACAGATTTCAGCGCGCACCAGCAATCATCCAAGGCACTTCAAAGCCGAAAACTCCATTTGAAATTGAGAGGTTATCCCATACCTTAATTGATGAAGACGATAAATCCGTTTCAGACGAACTGATAGAACTTGTTGCCCAAAACATTGATCGAAGGCAGATAATTTTTGTCAACCAAGTCGCACGGGCAAAGCAAATCTATCAGACTTTGGCAGATTCTGGTATTACCGAAAATCTGATCTGCTATCATTCAGGTTTCATTAGTAAACATCGAAACGAGAAAGAGAAAATCATTCGTGCTCTTTTCAAAAAGCCGGAAGATAGAACGGAATCTGATATTAGTGCATTAGAATGTCGTGATTTTCACAACACTGAACCTTGTATCCTTGTTTCTACACAAGTCAGCGAACTTAGCTTAGATATCAGTGCAGATGTGATGTATGCAGAAATCGCACCGATTGACTCAATTGTCCAACGAGGTGGTAGACTTCACCGAAAAGGGGAGTCTCCAATTCAGGATGGCTACGCTCATCGTATGTATATTGCCCCACCTTATGAGAACGAAAAGGCGTGTCTGCCTTACGAGTTAGATATTTTGCAACGTTCATGGGAAGTCTTTACGGAGTGTTATACTTTTCAGAATGCATGTGATTGGGTAAATACAGTATACCCCGAAAGCACTTCGCTAATGCATGCTGAACTTTCAGAAGCTATTGATACTGATTTAGTCTTTGGTAAAAAACCGCAAGATAACTATGGGGAAGATACTGAAGAAGAAGGACGTGTTGTTATTCGCAAGAAAAATTACCAAACTTATGATGTTGTTCCTTATGAATTCGTTGGAACCGTTG
The DNA here is from genome assembly GCA_003635255.1 of Candidatus Poribacteria bacterium. Lineage (GTDB taxonomy): Bacteria > Poribacteria > WGA-4E > WGA-4E > WGA-3G > WGA-3G. Next base: position 2,580 of record PYJC01000153.1, on the reverse strand, counting down.
AAGAGGATTATCGGAATTACAAGACTCATCACCTCAGCATTTCAGAAGGTGTTTTTCGTGTTGCATGTGTGGAAGAAAAGATTCTACCGCGAAAAGCAATTCAAAAATTGACGAATCGTCACGGAAAAACACGAGAAATCAAGATACGCTTCAAAGCCATTCAATCGCGTTATACCTTTGAGGTTGGACTTGAACTTGATGAGGAAGCTATACCAAATATCCTATAAAGAAAGGAGACACCAACCATGCAAAACCCAGACCACACCAACATCACCGGCACTGCCATCAACTATCTCTATATTTGCACACGTAAACTCTGGTTCTACCAAAACCATCTCGAAATGGAGCATACTTCCGAACACGTTGACCTCGGACAACTCCTCCACGACGAGAGCTATCCACGCGAAAAACGCAGAGAATGGGACATTGACAATCTTGTAAAGATAGACTTCGTTGACAAACACGGCGCACTGCACGACATCAAATCCGGTCCCGCAATGGAAACCGCACATATTATGCAGCTCTGCTATTACCTCTATCTCCTCAAGCAAAAAGGCGTATCCAATCGCAAAGGCGTTATCAATTACCCGCGCCAACGACGCACCACCGAAGTCGAACTCACACCCGAAAGAGAACAAGAAATAAGAACCGCCATTGAAAAAGTAGGCGAGATTGCAGCACTGCCCACACCACCGCATGCTGATTATATGAAAATCTGCAAATCTTGTAGTTATCAGGAACTCTGCTGGAGTTAAAAGTAGCAGGCACGCTCCGCCGAGTTCTCCGTAAGCCAACCATGGGAGGAAAACCAATTATGTCCCGCAACTACTACATCACGCAACCCGGTAGAATTCGCCGAAAAGATAACACGATTTACCTCGAACCGGAAGACGCACCACGCATCCCTATTCCCGTAGAAGACATTGACGCACTCTACTTCTACGGTGAACTTGACCTGAACACCAAACTGCTCAACTTCCTCGCACAAAAGAAAATAGCGTTCCACGTATTCAATTATTACGGTTACTATTCTGGCAGTTACTATCCTCGTGAATATCTAAATTCTGGTTCCCTGCTCGTCAAACAGGTACAGCACTATGAGAAGCCAGCCAAACGCATGACCATCGCACACGAATTTGTTGAATCCGCCGTCTTCAACATGCTCCGCATCCTACGCTATCACACCAATCGTGATAAGGATTGTAGCACACAAATTGCGTCAATTGAGAATATCCTCACAGAAAGTCGATCCGCAAAGAACACAAACGAATTGATGGGATATGAAGGCACCATCCGAGACATCTATTACACCGCATTTAACACCATTTTGACCCTAAAAACACCGTTCGAGAAGCGCGTCCGTCGTCCACCGGATAACCCCATTAACGCGCTCATCTCCTTCGGAAATTCAATGATGTATTCCGCGTGCCTCACCGAAATTTATCGAACACAACTCAACCCCACGATCAGCTTTCTTCATGAGCCCGGTGACCGACGCTTCTCACTGAGTCTTGATCTCGCTGAAATATTCAAACCTCTCATTATCGATCGAATTATCTTTCGTCTATTCAACCGTCAGCAACTCAACGAGTCTAAACATTTTGAGACAAACGTTGATGGTTGCTATCTCAATGAAACCGGACGCAAACTCTTCATCGCTGCCTTTGACGAACAACTCAAACAGACAGTCTCACATCGGAAGTTAAAACGTCACGTCTCCTATCAGCGACTCATCCGCTTGGAGTGCTATAAACTCATCAAGCATCTCGTAGATATGGAAACTTATCAAGCATTGCGACCATGGTGGTAAAAATACGTAGTCGTGGGGCACTATAGGAACAATCCCCTCACACGATTACAACTGAATATTGACAACTGAGGACTGACAACTAAAACTATGTACATCATTCTTGTTTACGACATTGAAGTTACGCGCGTCGCAAAGGTATGCAAATATCTTCGACAACACCTCAATTGGATTCAAAACTCAGTTTTTGAAGGGCAGTTGACCAAAGCCCAGCTTGCAAGGGTCAAATCCGGATTAGCAGGACTTACGGATCTTGAATATGACTCAATTATCATTTATCAACTGCGAGATGCACGCTGGGTTGATAAAGAGGTCATGGGGGTAGATAAAAATCCCGCGACAAATCTACTCTAACGTTCATCAACTTTTAAATAAATTGTGATAAAATCGTTTGTGTCGCGAGCAGCGACGCTGCCGGTAATATATCTTCTTGTAGGAGCGATCTTCTGGTCGCGACACCTATATCACAAAATTCAGGTGAACACGGTGCTGAACAAGCCTTTCATCAAGAAATAAAACTAAAGTTTGCTGTCGACCTCGTTCAAACGAAGGTTTTAGATGGGTAATAGATTCGCAATTTTTGAGTAAAATTGTGCTTAAACCCATGTTCTACCTGATGCCGTCAATCTCCCAGAGAATTTGCACAACCGGAGGTCAACAGCAAACCAACGCTAAAAATCGCAATTCTAAAAATTGACTTGACGCGGACCATAAGAATCGCGTATAATATGTTGACGGTTTTCATAAAGCCTTTTAATCGAACCAGTATGGAA
>PYJC01000152.1 GCA_003635255.1 Candidatus Poribacteria bacterium | reverse complement strand
TTGTGATTTTATAGTAAAACCCGTAATTACTTATACACTCACAAAATGGCGAGGATACAATCCTCGCCAGCGGTGGGAGGGTGTTTGTTCCCTGATAAACTGTAAACTTATTTTCGGATTTTACTATAAACTTCATAAACTTTTCCATTTTAGTACTCCTTTGTTTGTAAACTTAGGCCCGTCTTTCCGGTGGATGACCGGCTTGATAATACCGCCCTGTTCGAGACGCGACTGCGCGAGTTCATACGATTTCGGACTTAAATCTATACCGATCCACTGACGTTGGAGTCGCTCAGCAGCCACACACGTGGTGGCACACCCACAGAACGGATCAAGTACCATATCATCGGGATTGCTGCTCGCCCCAATAATGCGTTCTAACAGAGCGATCGGTTTCTGTGTAGGATATCCAATACGTTCTTTACTTCTGGCTGTTAGATTTGGAATATCTACCCAGATATTGTTCAGTCTTTTGCCTTTTTGTTCATCAAGATACCGCTTATAGCGTGGCACATTTCCTGGACGCGTTTGAACGATGTGTCCGGCTTCAATCTCTTTGCGCATCCGATCTTCCGCCCAACGCCACGTTCTAACGACTCCCATCACCTCGTAAGTCAGATGAGAATCGGGATCATAGTTCTGCGCGGTTATAGAAGTGAGTGAAAAGCGTCGTTCGGTTTCCGGTTCAACACAATAATATTGGCGTTTTGTTTTCTCGTCCAAATTCGCCATATCGTAGGGGATCGTGACTGCCTCAACGTGCCAGACATACGTATCGCTTTTTGAATACCGGAAGATACTATCGGAATCCCGTGCCAACCCTTTTTTGAGGTTTCCTTTCGTGGTTATCGCCCGTTGCCAGATAATCTCATTTCTGAAATTATCTTTTCCAAAAACACTATCCATCATCATTTTGAGATAATGGCTGGCGTTATCATCGCAATGTAGATAGAGCGTCCCAGTCGGTTTGAGGATTCGGAACAGCTCCAGCATCCGAATGCTCATCATGATGAGATAGGCTTTCATGGATTTCCCATGGCTGAATTCCGCAGTACTGATGGCGTGATAGAGTTCGGGTGCTCTCTCCACGAGTTCGCTATGGGATGTATCATCGAGATCATCCAACGTCCAAAAGTCCTTGAACGTTGCTCCTGCAGCTTCGGTGCCTACGGGTGCCTCAAACGTCCGATTGGAATTGAAGGGCGGATCCAGATAAATCAGGTCAATAGAATCAGTGTCAAGCCTACGAAGCACATGAAGATTATCGTTTTCAAAGATGGTTCGGTTCTCGACCTTCATTCTATCACCTACGATATTGCGTAGGCACATTCAAAGCGTGCCTACGTTATGAGGAAAGCGTATTGTCCTACCGATGTGCTTTGATAGCCCCCCACGTCGCGGCAAGTTTCCCGTTTGGATCAACTGCCAGTCCCGTTTCAGCCTTGAAGTTCTGATTGACTTCGGCTTCCTCGAGTACCCGGTTATAGATGCTGAATTCGTCAATGATACCTGTGAAAACACCGAATTCGCCATCAGCTCTACCGTCCAAACCGATGAAAACATGGTTTTCCCATTCGTCTTCCGGGAATTGGGCGAGGTTCAGCACGCCTTTGGCTGTTGCTTTACCGTCAACGAAGAATTGGACTGCACTATCCTCCGGTGTACCCGCAACAGCGATGTGGTGCCACTTGTTATCATCAATGTTATTTCCCGCATCTTCGACATTGCCCACCCAGCCAGTGTCAAGATTAAGGACTCCATTGCGAACCCATAGGGTTTTGGGACCTTTATCATCAGTGCCGGGACCGCCTGTCTTCGCGAAGATTACACCCGGACCACTACTGTCGGTCTTAATCCATGCCGACCAAGTGAAATCGGTATTGAAATCAAATTCTTCAGGTTTATCAATTTCGACGAAGTTCGCTTCGTTTCCATCGAACTCCAATGCGTCACCGATTTTACCAGGGACCTTTTTCGGGCTACCCTTGATAGTCCCGTTGTAATTGCCTGTTCCGTCTGTGGCGGTTTTTCCGCTGATTTTGTTTGCATCAAAACTCCAGTAACTGACCAACCCGTCCTCAACGATCTGGGCAGGAAGGTTTGTTGTGATGAGACTGACAGCAAGAATTAGTATCACAAAGTTAACTTTTTGTAGCACAATAAAATCTCCTTGATTTGTAGAAAGTATAGAAAATCTGTAAGCGATATGCCGTAGCGTGGCACCTTCATCCATTAAAAATCTTCCTAAGAATCAGATACGCGCCGCCGACAACAATGATGAACAGCGCGACGGAAAAGACGAAGGCAAAAATTACTTGCAAGATTTGGAAGAGAATCAGGATACATACAACAAAGATGAAGATCCCGAATAAGATGAGTAAAATTTTTCCCATACGTTAATGTGGGTATGGACGTTAGTCCACGTGTTACGGTGTAGCGCGTTTTATAAACGCGCTACACCACTTTTTATATTCCCCATCACACTGTTAGAGATAGGATGCTTTAATAGCGCGCTTTAAGCGTGCCCCAGACCGTTGGCAGCTTGCCTGCTGCTTGAACAACAAGGATTTCATCAGGCGTGCATTCCTCAGGGGTTTCGCAAATCGCCCAGTTGTCAAAAGAGACAATCGTAAGTGCGGGTGCCCCTCGGCTTGAGCCGCCGTTAAGACCGACTTGTCCGCTCTCAGGTCTGACATTGCCGAAATCAAGTTTGCTCTCAAGTAGCCAATCTTTGGGTTCTTCTTTCCCATCTTCCCAGATTTTGCCAGTGAAACCGTCATCAGATATTTCAGCCTTCATCCAGTACCAGGTCCCGATTTCCACCATACCGAATGGAGGTTTGGTATCATTCTGTTTCCAAGCAAGATGGTCGTTAAGGAATTCCATGTTATTCAAAAAATGATGGATCAGAAAGGCGTACCCCGATGCATCGCCGGGATCAAGACGAAATCCGAGTCCACAACGTGCCAGGTCTCCATCTCCCCAGTCATCAACACGGATCATCACCAATCCAGTATGCGGTTCTTTAAAACCACCGTTCAGAACAAGGTAGGTATGGTCACCAGGAGCTTCATGGGTTTGGCTGATAACGCCGTCCTCTTCTACCCAGTCGCCGTCATGGTTTTTGAACTCATATTTCCCATCAATTTTTCCATCTTCAAAATCGTCATAGTATAAAACTTTGCCCGAACTACTGGAAGTCCAAGCAAAAATGGCGGCACATACCAGCATAAAGAAGAAATATTTGTGGGTTGATAGACGCTTAGCAATATTCATTGGAACAACCTCCTTTAAAACAATTCTCTTTTGTAAATTAATTTCGGGTAAAGGGATTGTGCCCGTAAGGGTTGAGTTATCCTTACGGGGTGGCGCGGCGTTTGCCGCCATCCATATAAAGTGCGGTCCCAAACATATAGGAACAGGCTTCAGAGGCTAAGAATGTCACGACATTCGCAACCTCTTCAGGTTCCGCGATGCGACCCGCAGGAAGTTCCCGTCCGAGTGCTTGTAACAATTCTTCAACATCGCGTCCTTCGCGCTCGGCTCTCGCGCCTTGCTGGGTCCGCGCTCGACCGGTATTCGTCAATCCAGGACAAACGGTATTTACCAAGATGCCATCCGCCGAAACAGCATCGGAAAGTGCCCGTGTTATATTCAGGATCGTAACATTGGCAGCACCGGTGGGTATGTTTCCGCGGGTAGGACTTGTGCCCGCCGAACCTGCGATATTGATAATGCGTCCCCACCGATTTTCGCTCATATACGGAATAACCAGTTGGGACATTCGTAGATAACTGTAAGTTTTCAATGCGAGTGCGTCTTCAATCAGTTCCGGTGATAACTCCAGAATATCAGCATTCCGAGCAGCACCGACGTTGTTGACGAGAATATCAACACCGCCAAAGCGAGCGATTGTCGCCTGCACCACTTTTTCACAGTTCGCCTGTGTGGTTAGATCGCCAGCAACGGCGTGCCCTTTATGTCCAGTCTGATTGATTTCTGTGAGTGCTTGATTTAGCGTTTCTTGGGTTCGGGCAGCGATACAGACATGAACCCCCTCTCGTGCGAGCGCAAGCGCGCACTGTTTACCGATGCCTCGACTGCCACCGGTAACAATTGCACGTTTTCCGTTGAGTCCTAAGTCCATGTATCACCTATCCTGCTACCACGAGAGGAGATGTCCACACAGGATTGGCGGACATCTCAAACCGCTGATAGAAATTTTCGATCACTACTTACTCGCTATAGGCAGCATGTTTAGGATAATAGCGATCGGCGGATTGCATTTATCTTATTTTTTTAGGCTTCCCCATGTAACAGCCAGCTTCTCTTTTGCATCCACAGCGAGCGTTGTTTCCAACCCGTCATCCATAACGGCTTGGATGTCGCCTTCGTCAAGAACAGTGTTGAAGATAATGAACTCGTCTATGAGTCCTTCCCACTGTCTTGATTGATTCCAGTCACCAATCCGAGCGGGATCAAGGACACCCGGATTCCCACCCCAATCGTTTTCGATATCAAGTTCGCCTTAACATAGAAACGAATCTTCTTTTCCTTTGCACTGTAGGCGGTTGCAATATGGACCCATTTGTCCATCTGGTCACCTGCCAACATATAGGTTGCAAAGGTATCATTCCCACCTGGGTTGCTGTGAATGGAGAACTCAACCTTATTATTCGGGTGCATCTGGTAATGGATGTCTCCCGCTTTCCAACCGTTGACGTTGAAGAAAACACGCCATGCGCCCTCACGTCCAGTGGACTTGACCCAATGTGCGAAGGTAAGTTCTTCAAATTCGCCGATCCGTTTCGGAATTTCAACCCACTCGTCTGAACCGTTGAGTTCGAGCGCATCGCCGATTTGACCTTTGACAAATTTGCCGCCTTTGACTTCGCCATCAAACCCGTTTCCAGAAACATCTTTAGCATCGCCATCAAACAGCCATGCTGCTGCAACCGTATCTTCGGTAATTTCAGCAGAACCAATTAAGTTGATACTCAACATGAGCATCACGCCGATAGCGATTGTTATAATCCTCGCGTTCAACAAAGTATCCTCCTATGTATTGTTAGAGGATCAGGTAAATTGTGTCCATTCACCGATTTCTACACAACACATTCTCGCTTTATATTATATTTAAAGAAAAATTATAACACAAAAAACACAAAAATACAATTCCTTATCAAAACAGAGGGATTATGCTTAACTTCTAAACAAACCTTCCCTTATGCGGACTGGCTTCCCATTGTGCCCGCCAATCTTGCCACGAGGTCGGACACTGCCGAGTTTCGCGCGCACGGGCGGGACACGCAATCGCTTCGTGCCAGAGTCCGTCTAATGAGGTGTCCGTCGGGCTGAATCGAAAATCTACTGACCAACGGATCATATCGCTGCGGTTGAAGAGGGACCGATGAAAGACCAAATTGTTAAAAACGAGCAGGTCGCCTTTTTGCATCTCCAAAGTATCAATCTCGGTATGGGATGAGGTAGGTGGGAGCACAGGAACGGCAAACGCTTCGCCGGGGACACGGTGATAAGTTTGTAAACCCGCTTTGTGGCTTCCGGGTAAGAACTGTAAAGCACCGTTCTCGGTTTTGACATCGACTAAGGGTAGCCATACAGTGAGATGCGTATCGTTTTCGGTGTCCGGCATGTATGCACTATCTTGGTGCCACGGCAGTGTCGTCAGTTTTTCGTTCGGGAGCTTCGGACGCACCCAAAAATCACCGTTGAATTGAATATCGCTACCGATAAGATGCTCAAGCACGTCCAGCACCTTCGGATGCGTTATCAGCTCAAAGAGTGCCTCACTAAAGACAAGGGTATGCCAGCCAAAGACTTCGTTCTCCCGACCACACGCCTTTAGGATCGCATGCCAACGGTGTTCAAAAGGTAGGTTTTCATAGGTGTCAGAGATCACGCCTTCGTTATAGAGTTCCGTGGCACGTTTGTCAACGACATCAGAAACAACAGCGATTAATGGGGCAAGATCTGCCTCGCATAGTGCTGATTTCACAACAAGATAACCGTGTTCCGTAAATTTTTCAGAATACGTTTCCATCGTTTTTTATCGGTATGCCTTTATCGCGCCCCAAACAGTTGCCAACTTGTCCTTGGGTTTCACAGGAAGCGGTTCCATTGACTCCTCAACAGAGATTGCCTCGTCCCAGAATGCCACCTCGTCAACAGCACCGCCAAAATGGTTTTGACCATTTCGACTCCCGATAGTAAAGGGTAATCCTTCGGTGATATGGACGGCATCATTACCCGCCATCTCACCTTCTAACTTGCCATCAACATAAGCCTTCACGGACTTACCATCGTACGAACCGAAGATATGATACCACTGTCCAATTTCCATTTTAACATTGCCAACACAACAGACGAGATTGTTACCGGGACCGGTAGAAACCTCAAAGGAGAGCGTTCCATCAGGTTCAATGAAGAATCCGTAACTCCAGTTGAGGTGGATCCCTTTTTCGGCAACGGCTACCCAAGCACCGAGTTTTAACGGTTTAATCCACGCTGCCATAGATAGTGCCTCCAGTTCGGAAATAGACGGGGCATCTGGGATTTCGACATAATCTGTACTGCCGTTGAATTCCAAGGCCTCCCCCAATTTTCCATCTACGACCTTCGGTTTCCCGTGGATGACACCGTCGTTACCGTTTCCGCTAAGATCATCCACTCCGTCTGCTTCATCAAATGACCAATAGCCAACTAATTCCGCGTTTGCTGTAAGAGCGATGACACCTAACAGCAGGAAGATTAGACACGTAATTTTTGAAAGGGACACAAGTATACCTCCATTTATACGCGTGTCCGGTGAGACATCGAAACCCCACCGGACAGTGAGGAGAACAAGCATCTATCCTACAACTTGGCTCTTAGTTGATCCATCAACCCATCTGGTGGGTCAAAGGGAAGATCAATTACTTCGTTGGTGATGCCGCTATAGTAAATCCCCAAAAGCAGGTTGAATTCGGCGAGGGACTGTTCAAGATGCGTGGGATGCACCTTACGCTCGTCGTCAAGCCAATCAAAGACCGCCTCGGTGAGGTTCCCCTGCGCCGCGACATCCTGCTCGCCATAACTCAGCGGACCGCCTTCATAGCCACTCTCTGGCGTTGAACGCTCCCAACTGCTGAAACGCCAATGCACAAAACCTTTCATGCCAACGACAAATACGCGCTTATGGAAAAAGACGACTGGATCATCGGAGGCAGTCGGTGCGATGGCTGTCCCAAATGCGACAGAGACATGAAGTCCGTTCTCGTACTGGACACGTGCGGACGCATATTGCGGTGAAGGTTGCGCTGAATCTAAGTGTTCGCCACCAGAGATTTGACCGAGAACACGGACGGGACGAGAGTTGTCGATATAAGACGACACCAACTGCAGGACGTGCGGACCTTGGTCAACGGGTGTGCTGCGTGCGCTGGCATCAATGAACTTAATCTCGCCGATCCGTCCTGCCGCTACATCTGCTTTTAATTCTAAGTTTTTGGGGTGGAAGTTGAGTTGTGTGTTGACGACAAATTTGGTTTTTGTCTCCTTGGAAAGTCCTGAGATCTGCTTCCAATCCTCACTTTCAACAGCAATCGGTTTTTCGACAATTGCTGCTGGCACACCCGCATCGGATGCCTGTTTCATGAGGGGATAACGGATACGATCGTTGCTACCTCGTAGCACCGGTGCGGTGACAATGTGGAGGACATCGGGTTTCTCTTTTTCAAGCATCTCGTCCAAGTCGGTGTAGCGTGAGGAGATGTTGAAATCGTCTCCGAATTTGTTAAGTAACTCTTCGTTCATATCGCAAATTGCGGCGAGTTTACCGCCTTTGACGAAGCGGTAGGCATCAGCGTGTGCACGGGCGCGGCCACCACACCCTAACATTGCGGTTTTATACACAAAAATGTCTCCTTTAATATTTTGATGTCAAACCAAGGTAATGAACATTGAGAAAAATGTAGGATAATTTGCGGAAAAACTACAGTACGGTTCATTCGTCGTTCTCGTTCAATGCTTGCGTGAAATCTTCAGGGCTTTCCGCGAGTATTGCAGCGCGATGCAGCTGATCAAGACGTTGCAAGTCGTCAATCGTCTCCAATGTTGGCTTGAAGGTTTCGGCTACGTTGGGCTGTAAACGGAGTGTCAGGGCTTCAAGGATATGCTTACGTGCGCTTTCTCTTAAGCCTTGCTGGATTCCTTGTTGAACTCCCTGTTCGTGTGCTTCGGGTGCTAAGTATTCAGCGATAGAAGATTGTTGCATGGTTTCCTCCGAAATGATCTCTAAAATCGTTTGCGCATCGTAAACTAAATTCCCCAAAACTGCGAGACTTCCAAGATATTCCGGCTTATTTGGCACATCAATGCTATCAGCAGTTTGGACACAGCGCGGCAAGCGATCCTCTCGCCTGCCGCTATGTTTGTCGGTTTACAAATTTTCTCGAAGGGAATCCATCAAACCATCGGGCGGTTCAAATGGGAGGTCAATAATCTCGTTTGTTATCCCGCTGTAGTAAAGACCTAAGAGCAGGTTGAACTCTGCAAGCGACTGTTTGAGATGCGTCGGATGCACATTGTTCTCATCATCTAACCAGTCAAAGACAGCCTCAGTGAGGTTGCCTTGTGCAGCGATATCTTGTTCCCCGTAGTTCAGCGGACCGCCTTCGTAGCCACCCTCTGGCGTCGCGCGTTCCCAACTACTGAAACGCCAATGCACAAAACCTTTCGTGCCTACAACAAAAACACGTTTATGCGCAACAGTGCTCTCGCTGTCCGATGCCAACGTTCCCATACCTGTCCCAAATGCAAGAGAGACATGGAGACCGTTCTCATATATGGCTTGCCCAGCGGCATGCATCGGAGACGGCTGTGCGGACTCTAACTGATCTCTTCCGGCGATTTGACCCAGGACACGTACCGGACGCGAGTTGTCAATATAGGAGGATACTAACTGCAACACATGCGGTGCTTGATCAACAGGTGTACTCCGGGCGCTGGCATCAATGAACTTAATCTCACCGATCTTGCCTCCTGCGACATCCCGCTTTAATTCCAAGTTTTGGGGGTGGAAGTTAAGTTGCGTATTGACAACAAACTTCGTTTGCGTCTCTTCCGCTAACCCAGCGATCTGCTTCCAATCCTCACTCTCAACAGCAATCGGTTTTTCGACAATCGCCGCTGGCACCCCGTGATCCGATGCTTGCTTCATCAACGGGTAACGGATCCGCTCATTCGTCCCCCGCAGCACGGGTGCCGTGACAATGTGGAGGACATCCGGTTTTTCTTTTTCAAGCATCTCATCAAGGTCAGTGTAACGGGAGGAAACATCGAAGTCGTCTCCGAAACTGTTGAGTAACTCTTCATTCATATCACAGATTGCGGCGATTTTGCCGCGTTTGACAAAACGGTAGGCACTTGCATGGGCACGGGCGCGCCCCCCGCACCCTAAGAACGCTGTTTTATACATAAAATGTCTCCTTCAATACTATTTCCAATATCAAGGCAAAATAGGTCAGATGTTAAGACGAGAAAATACAGGTTAACTTTTTATAGTTTCTCTCGGAGTACATCAATTAACCCATCAGGGGGTTCAAATGGTAGATCTATAATCTCATTTGTTACGCCGCTGTAGTAAATTCCCAGAAGTAGGTTGAACTCCGCGAGCGACTGCTTGAGGTGTGTCGGATGCTGCTTGTTCTCATCATCCAGCCAATCGAAAACGGCTTCGGTAAGGTTCCCCTGCGCGACGACATCCTGCTCGCCGTAGTCAAGTGGACCGCTTTCGTAGCCACCCTCTGGCGTTGCGCGTTCCCAACTGCTAAACCGCCAATGCACAAACCCTTTCGTCCCCACGACAAACACACGTTTGTGGGTGTGATTCCCAGCATCCGGTTCTTTAGGTACTTTCTGCCCTAAACCTGTCCCGAACGCAAGAGAGACGTGAAGACCGTTTGCATATAAAGCCTGAGCGGCAGCATGCATCGGGGAGGGCTGAGTGGAATCCAAATCCTGTCCGCCAGAAACCTGTCCGAGCACTCGAACCGGACGCGAGTTGTCGATGTAAGAAGAGACGAGTTGCAATACATGCGGTGCCTGATCAACAGGCGTGCTGCGTGCGCTGGCATCAATAAACTTGATTTCACCGATTCTGCCTTCTGCGACATCTCGCTTCAATTCCAGGTTTTTCGGATGGAAGTTGAGTTGTGTGTTAACGACAAACTTCGTTTGCGTCTCTTCTGCTAACCCTGCAAGCTGCTTCCAGTCCTCACTTTCAACGGCAATCGGCTTTTCCACGATCGCCGCTGGCACACCGTGATCCGATGCCTGCTTCATTAGCGAATACCGAATCCGCTGATTGGTACCCCGTAACACCGGCGCGGTGACAATATGCAAAACATCCGGTTTCTCTTTTTCGAGCATCTCATCCAAGTCGGTGTAGCGGGATGAAACCCCAAAGTCGTCTCCAAAGCTGTTGAGTAGCTCTTCGTTCATATCGCAGATTGCGGCGATTTTGCCGCGCTTGACGAACCGATACGCATCCGCATGCGCACGGGCACGACCCCCACACCCTAAGAACGCTGTTTTGTACATAAAAATGTCTCCTCTAATGTTAAAATAGCGCGCCCGCAGCGCGCCACAACACAGTATAGGGTAAAGGCACAGTGTCCTCAACCACAATACCGATTTATTTCAAATCACAATCTTTCTCGGAGCGAGTCCATTAAGCCATCTGGCGGATCAAATGGAAGGTCAATAATCTCGTTCGTTACGCCGCTGTAGTAAATCCCTAAGAGAAGGTTGAACTCCGCGAGCGACTGCTTGAGATGCGTCGGGTGCACCTTGCTCTCGTCATCTAACCAATCGAAGACCGCTTCAGTGAGATTGCCTTGCGCAACGATATTCTGGTCACCGTAGTTCAGTGGACCGCCCTCATAGCCACCTTCTTGGGTTGCACGCTCCCAACTGCTGAAACGCCAATGCACGAAACCCTTCGTCCCGACAACAAAGACACGTTTGTGCCCGTAGATACCCGGGTTATCGGATGCTGTCGTCCCCATGCCAGTACCAAACGCAACAGAGACGTGGAGACCGTTCTCGTACAAAACTTGCCCAGCTGCATGCATCGGAGACGGTTGATCTGAATCCAAACCCTCGCTGCCAGCGATTTGTCCAAGAACCCGCACTGGACGCGAGTTGTCAATATAGGACGACACTAACTGAAGCACGTGCGGACCTTGATCGACTGGCGTGCTACGCGCACTGGCATCGATGAATTTAATCTCACCGATACGTCCTTCGGCGACGTCCTGTTTTAATTCCAGATTTTTCGGATGGAAGTTGAGTTGTGTATTAACGGCAAATTTCGTTTGTGTTTCTTCTGCCAACCCCGCAATTTCCTTCCAATCCTCACTCTCAACAGCAATCGGTTTTTCGATAATCACTGCTGGCACACCGTGATCGGATGCCTGTTTCATCAATGGATAACGGATGCGTTCACTCGTCCCCCGTAGCACGGGTGCGGTGACAATGTGCAGGACATCCGGCTTCTCTTTCTCAAGCATCGCGTCTAAATCGGTGTAGCGTGAAGAGATATCAAATTCGTCTCCGAATTCGCTGAGCCGTTCCTCGTTCATATCGCAGATGGCGGCGACTTTGCCGCGTTTGACAAACTGGTAAGCATTTGCATGGGCACGGGCGCGACCCCTACATCCTAATATCGCAGTTTTATACATAAAAATATCTCCTTCAATATCAAATTTACGGTCTTGATCCTCAGAGCAGTTGGAAGATTGGAAGGATGGAAGTTCGGAAAACAGCGAAAACGATAGTTCTTCCAACCTTCCTTTTCTTCCTTACTTCCTCAAAACCTAAAACTGCCTATCGGGAAAGATACAAATGGGACTTACGCAGCTTCATCGCTGGCGAGGTTTGAAACCTCGCCAGCGGCGCATGATAATCGCTATTCGTAAGAAAATTGCGTAAGTCCTAACAAATTAACGTTCTATAGCCTCTCTCGAAATGCATCCATTAACCCATCGGGTGGTTCAAATGGGAGGTCAACAATCTCGTTTGTTATCCCGCTGTGGTACATCCCTAAGATGAGGTTATTCTCAACGAGGGATTGCTTGAGATGTGTCGGATGCACCTTATTCTCATCCTCTAACCAATCGAAAATGGCTTCGGTGAAGTTCGCCTGTGCAACGACATCTTGCTCCCCGTAGTTCAGCGGACCGCCTTCATAGCCACTCTCCAATGTTGAGCGTTCCCAACTGCTGAAACGCCAATGTACGAAGCCTTTCGTCCCGACAACAAAGACACGTTTGTGACCATAGATACCCGGGTCATCGGATGCCATTTGTGCCATCTGTGTTCCAAATGCAATAGAGACATGGACACCGTTCTCATACAAAACTTGTCCGGCTGTATGCGTCGGACCGGGATGCCCACCCGTAGAATTTAAATGCTCGCCGCCAGCGATTTGTCCAAGAACCCGTATCGGATGTGCGTCGTCAATGTAAGAGGACACCAACTGTAGCACATGTCCTCCCTGCTCGGCGGATCTACTGCGCGCACTGGCATCAATAAATTGAATCTCGCCGATACGCCCTTCTGCGACATCCTGTTTTAGTTCCAGATTTTTTGGGTGGAAGTTGAGCTGTGTATTAACGACAAATTTTGTTTGCGTCTCTTCCGCTAACCCCGCAATCTGCTTCCAATCCTCACCTTCAATAGCAACCGGTTTTTCAATAATCGCCGCAGGAACACCGTGATCGGATGCCTGTTTCATCAACGGATAACGGATCCGTTCGTTGCTACTCGGAACCACCGGACTTGTGACGATATGCAGGACATCGGGTTTCTCTTTTTCAAGCATCTCGTCTAAGTCGGTGTAGCGTGAAGAGATACCGAAGTCATCCCCGAAGTTGTTGAGGCGTTCTTCGTTCATATCGCAGATTGCAGCGAGCTTACCGCGTTTGACGAAGCGATACGCATCTGCGTGCCCACGGGCGCGACCGCCGCACCCCAACATCGCAGTTTTATACATGGAAGCGTCTCCTTAGTATCCTTGATACAGCGAATGGAAACCACAGGCTACAGAGAATAATAGATTGTATCAGATTAACAGTAGAGGTCGTTTTTGTCAAGCAGTACTTCTAAAGATTGCTTCTACGAGGAGATGCCTACTTTCTCACCACTCTTTGCGCTGTCGTAGAATGCATCTAAGATTTGCATGAAGATATAGGCATCTGGCGCAGAGACATCGGGTGCGACCTCACCTGCGATCGCCATGCCGAAGTGGTTCAGTTCATAGTAGAAGACATGCACCTCTTCCGGGAGTTCGCCGTGGTCAATCTCAAGCGGTTCATCAATGGCTTCTCGGATAAACTCGCCATCTTTGAAACGCGATATACCACCGTTTGTGATTGCGCCAGTCGTACCGTAAAGTTCCACAACACTCGCGGAGTCCGAGTGGCTCATCCGAGAACAGTCAATCTGGATGGTTTTCCCGCCTTCGCAGCCGAGGAGACCGGTGAAATAGTCCTCCGCTGCGCCTTCGGGTCCGTCATATTGCGGATAAAGCACGTGCTTTGCAGCAAACGCCCACTCCGGTTTCGGACACCCCATCCACCACCACGTCAAGTTGAGTTCGTGCGAGTAGTGCTGCCCTAACGAACCGCCCTTCTGTCCATAGACGTGTAGCCAGCGACTGTTCTCATCAAAGTCTGGGATAAAGTTGTATTTCCCAAAGACGCGGGCGTGATACAGGTCTCCGATTGCGCCGTTCAGCACAGCGCGCCGAATCTTGCGGTTGTTTGGGAAATGACGCATAAAATAGCAGAATTGGAGGGTCTTGTCGGATTGTTCTGCGGCAGCCGCCATCTCTAAAATTTCGGGGGCGCGGATGGCGTGCGGCTTTTGCACTAAGACGTGCTTCCCCGCATTGAGCGTATCAAGCACTTGCTGTAGCCTACCATCTGGAGAAGTCGCGAGATAGACGGCTTCTACATCAGAGTTTTCAAGGAGTTCGTGATAGTCAGCATAGCGATGCGGGACTGCACTCTCATCTCCTGCTTCCGCACGACGAGCAGGATCGCGCTCTGCAATCGCAATAACGTTTAGGTGAGAGGTGGCGTTGGCAGCTTGGATAGCTTGACGACCTGCCCATCCACACCCAACGACACCGAGTTGCGTAGTTTGATTCGTCATAAGTATTGCCTCCGACGCTTCTATGGAAAAGTAGAAAGAAATGTTGTCTAAAACATATTCGGTAATTCTGCGATGCTATTAAGTACCCATGTCGGTTTCGCGACGGGATTTTCCAACTGATTGGGTTTAAACTTTCCTGTCTTAACCAAGATGCTCCGCATCTCCATTGCCTGCGCACCAACGATGTCGGAAGTGATGTCGTCGCCTATCACAACTGCTTCGCCTGGGGAAAGCTGAAGACTCTCAAGCGCGATTTTGAAGAACGTCTCGCTCGGTTTGCCCATGACTTTGGCGGTCTTCTCTGCTGCTGCTTCCAGCAGCGTCACGAATGCACCACAATCCAAGAACATTCCTTCAGAAGAGAACCAGTAGAGTCCCTTTTGTAAGGCTATGAGTTCAGCACCGTTCATTAACAGACGAAAGGCGTGATTTAAAGTGTGAAAATCAAATCCTTCGCCGTAGTCTCCAACAACGACAAAATCAGGTGCGTCATCATCTATCGGTATCTCCTTGAAAAACGCTTTGACAGCATCATCGACCATGAAGTGGCAACTTGCCCCAGGCTGCGAGCGTAGGTATTGGAGACAGGCGTAAGTTGCATTGAAGATCTCATCTTCGTAGATGTCAAAGCCGAGTGCTTGCATCTGCGCGTGAAGCATCTTCGGGGTTTTAGCAGTCGTATTCGTCAAGAACCGGAGTTGGTATTTCTCCTGTCGTAGGTAGTTGACAGTT
Organism: Candidatus Poribacteria bacterium; assembly: GCA_003635255.1. Lineage (GTDB taxonomy): Bacteria > Poribacteria > WGA-4E > WGA-4E > WGA-3G > WGA-3G. The sequence continues at coordinate 1,418 of PYJC01000152.1, read as the reverse complement.
TCGATTGCGCCAGGGCAAGGTTCGCCTTTAAAATAGAGCGTTCCATCCATGTCAATCAAAAAAGCCTTCGGGCGCGTTGGCGATATTTTCTGCATTGTACGCTCGTGCGCTACGGTTCTACAACCTTGTAGTGTTCAACCTGCCCGCCGCGGATTGTCTGGATTGCGAGGCTTTTGACGGGGTGCCGGTTCTCATCGTAATGCGAAATGGTTGTCGCCCCTTTGTAGCCATTGACTGCAGCGAACGCATCGCGAACTGCAACGCGGTCAAGTGAACCTGCTGTCTTTATTGCGCGTGCCAAGAGTCGCATCGCATCGTAGCCCGACGCGGCGATGCCATCCGGTGGACTTCCGAAGAGTGTGGTGTAACCACTCACGAATTCCTGCACATCCGCGTCTTGTGTCGCAACCGAGAAATTGGTCGGATAATAACTTCCATCCAGTACACTGTTATCGTCTAAGATACTGAGAAATCGTTCCCTATCATCCCACGCGCTGCCACCGAGGAAGGTCCCTGTGATACCGATTTGCCGTGCTTCATTTATCAACGATGGCACTTCCGGCTGAAAACCAGGACAGAAAATAACATCAGGCGTCGCCCCGTGAATTTCTGTGAGCAGTGCGGTGAAGTTGGTATCGCCTACGGTATAGGCACCACTGTAAACGATTTCTCCACCATTTGCCTGAAAAGCTGCCTCGAACGCCGCTACAAGATCAATTGTATAGTCATCGCCTTCCTCGATAATCGTTGCTGCCGTTTTTGCACCAAGCTCATTCGGATTCATGGCGAAACCTGCCATCACTTTTCCTTGAAATGGGTTCGGCACCGTAATGAGAAAGACGTAATCCCCGACTGCTGGCACGTTTGAACCGCTGGAACCCGGAAGCATAAGTCGCTGTGCCTGTTGCGCGATCGGACCGACCTCGACGGAATTGCTGGAGTAAACGGGACCCAGGAGGGCAAAGACATCTTCCATTTCAATGAGTTCTTTTGCGGCAGTGACGCTGGCTTCTGGGGTCGGCGGTTCACTCGCGATGGGTTGATTGTTTCGACTGATAAATTCTACCTGCATACCGAGTACCCCGCCCTTTTCATTAATTTGAGCACGGGCGGTTTCAGCACCTTGGCTGAAGGTCGTAAAAGTGTTAGATGGTTGAATCACACCAATTTTTAATGTCGTTTCTGTCGGGGTAGTGGTAGCATCGGGCTGAACTACCTGATTCACGCGTTCGCACCCTATGAGCGCAGTGAGCAGAATAACTGAAATTAAGATAAAAATTCTTATGGGCATAACCTAACTTTTCTCCTTTTGACAAAATACTTGAAAAATATTCGGGTTTGTGGTAACTTTTACCTAATACCCAAAACTTCCTAAAAACAGTAACACATCTGACCGATTTTGTCAAGTTTAGAAACAT
>PYJC01000151.1 GCA_003635255.1 Candidatus Poribacteria bacterium | reverse complement strand
TTTACGCTGATATTGATAGCCGGTATTACCGGATGCACAAGAGACAATGAGACATCTGAAGCAGGAGAAAACCCAATCGCTGCTGGTGGCAGTGACGAAGAGTCGGCAAATCAACTCACTCTGGCCGAGACGTATGATCATACCCGAAAAGGGGCACGTCTAATTCTGGCTTATGATGAAGCCACCAATACCTTTAAAGGGACTGTTGAAAATACGACAAATGCGATTTTACAGCAAGTTCGCGTCGAAATTCACCTATTCAACAGCCAAGGCCCCGATCCGACGGATCCAGAACTCGGTCCCACCCCGCCAAGAGACCTTGCCCCCAGTGAAAAAATACCGATTGAACTGATGGCAATAGACGAACCCTTTGACATGTGGGTAGCACACCCCGAAGTCGGTCCCAGCAGTACTGGTGGCGGCGAAGGTGGCGGTGAACACGCTGGTGAAGGCGGTGAACACGGCGCAGGTGGCGAAGGTGGTGGCGGCGGTTAAGCCAACCACTTCAGCACTGAGGCAACCGAGGACGCTGTTAGCGGATGCCCCCAAGCGAGCAATATACCAAATTGCTCGCTTGGCTATAGCGCAAACGATAGTAGATTACATTTTACTTTTCATCAATTCATACCAATTCATACAATTTATGCTTTTAGGAAGGAGCAGACTCATGAAACGCAATTTTGGAACCCTCACCCTACTCGTCGCCATATTGATGGCAGCGGCGATTATCGGTTGTGAACGAGCAACGCCGCAGCAGCCAATAACTACCGTACCAATGGATGACGAAGAGTCGTCAGTCCGATACGGTCTTACCGATACATACGACAATATCCGAAACGGTGCCCGTCTGATTATATCCTATGATGCGGCGACGGATGCCTTTACAGGCACTGTTTCAAATACGACCAATGCGATTTTAACGCAAGTTCGCGTCGAAGTTCATTTATATGACGGTATGATCACCGTTGATGAACTCGGTCCAACACCGAATGTTGACCTTATGCCCGGTGAATCGCACGCTATCACACTTCCGGTCGGGGGTCAATCCTTTACCGAGTGGGTAGCACACCCCGAAGTCGGTCCCAGCAGTGCTGGCGGCGAAGGTGGTGAAGGCGGCCATGGCCCAGCGGGCGAAGGTGGCGAAGGCCCTGAAGCCGGTGGTGGTGAAGCCGGTGCTGGTGGTGGCGAAGGCGGCGGCGAGCATGGCGGTCAAGGTGGCGAAGGCCCTGAAGGTGGCGGTGGTGGTTAAGCCAGCCACTTCAGCATTGACGCAACCCAGGACTCTGTTAGAGTACCTCTTCAAGGGGCAATACATCGATTGCCCCTTTTTTCTTGACACTTTACCTCTTTTTACGCTACAATTTCCCTATCTTTGACATGTCTTTTCTTGTAAAAAAATAAACCTGTATAACACGAAAAATTAATTTTTTAGATAAAGGAGGCACCCCATGAATCAAACCAATGTAATTCTCGGCGCAGTTGTTATTGTGTTAATAGGCATCGTTATTATCGGTTGTTCAAAGAAGAACACGTCATCCCATAGTGAGGATGGAGAAGAATCCGGTGCCGAACTGGCACTCAACGAAACTTATGACCGGGTACGGAACGGTGCCCGACTCATCTTGACTTACGACGCACAGAACAACGCCTTCAAAGGGACTGTGGAAAACACCACAAATGAAACTTTAAAGCAGGTCCGGGTTGAAGTCCACCTATCCAACGGAAAAGAACTCGGTCCGACACCCCGTGGCGACCTCGCTCCCGGTGAAAAAAAAGAAATCTTACTCGCTGCGACAAGCACGAACTTTGACGGATGGACTGCACATCCTGAAGTCGGGGAAAGTGAACATGGTCAGGGAGAAAAAGGTGGTGAGCATGGCAGAGAGGGAAAGGGTGAACATGACAGAGAGGGAGACAGCGAGCATGATGGCGAGGACGGTGAACACAACTAAGGAAGTTGCGACTTACATTTATCCATTTGTATTAATATGGTTATGTGGGATTGCCACGCTCACTTATGGTGCAAAACCGCCCGATAATATCCTCAAAAACGGTGATTTCGACCTCAATCTTGAAGGGTGGCACCATTGGACACATGCCGATGCCGCTGCACTTTTCCAAACGGAAGGCAAAAAAGCAGAACCCATTGTTGGCAAAAAGGTCGTTTACGTCAAAATCAGCAAGGCTGGCGAGTTATGGCACATCCAATTCTATCAGCAACCCTTCACGTTGGAGAAAGGCACCACCTATACCTATAGTTTGTGGGCAAAAAGTGAAAAACCGAGAAGCGTCGTCATGCGGATTCTACATCAAGGTGCCCCATGGAATGAATATGCAAGACAGACAATCAATCTGTCTGGAGAATGGAAGGAATTCTTTATCACCTTCAAAATGACAGCAGATGATGTCAATACACGCGCCGGGATTATCATGGGCGCAGAAAAGGTTGATGTCTGGCTCGATCATATTCGTCTCTACGAAGGCGAATACGTCGCTGACATTGAGGGTGCTGAACCGCAGGCAGTTGAACCTTCGGATAAATTAGCAACGACTTGGGCATCTCTTAAAAGGTGAGGCTTCAAGTCGTTTTAGAGGGAATCAATACAATGGCAAAACTATACAAGCATATCTCACCTAAACTGCAGCAATTCATCGAAAACCAAAAAATCTTCTTTGTTGCAACCGCAACTGCCGACAGCAGAATCAATCTATCCCCAAAGGGCATGGATTCCTTACGCGTCCTCGACTCAAACCGTGTCGCTTGGTTAAACGTAACAGGAAGCGGTAATGAAACTGCCGCGCACGTTCAAGAGAACCCTCGCATGACACTTATGTTTACCGCATTTGAGGATAACCCCTTAATCCTCCGACTTTACGGCACCGCAAAAGCCATCCACAAAGACAATGCCGAATGGCAGCTACTCTTCCCGCTTTTCCGTCCGCTTCCCGGGGCAAGGCAAATCTTTGATCTCACCGTTGACCTCGTGCAAACCTCGTGTGGAATGGCTGTCCCGCTTTATGACTACGTCGGTGAAAGAGAACAACTAAACGCATGGGCAACCAAGAAAGGCGAAGAAGGCGTAGAAGCATATTGGAAAGAAACCAACCACACCAGCCTTGATGGAAAACCGACCCGTTTCGCTTAAAATTAAAAATATGAAATTATTCCTTCTTATAACCATTGTGTTTCTTATAACATACTTGCCCTTTGCACGCGCCGTACCGCCGGATCCCGAACTTCAAAGCGCAATCCAAACCGCTCGGAAGTTCACTAACCTTAAATCCCAATACACCCAGAATGAAATAACGGAATGCGTAACCGACAGTTTTGTCACCCTCGCTAAGAATTGGCACAACTTACCGGCAATATATCGACAGGAACTCAAGCCTATTTTCCTACGCCCCGGACTCCCCGGCAGTTTCTTCGGTGACATAGAATTACCAGAAAAGTTTACCACACCGCATTTTAGACTCCATTACACGCGCGTCGGACCGCATGCACCACCGCTTGAAGATTTTCACCCACGTAACGGTGTCCCTGACTATATTGATCTCTGTGCTGATGCGATGGAGCGCGCCTACCATGTCCAAATCGACCTGATGGGGTTTAAAGTCCCCTACATCGACTTTTGGGCGGCGCAGAACGGCGGCGATCATAAATATGATGTCTATCTCTTTACTTTCCCCGCACTCGGCATCGCGACAGGGGATTGGTTTGAAGGACGCGTCTTATCTACCGCACTGACCATCGCGCCCTACTTCATGATCAATTCCCGTATCTACGATTACGTTGGAAAAGCCGAAGGGATTCGCTATCTGCAGACAACCTGCACCCACGAATTCCAGCATGGTGTCCAGTTCGGCTACAACGCATATATGCCGACATGGTTCATGGAAGCCTCCGCTACTTGGATAGAACTCATGACTTATGACGGCGGACGCATTGACGATGGCGATACGCTTCCCGATCCCGATGAACCCAATGAAACCGATTCTTATAACTACTACATCCATCAGCTCCGCCGCTGGTTTCTCATTCCCGATATTTCGCTTGAGAGCCGTATCGGCGACCACGAGTACGGTTCCGTTATCTGGGCGTTGTATATGGCAGAACGATTCGGGTACGATATTATCCGGCAGTTTTATGGAGACTCCACCGATGGCAGCTACCGAGAGATGGGGAACTTCTATGATGTCTTTACGAATCACGGTACCACCCTCGCTGAAGCGTTCAAGACCTTCACAGTATGGAACTATTTCACACACAGCCGCGCCAATACGGCAACCGATATGCCAGGCTACAAGTTTGCACATCGTTTCCCGCCCATCGCTATCCACCCAAACGATGTTCATGCCAGTTATCCGATTCGCGCCGATTTCGATTCTGAATCCATGCCTGAGCATTTCGCATCACGATATATTGTCTTTCGACCTACGAGTGTTATGCCAGAGTTTGCAATCAAAATCGATGGCGCAGACCTCGCACCGATAGATATGAGTGGTCTAACACATAGCGATCGAACAAGAATTCAGAGAGAATTGGACAGACACACATTTACAGGATTGCGCGGGTGGGCTGCCAAATTTATTGTCAAAAAAAGAAACGGCACCACCGAAATTAAGGAGGCATTTACCTATCAACGTTCCCAAGAAGCACAAATGACCTTCAAAGATTTCGGTGGCGATATTCAGGAAATTGTCCTCGTTCTGATCAACATGCATCCCGATGTCGAGCAAGTCATAATTCCCGGCGGCACTTTCGGCGGGGCTGTCAGTTATACCGCAGGCGCACCACCGACAGGGACACTTTCCAACGCACAAGTCACGCAAGGCAGTAGTGGACCTATAGTGACGTGGAATGTTGACAACCCAACGGATATACGGAAAATCGCAATCGTGAGAAAACGCTATGAACAACTAAGTGAGACAGATGTTCCGCAACCCTTTCAGAATGCTAATGAAGTCCTCGCTGCGGCTGACCGAGATAACAACGGTATCCCTGAAGATGATATAGCGATTATTGAGCGCGTGGATATCACGCAAACACGGTTTGAAGATTCCACTGTCTTTCAAGATATTAATGTAGATAGCATATTCTTTGATCCAGAAAATATCCACTATTACTATGCCGTTGTGCCAGTTAACGCGATGGGTGTTATGGGCACGCCGAGTATCGCGCCAGATGGCATTGTACCCGGATTCGACACGACGAGCGGTGCACCTGCCTTTTTTATCCATACGCAACCGCACGGCACAGGCGAGTGGCAAGTTGAAGTCCAAAGCACGCAACCGTTGCAAGGCGCGCCGCACCTAATCGTAGAAGATCCGAATCGAGACAGTTATACCATTTTTTTAACACAAGAAACCGAAACAAAATGGATTGGAACGCTCCGCACCAATGGATTTCCACCGACAGGGATCTATCTCTATAAGATTCGTGGACAGACCCCGACTGGCGTAGCAGGCACCCGAATCTGGCAGGGACAAACCTTCAACTATATCGCGAGCAGTGCGAATCGAAATGTCACAGTTACACCTAACCCGCTATATGCGGGACAAGGAAAACATCTCACTTTCTACCCGAAGGGCTTGACCGTTGAAATCTATGACGCTTTTGGAAACTTGATTAAAGTACTTAACAACGCATCCGAGTGGGATTGCACAAACGCACGCGGCGAAATGGTCTGTACCGGGTTATACTTTTTCCGCGCAACCGATGGAAACGGGTTCCAAAGTACCGGCAAATTTTGTGTGGTGAAATGATGAAAAGTCATCAGTTATCAATTATCAGCCGTCAGTTAAAGCGGGGATTGATGCGTATCAGATTCCTCTTACTGAAAACTGAAAACCGAAAACCGAAAACTATTATATTCCTCTTACTGTTCCTCTGCAGCTGCGGAGACGAGGGGCTAATTGACCCTTACCCCGAAATTTCACTGCCTAAGGCTCCAGGAAAACTTTACGCGACTGATATTCCGACGGATACAGGCTCCGCATGGACGTATGTCAACGTTGACACCGACCAAGAATTCACACGCCGAGTTGAAGGAACGCGCGATGTAAGCGGAATTACGCATCGGCAGATGACTGTCAGTGAAATAAGTTTTGTTGAAGATGACCAATTCAACTGGCTGGCTGTTGACCACTTGGTCGCGAATGCCTTTTACCTTCGGTTAGATGCCGAATTTGTTGATGTATTTCCGTTTCCAATTTTTGCGACCTATTTTTCCAAAACACCGCAAGCATTAGTGGAATCCGCGTTCGACATTTTCCTACCGGACCCACCTGATAGGATTACAATAGAGCACTACAAACATTTTCCACCACGCCGTCTCTGGGATTTTCCGTTGGAAGTCGGAAAGAAATGGGTCGTTTTTAAAAAGACTGCTGGGATACCAGTAGAAGTTACGCGTTATGTCGCTGAGAAAGACGTAGAGGTCACGGTACCCGCAGGCAGTTACACAACTTTTGTTGTTCACGAAGAGGTCGTTTACGCCGATAATCCTGAACCGTCAAGTTTCTTGATTAGTCCACCCGCAATTTATTGGGTCGCACCATCAATTGGGATCGTTCAGTATAGATACAGTCGTTACCGCGCGACCGACGCACTATTCTCACAAACCTTCGCACTCAAAAGTTATCATCTACCCGGCCCGAATACGGATTAGTCTTCTGTCTAATGAAGAGTTATCAGCCATCAGCCATCAGCCATCAGCGGTCAGTAGAAGAGGAATCTGCTAAATCCAAAATCTTCTTGCTGAAAGCCGAAAGCCGAAAGCCGACAGCCATTCTCGCCCATCGCAACATCCCAATTACCATTGTCGGTGGCGGAATACACGGCGTGTCTATTGCACTGCGACTGCTCCGCGAAATGCCGACAGCAGCAAAACAGCTCGCTATTGTCGATCGGCACCCGCAACCGCTCACGCAATGGCGAGACAAAACAAAACGCCAAGGCATGACATTTCTCCGTTCACCCGCTGTTCACCACATTTCCCACGATGCACTCGGTATCGTTGAATACGCAGAACGCCACAACCGAACGAGTGAACTCGCACCTCCATACTCACAACCTTCCACCCCACTCTTTTGGGACTTCTGTAACGATGCACTTGCTGAACTGAGGGAGCACCGCGTCTATTATCAGTTTGAAGTCGCAAAATTACGGTGGGACAAAGGTTCTGGCAAATTCCCGTTCCGATTAATCTCAACTAACAATCAAGGATTTCGGAGTCGCTGTGTGATCCTTGCCATCGGAACGGACGATTGTGCTTACATACCACCCGGGTTCATGCGATGGCAGTGTCTATACCCCGACAGGATTTTACACGCATCCCAATTTTCTGTGTCGCAAGAATTTGGAACTTCGCCAGCAAGAATTGTCGTTGTTGGGGGTGGATTAACAGCAGGAACACTCGCAAAGAGTCTCAGCGAGCGCGGACATGATGTAGTACTGATTGCTCGGAAGCCGTTGAAAACAGAACAGTTCGATTTTCCGCCGGTGTGGTTAGGTCCCAAGGCACTCTCGGAATTTGCAGACGAGGCAAATTTTCAGCGACGTTACGAGATAATCCAGCAAAACAGGGGTGAGGGGAGTATTACACCGGATATTATGGAAGCGTTAATGGATGCGCCAAACATTAAACTCTATCCGCAAACCTGTATCCATAATATCGTCGAGATGAAAAAATATCCGTCGGCACAAGGACTACAAATTGAAACGACGCGAGACACTATTGCCGATGTGTCTCGCGTCATCTTAGCGACAGGATATCAATTCAACCTTCGTCGTTACCGATTTCTAAAGGAATTGATCACACAACACCAGATCCCACTTGTCCGAGGTCTACCATGCCTTGATAGCGATTTACAACTCCATCCGATCCAGAACCTCTTCGGCTCCGGCACCATCGCACAACTTCAGATAGGACCGGCTGCAGGCAACATTGCTGGTGCGACTCTCGCTTATGAACGCCTCCGCGAAAAATTGCTTTTACATCTACAAGGGTGATTCGTCGTAAATGTTCCTACTTGTCGTATCTTGTCGTATCAGACTGTACACGACGTTCATTTCTATTCAAATGCTCGAATCCGTAGCAGCCAATTTTTCCCAACGCGGCAGAAACGCTTCCATCAAAAAACTATCCAGTCGCCATATATTCTCCTGTGGCTGCCTTTCAAAAAACGTCCCCATCGCTAATACCAGAATATCTTTGAAGCCATACGGGACATCAATCTGTGAGAGATCTTCGTACGTCTGAATAAGTGCAGTGTGGATTCGGAGAAAATTCAATGCTGCGAAACTAAACGCATTCAGTTTTAAAGCACCATCTTCCCCGATCTTTACTGTTTCCCATGTCCATTCGGGTTGGTAGAAGGAGAGAAGCTGCGCCTTACAGAGTTCGACCGCAGCACTCAGAACGTGTGAGAGTTCCTTGTGTTTTGTTGCCTTGTCTGGAATATCAAGTTTCTCACAAATTTCCTTGTGTAATTGTTGTTGCGTCGATTCAGAGGTGACCCAGTTTTGGAAGACTTCAGAGGCATGGACGAAGCAAGTCCGCAGATCTACGAGCGTCAAATCCAGTTTGCTCGGAAACGCTTTAAGTAACGAAGAACTCGGCAATAGATGTTCTCGTTCAGGGTATAGTTCTAAGAACTTATATTCTACCACATCCGCTAACATTTCCGCGAGAATCGGCGTAAAAGCGATGATTGCCCGTTCGTACAATTCCGCATCTATAAATTGCTGAAGTTTTTCTGAATCAAGTGCTATTGTTCCCGCCTTAGTTTTGATGAATGTATCAGCAAAAGAAGTCTGTTCTCCGAAGACCGATGCCGTCTCCGTTAGCGATAATGGACGTTTAAACAGCGTTAATGCCGTATACGGTTCCTCAAAATCGAGCAGACTTTCCTGCCACTGGTGTCCCCAGGTATCGTGGATTAGATATTTGTCAAGTTCGGCTAAAGGAAGAACACCAACCATCCGCGTCAGTGTTGACGTGACCAATTCCAAAGACAATTCAGTATCGGCGGCAATCTTCTGCCGAAAGGTTAAGTCTAGATTTTCCGCGTTAAAAGTGCCGAACACAGGGAAATGGGCAAACGGTTCAACCTCCCAGATTTTTCGGAGAAATTTTTCATAATACGCTGTCGGACGTTGTGACGTTTTGTGTGCTTTACTTCGTTCATCTGCGGAGATATTTGATGCTTGTGCCTTTTCCTGCGGTTCAGTTGGGAGACAAAAATAGAGTGCCGAGGACGTTTTCACCAATTTTACCTCGCCTGCTACAAACGGAGCACCCGGGTATAAAGACCGAAAAAGTTGTAGGATATCTGCGTCGAGTTGTGGGTTATCAGACACCAGATTAAAACGAGTCTCTAAACTCTCCATAATTTGATGCCGATGCTGGAGGGGACTCGTCCGTATGGACAGTTGTCTGTTGAGTTTATCTACTGTTTCTGAGTCTAAGTCGAATGCGCGTTGAAGTTGGGTTTTTAAGGATTCTCGTTTGCCCGGTGTTGCTGGAGCATCAGGGGTAAAGAGTGTAAAAATTTTAGAACCAGCGGTATCTAAATTTTCGATTTCTGGATGATGCACTAACGCCGGATAGTGTTCAATAGACAGCCAGACAGCCTCAACAAAAGCAGCATCTAAAGTCGCCTCATCATCATAGTGCGTCGGCGCGTGTCGCAAGCGGGCACGGGTATCTGTCATCAACGCATCGTGATGTGTATAGAACGTTTTAAGTGTTTCGGATAAATCTGTTTTTTGTTCCTTTTTTGCTTTGCTAATTTGCTGTGCGAGCGTTTCAAATTTCTTCAAACGTTCTAAAACAGGCTCCCAACTGCTCGGGATGTTATCGTAGTGCCATGTGTATGACGTCATAAATTTCGTCCTTTGCTCTATTTTTCCTGATATTCTTTATCTTCTATTTGAGGTGCGGCATAATCTTCTGACGGCGTTAATTCACGTATCTTTGCATCAACCTGTTTCGCAAACATGAGGCTTTCATCGAGTTCAGCGCGGAGACGGGTCAGTTCTGTCTCATCGCTTTCAGGGTTGAGCGTTAATACCCGCGCATAGAGATGTGAGAGTTGGACAATCGTCTGCTGAACGTCTTTAATCTGTTGTTCGCGATGTTGTTGAAGCACATCTTTGACGGTTGTTCCTAACTGTGTACCCGTCGATTTTTGATGCATTTTAAGCGTGTCTTTCAAACACTCCACTGCTTGTGTAAAGAGTTCAGAAACTTTGTCAGTCATGTCGGCTCTGACGGTAATCGGGAGTGTCCCCATCCATCCATCGCCACCTGCTTCCTCCTGAAACGAGGTGTGCAAGGCGCGAAGTTCTCCAAGCATCGTCTCTGTTCGCGCATCACCATCGGCTGCAAGTTGTTGATGTAAAGTGTTCAGTTCTGCCTCTTGTTTGTGTTGGACTTCCTGAAGAATCTCATTGTGAACCTGTTTAGCTATATCGTCTGTACCAGTTGCCCACTTACTAATCAAGGTCCCGATAGGCACTAAAACACTGAGAATCGCGCTACCAAATAGATAGAGGATCTTCGGTTCTAAATTGAATACCCAAGATGCGAAAGCAAGAGAGCCGCCCGCAACAAAAGGAAAGATAACGTAAGAATTGCCAAGAAGATGGAGTAGGAATTTCTTCCGAAACAATTTCCGATCAATCAATTTTTTTCACCGACCCTACAGAAAGTCTTCGTTAGTTCGCGTTGTGAGCGCGCACATTCGCCATACTGTTGGTTAAAAGTTTAGCACGGATTTCTATTGGGTGTCAAGTGATTTGGGGTTCTTTCGGGGAAGGTGTCCGGTATCCTAAAAGGCTCTAAATTGGTCCTAATACGGCTTACCGAGAAGCTCGAATGTAACGCTTTGTGCCGCTGCACCCCGCATCTGAGTGGAGGTTTTATTACTTGCAATGGCGCGGATACGATGGTTTGCGATGCCGAAGTTTCTCAAAGACGCTGCCGCTGCCTCTGCACGTTGTAAAGCAAGGACCCGGTTCGCCGCTGGATCCCCTTCCTGACGCGTGTGTCCTACGACTCGAAGATAGTATTGTGGGAACGATTTCAGATTTGCAGCAAGTTCTTGCAACGCACGTTTGCTACCCGGAAGAATCCGAGCATTCCCGCGTCCGAATTGGATCGGTTCAACTTTCATCGCCGCAACAGGCGCAAGCGCATTCCAGTTTGCATCGGAAAGCGGATTGAGTGAAGCCTCTTCGCGAACCTGTTCCATCGGTGTTGAATCGACAAAGATACCGTCTAATCCATCGTTACTACTTGCGTTCAACATACCCGGGTGGAACTTATCGTGGTGGAGTGAGCGCAAAATACCTTCAAAGAATAGCTGCTCATAATTGCCTGACACCGGATCGACAGAGATTGAATTCGTCTGCACCAGCACTTGCACAATTTTAGCGATCATCGCTTCGAGTCTCTCTGTCCCTTTTGCCTCCGTGGCAGGAATCACTCCGAAATGCGCGTAATTCTCAACCGTGTTCCGCCATTCAATGCCCTTCACCAGTTTATCCGTCTCATTTCGGTTCAGCGAGTCGCCATACTTCTTTGCATCTGCTTGAATTAAGGAGGCTAACCCATCGGGTTGATTATTGTAGTCATAGTTTGCACGGAGATACGCCTGGACAACATGTGTGACAAGTTCACGTTGCGAATCCAGAAATCCACGCTGAACGACTAACACATCAACGATATAACCTTTCAGTTTTGAACTATCTAACAGCAGATGAACACCTTCAATAGCGAGTGCTTTCGTCACGTAGGGTTCCCAGATAACATAGGCGTACGGCTCATCTGGGTCGGCGGACTTCAGTTGCTTGTAAGCATCTTCAGCACCGTTAGTCTCGACTGCCCACGAAGAGGGCAGACTCGGAAGGCTCATCTTATTAATCATAATTCGGGCGAGCGTTTCACTCGGTGAATCGGGGGTCAGCACAATGCGCGCCCGCGGATTACTCAAATTCGGTATTTGTGGAACGCCTCGCTTATACGCAACAATCGCATCGGCACCTTTCGATTCATCAATCACGAGAACAATTGAACCCGGAAATTCACCGATCACGCTCCCCGCCTTGAGGTAGGCGTCGATCGTGAAAACCGCCATCTGAACCTTACCACTTTTCAAGGCGCGTGCCCTACCGACGTAGTCGGCTTTATCGTCAACAAACGTCAGTTTAACCCCTTGGCGATCAAGGAGATTCTGAACAGCAGGAGAGCGGAGTATCGCATACCCCGGAAACGAATCATGTGCAACTTTGATAGTGTGCGCATACCGTTGTGTGCTCGTCTCTTTAACGAGATCGCCTCGGAGCCACGGTTCAACAACAAACTTATAAACTAATCCGATTACCCCGATGATAATCAGCCAGCTTGCTGCCGCGATGATTAGGCGTTTTTTCTTTCCAGCGTCCATAGTTACTATTTCCTATTTCTGAAAATCAAGAAACCGATAACGGATAGCGCAATCAGAATCACAACAAACCATAAGGTGCCTTGGTTTCCAGGACCCTGTTGCTGTGGTGTTGGAGTCTTGCTCGATGTGCTCGGTGTTGTCGTTCGTGGTCGTGTTGTCTCCATAGGCTTTACAGCGATTGACGTATTACTCGGCGGTGTCGTCAGCCGCTGAATCAAATCAGCAGCAATTTCTGGTGAAAGCGGTGCGATGTATTCAAAAGCATCTTCTCCACCGACATCCGTCCCCGTATCACCCGTTTCAGCAAGAATTTGCGAGACTGCCGCCACCAGTTCCCCCGGATTATCTGCTTTACGGTAACTGTCTACGACCTTTGCCAACATGTGATCGGTTTTCATGTCAACGCCGATAACATCAATGCGGATCTGCCGATTGAGGATTTCAGGCGTATAGTGCTTGACTTTGTCGGCATCTGAAGCCTCGCCATCTGTAACAACTAACAACCGGTAGTTTCCATAGTTATACTGTCTTTCCCGTTGTTCAAGGAGACGGTTCGCCCCGATTCGGATATATTTCCCCAGAGGTGTATCGCCGCTGGGTTGTGGTAAATGAATCGCTGTTACCAGTTTTTGCGTATCCTTGGGTCCCAACGGGTACACCCATTCGTTAGAGATGTTAGCACCGCTAAACACCAGCAAGCCGATCTGTGTGTCGTCGGGGATATTTGCCAGGACCTCTTGTAGTGCTGCTTTCGCTGCTTCCATCTTTGATTTCGTTCGGTCTCCACTAAACTTGTCCTGCATTGAACCAGAAGCGTCAAGAATTACGACGATGTTATCTTTATGAATGTCATCATCAGCACTGCAAATCTGGAGACCAAAGACAAGCAAACTCAGTAGAAAAATAAATAGCAAACTGGAGTTGGCGGTTATAATACGTTTCATGAAAAGTACCTATCTATGTCATGTAACCGTCAACTTTTGGAAGCCATCCGAGCTGTCAGCAAAACAGGTTGATCAACGGGCATTCCTGTTTCTGACGGCTGATGGCTGACGACTGACGGCTATTCCCGCTAAAAATCAAAATCAGAGACTGCAACCGCTTCCGCTGAAACTTTAATCAGTGCGAATTCAACGCGCCGATTTTCTGCTGCCTCCGCAGGACTCGTCGGCTTCGCAATAACAGGCTCCTTAATTCCGACACCTACTGGCACGATCTGATCCGGATCAATACGCGCGTTTTTTCGACGGGCATAACTGATAATTGATTGTTTCACCGCTTGCCCTCGCTGCTCGGACAGTTTAAGAGCCGCCCGCATCACTTGGTAGGGACTCTCAACGTTGCTCCCATCGTCAAACTTCTTTTGCTGAATCAGACGAATCAGGTTCGCGGTATTTTCCAGGCTAAAAGGCTTACCGTCCATAAAATATTTGTAGTTCCCTCGCGTGCCTGTCCGTTTCAAAATACCTGTACTGAGTCCGGTTTTAACCAATATGCTTAGAGTCCGAGACGGATCGCTATGTCCTTTTATCGCTATGGCAGCATTCCCATATTTTGAAGCCAATTCAACAACCCTGTCAAATTCTTCTCGGTACTTGGCATCGCTAAACGTGTCTTGGTTCGCATCAAATTGGATTGTGAACGAGATGAGCGTCTTTTCGTCGAGTACCGCATCTTCATTAAACGATTCAATTTCAGCGCGCACCGTCTCTTTTTTGAAACGCGTCTGTTTCAATTGTGTAGGAGCTGTCACGGTTGTCGTGAGCAAATTCTTAAAGGTTGGCGAGTTAAAATTTAAATCAGACGGAATCAGCGCATATCTCTGACTTGCAAACCCCCAATTCACAGCCATGTCTAGTCCTGCTTTGTTGAAGCCTTCAAAGCCTGAGATGGTATTACTCGGATCGTTAAAGAAAGCAATATTTCCGGGTTGACCAACGAACGTACAGTCCGCGATTAAGCCGTGTGCGTCCTCTTCAAGCGTGGGTAACACCTCTTTACTATAAATGTTTTGCATCATCGTCAGAAGCTGCGTATATTTCGCGGAACCGCTCGCTTCGTAGGCTTTTTTAAGAGCCACAACCTCTTCAGCACCCTTCAGGTAGCCAGCGAAAAAACGCTCGACAAGCGGTTTGTAAGCATCGTAAAAATCTTTACGGCAGGCGTAGACATCAGCAATAGAACGAGAAAGCGTAGCAGTACTGACGACGACCCGCGCCCCTTTGACGGTACCTTCAGCACCGGTCCCAGTATTCTCAGGACCGCCTGTCAATCCAATCATATCGGGCGTTATTACAAAACAGCCTGCAATGGTTGCGTCGTTTCGGAAACGTTCCGCGGGTCCATTCGCACCCGTTAGTTCATCTACCCAGACAATTTCTACCTGTGACTTTGAGAGGCGGGCAGTCTTCAGTATGTCATAAAGCATCCCAACGTGCGGTCCACCCTTTTGAATAGCGATCTTTTTGCCCCTAAGGTCAGAGATTTTCCGAATGGTGGAACGCCCAACGAAATGGTCACCTGCCGACCAGGTCAGCTGCCCGAAAACAACCGGTTTTGTCCGGGCATCTTTACCCACGGCTTCGCTTGCTTGTGCTATCATTCTAAACGTGCCGCGTAGGAAAGGGGATTTGCCTGAGAGATAGTCGCGTACCTGCTGCTGGAAATTGTCACCCGCCACCAATTTCAGGTTCATTCCGAGTTCTGCCATAATCGTACCGGATTGTGTCGTCAATCCACCGTTAGCATGAAAAAGTGCAGCTTCGCCACCCCATGTGATATACGGCACTACTAACGGGGTCATTGCTGTTACTTCTTGAATGGTAACAGGACCGACTGCATCTGAGAACCGTTCTTGCGCGTTGGCATGCGGGGCGAGAAATATGAGCAGCGTCACGAGACAAAACGGCACACACTTTGAAAATCGCTTGCAAGTCAACCTAAAATTCCTATTCATGATTTTCCTCTCGTTCGGTTTCAGTTATCGGATTATCGGATAAAAATCGACAACCTTGTTAAATTTACCTTGTGAGGGCGTATGCAACGACGTTTATGCCTTGCTCAAATGCCCACTTTTGCTGCGCCTTGTCATCCGGATAGCAGTCTCTACCTTCCCACGCGCAATTCAGGTCACTCGGGCAGAAGTAGACCATCACGCGATCGTCATCCATAATTGCCTCGTCGTGATCGGAAATACCGACAATACGTTTATCACCACCGAGGTATTCATCGTGCTGAAAGAGTGTATGATAAATCGGATGGCTCATCTCTAAACGTTCCAACTTCTTTTCTGGGAAGACTTTCCGCAGCATCTCATGGATATATGGACGCAAACCGCCGCGACCCCCATTGAGGCGGGCATCACAATCTTCAACGTGCAGGAAACCGCCGCGTTCAAAATAGTCTCTCAATTTTCGCACCTGTTCTGTAGAAAGCCGAATCCCGCGATGACCTGTCATAAAAAGGAACGGATACTCAAATAAACCCGCGTCGTCAATGTCAACGTATTGCGGGTTTTCACGCACCTCAATATCGATTGTCGTATTTTCAGCAAGAACTTCAGTGAATTTATGATCCGATGGCCAGCGATAGTAGTTGACAATATTTGTGTACCAATCGCCACCGGGATACTTGAGCCTTACAAAAGTGAACTTCTCGCCTGTCGGATTCATCTCAGGATAATGGTGTTCGATTATTCCGTATCGCGTGCCATAATGGATATCGCGTGTCGCATCATACGGGATATATTCTCGGAACCCGCCGCCAAACTGAGCCTGGGCAGGCAGAATTAATCCACCCGCAGTGATCGCCGAGGCAGCAAGCCCAACGGATCCCTTCAAAAAAGAGCGTCGCGACAGTAAATCTGACTTCGGTTTTACATCAGATATGGGTTTCTTCTTGATAGATTGCGGGGTTCTATTGTTGTTTGACACGACTTTTCTCCTCCTATTCCAACTTATTTTTTACGGTTATGCGTAAGTCTTGTTTAATCCATCTTTTACATTATAACCTAAGGCTTAGAAAAAATCAAGATTGCATCTGAAATTGCGCGTCCTTGTTGCCTCGGCATTGGACGAACCCTGCGATTGCCACGGGCAGTCTTTACGTTCCTCTCTGCTCGCGTCCTTGGCGGCTGCGGTTTATCACGAGCGGGTGATTTCAATTTATCTTTTAATTCGGGCTTGGCAACATCTTTCTGTTTAACGCTCACAACCTCGTTCCGAATGACTAACATTGATGAATTGCCACCATCAAGATTAAGCGCGTCCGTTGCACCCCATTCCAGAAACAATTCCGCCAACCGTGGTAACATAACACCACGCCGGACTCCTGCTTCTGTCGCCGTTATTGTCACAAAGAAAAGGGTCCCATCCGCCTTCTTACCGACCGCCGTACGCGGATGCCAAAAACTGTGAAACGCTTGGTCAAACCCCTCACGCTCGTACGCTTGCGTGGAGGGCGCAAGACCGTCCCGTAGTAACAGCGGACCACCGCCGATAATGTGCACAAAATTTGCCCACAAATTGCTATCGCCAACACGTTCAGGAATTACCGTCTCCCGAATCTCGACAGCGGCACCTTCTGCAATATGGGTCAGTAGGGTATGACGTTTCTTACCGCTCCCAGAAAGGATATAGCCATCTGCTGGAATGCGAGAACTCCCATGTTTATCAAATATACCGGTTACCTTACCATTCCTCACAACGACTTCCACGCCATCTGGCATCGTCAGTGTTACCGAATGAAAATGTGGACGGTAGAGCACCAATTCGTTTCTACCACGATTCCGGTTCATACCGTCAATTGACAATGTACTCCCGTTGGGTAAAAGAAGTTCTTGTCGCAAGGCAATCCGGTCAATGTACGCTTCAATTTTTTCGTTGACTGTTCGGAGTCCAATGACAGCTCTACCTTGTTCCGGTTCACTTACCCATTCACCATCAATCTTCAGCGCACCGACCGACTCTCCGCGAAACGTCCCCGCTATTTCAAAGAAGCCACCATTTACCGCCGCGAGTGCCTTGTGCCGCCGCGCAAGGGACATCAATGATTCTGTCCCGATACCCGCATTCAGCGCACGATATGGACGGATCTCTGCCGCATCTGGTGATATGACGAGGATGTTCATCAACACACCGTTATTTAATATTTGCCGATGGGCAACTCCCCGCGCAACCGATTTTGTCACATCGCTTCGTTCAGGGTCGGTATAGGAACGGAAATAGTCGGTTATTTTACTAAACTGGACTTCCCTACCTATCCAGATGCCGATACAGAAGACCACCAGCAGACTAACGACTGTTGATGTACGTGGGTAGCGTTTAATGAGACGGAAACATCGCCGTCCTAAATAAGTAATATCAAACATTGTTTAATAGTTGTCGATTTGCCTCGTAGTGAGAGTTATTAGAAAATCCGCTATACATCAACACGGAGGAACGAAAGAAACGCACCGGCGAACAACACTACAAAAAACAGTAATAGTAACAGAATATCCGTCGCTGCAGCGGTGTAGGCACCACTAAAACTAATACGATCTTCAAATTTCGGGATTGACTCAAAACTCACAGGCTTTTGTGAAGTGCCCTCCTTCGGACCAATTGCATGTGGACTCTCTGGATCGGCACGATCGGTTTCGATGAGAAACGCACTAAATTCACCTGCATATCGGCGCACCTGTTCTAAGAATTGTACGTGCCGTGAAAAACCTGTTCCGGCAAGCGATTCGATGGCGTATCGGACGCTTGACGCTGGTGATATACGGGTTATTGATCTCGCAAGTTGAATCTGTGCAATCTGAGTGTTCAAGTGTTCCTCATTCAACTCTTCATTGCGTTTGGCTTCTTCTGTAAGGTATTTTGACCACAATAACGTTCCTTCTGTTGCTGGGATATCCCGTGAGGCTGTTTTGGACCAACGGTTTTCGTATTGCTCGTCAAGATTCTGACGGGTGTTCTCTCTACGGGCATTCAATGCGTCGCTGGTCATTGTGGGTTGTAAGCCACTGGTGAGCGCACCCAGTGTAGAAGGCAGTAAAGCTATCCAAACAACCCAAATGAGTAAGAGAATCGTGAGACTCGTTGACGACTGGCTCACATGGGAAGAAATCAGCAGCCCCAGCGCAAGAAAAATGGAAATATAAACAAAAGCGATAAGAACAATAACTCCCAATCGTTCCCATTCGCTTGGTCCCAACGGAGTCCCTCCTGAACTATAAAGTAGAAAAAGGTTAATCAACGCCGCAATCAGGAAAGGGATACTGATCGTTATCAATGCTGCAAGAAATTTGCTTATCAATACCGTGCCGCGTGAGATGCTGTTGGAAAGTGTCAGTCGTAATGTCCCGCGTTCTTGCTCTGAGGTGATCGTGTCGAAAGTAAACAAGATCGCAATCAAACTCAACACTATGGAGATTATATCCGCCCAATCAACGGTCCTATAGTCTGGCATAATATCCCATAGGTTCGGGTTGGATTGCGGATATTTCATACGCCATAACCCTTTCGCTGAAAAACCGTTGAAACCTATGCTCCAACCGGCTCTACCACCTTGAGCGGATTCCGGTATAAAACCTTCACCGCTGCTCGCACAAAAGGAGAGTGAAAAAGGTTTCTTATGGAGATTACCCGGTCCTGCTATCAGTAGGTTATACAGATTGTCTGTCTGTGAGCGCATCTTGTCTAAAGATGCTGAGACCTTTTTTTGATATGTCGTCGATTGCGTTTTGTACTCGTCCAGATACCCAACCGCGTTAATTAGCATCAATATGATGAGCAATACCGTTGTGAAGGCAAATCGCAGGCTATTCAAATGGTCGTAAAGCTCACGTTTTATAATATGCCAAATCATCTTGGGGTTCCCGGTTGACTGAAAACTATTTCACACTTCTTGCTGTACAAAAATTAGAACCGTTATCATGAACAGGACGACGTTAATGAGTAACAGGCAGGCAATATCCCCAGTGGCGTGTTTTACATCGGTCGATACATCTGCTCTGTGATAGGAAAACTGCGGTAAATCACTCCAATCAACCGCTCCTTGGTCACTGGCGAACCAGTGCCGCGAAGAGAAAGCCGCCTTATCGTGGAAATAATTGATAACAGTTTGCCGGTACCGCTGGGCCGATATGATAAAATCTTCGATGCCATGAAAACCTGTGCCTGCCCACGCTTCGGTTGCAAGATCGTACATCGTTACTGGCGAGAGCCGCATCAGGTTTTTTGTGAAATTTGCTTTGTGAACGTAGACCTGGTCCAAAGCCTTCTGACGAACCAGGCCAGTTTTGTCCGCTGCGTCAATACGTAGCGGTTCTAAGAATTGAAAGAAAGCTTTCACATGAATCAGCTGCGGTTCTGAATCTTCGTTTATGCTTGTCCAATTGCGTCCTTCTGTCCTAAAATACCTGAGTATTGCTGAGTTAGAATTATAACCCGTGCCCGAACTACCTGAACCTTTCACATTGAAGTTCGTATTTTCCCCCTCAACTTCATCGTTCTTCAAGAAGTTTGTCCGCTCTTTTTCAAACCCCTCCCATATCTGCTCAATTTCACCATAGGCAGCTTCCAGTTGAGATGGTGTCTGCCAAAGCCGATTGACCGCGAATACAATGAGGCTTGGATAGATGAGGACCAGAGTGCTCCATATCACCATTGACAGCATCAAAGTGGTCGCAGTTCGACGAGTGAGCGCGGAAATTAACAATCCTATCAGGTAGAAAACGGAGAGATAGATAATCGAGGTTAGTAGAATGCCACAAATCCGGAGCCAACCATCAACACTCAGCGAAATTGACCCCGACACTAAAAATAAGATCAGTGTGAGGAGTAGACTCATAACTAAAGGGAGAATTAGACAAGCCATCGCACTGATGTACTTTGCCAACAGAATAACCGGACGGCTGACAGAGTTGGTCATGGTCAACCGGAGCGTGCCCGCTTCCCGTTCCCCAGCGATAGCATCATGGGCGAAAAGCAGTGCCAGGAGACTGAGAATTACCTGAAAGATTAAAACCAAATCAACACTGGAAAACAGGTTCAGGAACGGGTTATCTGCGCTGTGTGAATGCATGTCCCAAAGGGTTGGGACAAGCGTATGTCTGACGGTGATAGAGTTGCCAAGCCGTCGATCCAAACCCGCATTGAAAATACTCAGCGGGTTGGGCGGTCGGTCCACAAAGATTTTTCCCTCCACCTCCGAATAGGTTTTGGCTTCTGAAACCTTCTCGTGGTGTTGTTGGACCGCCGTATTGTAACTTATCAGGCGACGTTCATAATCGGCAATTAGTACAATAGTATTCGCAACAACCAGCAACAGCGTAACAACCATCGCAACAAGAAACCGAAATGTCATAAGATTGGCGAGCAATTCTCGCCGAAGGAGTATCAAGAACATCGCCTTATCGCTCACATTTTAGTTTTTCAAAACTCTCAGATCACAAGACACTGTAAATAGTGATGAGTCTTCGGTTAAGGAACCGTTTGTGGGATTCAGACAACATACAACTGCCACAAGTCTTAACCGACAACTCTCACTGCGAGGCAAACTGATGACTGACAACCATTTTAGAAATCCGTTTCTCCCATTCATCACACGTCGCGTGGGTGCGCCGCACCGAAGCACCGATATAATTCGTCGGATCTCGGAGTGCTTCGCGCTGTGATTCCGTTAGTTTGTCGAGGAACGGACGAAAGGTTTCATCTTCCCACAGCAGCGTTGTCAGGCTTTTTCCTGTCTGATGTACCTGTCCAATTAACTTCCGGGTATGGTCATACGCATCGGGGAATCCGTAATACGCCATCAACAAATAGATAGGTTCTGCAATCGTGTCCTCTGCGCTCAGAGCGAGGTTACGCCGCATGTTATCCGACTTTACGTCCATTTCTTCCAATGCGCGCCGGAGTCGATAGATTGCATAATCGAACGCCGTGAACAGTTCTGTCAGGAAACGACTTGATGCCGAATTCGTCAGATCGCGTTGATGCTCTAAAATGCTATCCATAAAAACAGTCTGCATGCGCGGCACAAACGCCTTCCACAAACTTTTGATGTTCTCATAAGCTTCTGGGTTCACTTTGTGCGGCATTGTCGATGAACCTACCAACTGCGGGTTGTATTTTCTACCGACCTCGGCAATTTCGGTGCGGTAGAGGTGTCGCATATCATCCGCGAAGTTCGCAAGCACTGTGTACGCCGCCGTAATTTGATATGCCAGATCCGAGATGAACTCTGGTTCCACACACTGTGTTGACGTATGTGTATCGGACGGTTTCAAGCCGAGCAGTGCCAGGAAATCCGCCTCAATCTGTTCTGGGTGTTCATGTATCAGCATGAGTCCGTTAAATGCCCCAACTGCCCCTGAAAATTGACCACGCAGATTTTGCCCGGCTTCGTGAATCTTTTCAATTCGAGTACCGAGACGACTGATATAAAGTGCCAAGGCATAGCCAAATGTGGTTGGTTCCGCATGTTGACCGTGTGTTCTGCCGATTTGCACCGTCTCTGCATGCGCACGCGCCAGGGCAATAAGTTGTTGCGCAAGTGCGACTAAATCAGGAATAATGACGTTTTCTGTGAGTGCTTTGAATCGAAGTGCGGTTGCAGTATCGAGAATATCCGCAGAGGTGGCGAACAGATGGACATAAGGACGCGCTTCGGGACTAATTTTCCGCCGGATCACGTTGACGAGCGAACGGATATTATGCCGAATGCGGGACTGTTCCTCGTAGACCTCTTCCGCTGTTACCAAGTCCACTGCCTGCTCTACCTCGTCAGCGATAGTTGATGAGCAGACCCCATAATTTGCCAAAGTACGTACCAACGCCGCCTCCACCTTTGCCTGATACGTGACGTATCCCGCCTCAGACACATAAGGCAGCAACCGTTTCATAAAATCCGGATCACTACCATAATATCTAAAATCCAGTGGACTGACGGCTTCGTAAAGTTCCATAGGTATTTTCTCCATCAGAGCGGAAGTGCCTCCGCTCAGTGTTCTGTTTTTACGCCATTATACTGAATGTTCGACGGAATGTAAAGCATTTTGTTGCTGATAACCAGGGCTATTTAGTTTTCGGTGTTTCCCTCCGATTTTGGATACCCAGGCCCGGTAGGTTCGGTTTTGCGGTGTACACGCCTGCCCGCTTGATAAGGGGGATAAACTGAAACTAAATACTTCTAATTCTTACCCAATAAAACTTGACTTTTTCTTTCCAATGTAGATAATGAGGTAGAAGTCTAAACGATACGCGAATACGCGGATTATATCCCTCGCGAACGGAGGCACAATTATGGCAGTCCAGCGTTTTTTGACCGTAGAGCAAGGTATTGAACACCTGCTAAGAGAGACCCCACCGCTCCATTTCAGTGGTACAAGCAAGACGGAGTGGGAAGACTGGCGGAGGAGATTCCGAACCAACCTCGTTAAAGATTTAGGACCTTCACCAGAGGCTTTGCCGTTGGAAGTTGAAACATTGGAACAGATGCAACTTGATGGCTACACCCGGGAAAAGATTATCTTTAATCCAGATCCGTTTTCTTCAATACCCGCTTATGTCTTAATCCCAGACAGCGCAACCGCAGATAATCCTGCACCTGCGGTACTCTGTGCTCACGGACACGGGATCGGCAAAGATGGCGCGGTCGGTATTGTGGAGGACTATCAGAAACAATACGCCGTCGAATTGGCAAAGCGCGGATTTGTAACGATCGCACCCGATTGGCGATGTTTTGGTGAACGAAAAGATCGGGATGAATGGGTACGCCGCCCCGGTCGAGATGGCTGCAATGTCGCCTATTTCGCATTCGGGTACTTCGGCTACCAACTCATCCAACTGAATATCTCGGACGGACAACGGTGTTTAGACTATCTTCAGTCCCGCCCTGAGGTTGACGGTAGTCGCTTGGGATGCATGGGCTGTTCGTTTGGTGGTACGATGACAACCTACATCTCTGCTATGGATCAGCGGGTTAAAGCAGCGGTTATCGTCTGTTATCTCAGTACTTTGACGGATGCATTAAATGATCGCGGTCGTGGCAATACCTGCGGTTCGCAGTTTATGTTCGGGCTTCGGAGGGCAGGAGACATCGCCGATGTCGCAGGTCTCATCGCACCGCGGTCGTGTATGGTGCAGATCGGTTCGGACGATATGTGTTTTATTGAGTTAGATGCCTTATCGGCGTTCGGACAACTTGAGAAAATTTATGCAGCTTCAGGGCACCGTGATCAATTAGTCTTAGATCATTTTCAGGGTGAACACGAGATAGATTTGGAAGCAGGAATTGCGTTTTTAGAGGAGCGGTTGTAGGTTAAAGGGCAGGCATGCCAACCTGCCCGCCCAAACAGGTTATATCTCAAAAAGGCGCAGATAATCGTCCAACGTCTCAACACGGCGAATACAGGTGAAACTATCACCATTGACAAGGTATTCCGGCGGACGCATCTTCATGTTGTAGTTAGAACTCATCGCATGGCAATAGGCACCCGCATCACAGACGACAAGTCCAGCACCCTCATGCGGTGTGGGAAGTGAGCGTGCTTTGCCCAAGAAATCTGCAGATTCACAGACAGGCCCGACGACATCGTACGTTTCAACTGCCCCATCGATCGGTTCAATAAACTGGATATGCTGATAGGTATCGTAGAGGCTTGGTCGGATAAGTTCAGACATAC
Source organism: Candidatus Poribacteria bacterium (assembly GCA_003635255.1). Classification (GTDB taxonomy): domain Bacteria; phylum Poribacteria; class WGA-4E; order WGA-4E; family WGA-3G; genus WGA-3G. The sequence continues at coordinate 17,849 of PYJC01000151.1, read as the reverse complement.
TGCCATCGGTGACGATGAAATGCTTGTTGCCGTTAGTCTTCACACCCGTGACACGATTCACAAAGATAGAAGCGTTGCCGACGAGAGAACGTCCGGGTTCGATAATCAACGTAATATCCTCAGGCAGTAGGTCGCGGATAGAATCAATGAGATCTGACGGGGTCGGAATCTCCTCACCTGTGCGTTCATAGTCGATGCCTAAACCGCCACCGATGTTCAGATAGCGCAAAGGGAAGCCCTCCGCTTGAATGGCGCGCATGAAGGCGAGCATGATTTCAGTCGCATCTCGGAAGATTCTCACCTTCTTAATCGTTGAACCCAGATGGCAATGGACACCGACTAAGTTCAGCAAACTATCTTTGCGAATTTCATCTAAGAACCAATCAAGTCTTTCGTTGCGGATGCCGAACTTGGAGTTTTTCATACCCGTGGAGACATACGGATGAACCTGTGGATCCACATCTGGATTGATACGGATAAGCACATTAGCAGGTGTGTCAAGGTCTTTCGCTGTCTGCTGAATGTGTGCCAAATCGAATTCGCTGTCGATGTTAATCAGGACACCGTGTTCAACAGCCAGACTCAACTCCTCAAGCGTCTTACCGTTCCCGTTTAGAATCGTCCGCTTCAGATCAAATCCCGCCGCGAGCGACATCCGTAATTCGTTTCCGCTGACAAGAACCGCACCACTGCCAAGCGCGCTGAGGCGTTTGAGAAGTGTAAGGTTGTTATTCGCCTTAATCGCATAGCCGATAATTGAGTCAATCCCCTCAAGTGCTTTCCGGTATGCGGCGTAGTTTGCCTCCAACTGCGCGAGGCTGTAGAGATAAAATGGACTGTAGGGTACCTGTTCCTGAATGTCTTTAACTCGCATTTTTTCACAATAGAGATACCCATCTTTATAATGAAAACTCATCTGTTTCTGAAAAAACTCCTATCTATTTATGACTGACAACTGATAACCGATAACCATTGACTAATATTCCCGTTTGTGCCAATCATCTTCCCAGAGGTTGAATGAACCTTCACGATACGGGTGTTCGGCGATGAGATCTTCGTTCAACTCCATACCGAGTCCAGGTCCACTGGGCAGACTGAAATAACCATCAATAACTTCGGGACATCCCGTCGCCGCCTCTTTAACCCATGCCTCAGAGAAATCGTTGAAATGCTCCTGAATCTTGAAGTTGGTGGTGCAAGCAGCAAAATGCAAAGCGGTTGCCGTAGAGACAGGACCGCCGACGTTATGCGGTGCGACAGTCATATAACACATATCCCCCATCGCTGCAATCTTCTTAGTTTCCAAGAAACCACCCGTCTGTGTAATATCCGGCTGTAAAATATCTGCTGCTTGTAAGTTAATCAATTCGCGGTATTCATACTTATTGTGGAGCCGTTCACCAGTGGCAACGGGGAGATTAATCTTGTCCGCGGCTTTCGCGAGGGCTGCGATATTATCAGGCGGCACAGGTTCCTCAACCCAACTCGGTTGGAATTTCTCCAATTCCGCAGCAATTTCGATCGCCGTATACGGGCTAAACCTACCGTGCATCTCAACAAGAATTTCGACATCAGGGCCGACAGCGTCACGCACCGCTTCAACGAGTCCGACGGACTTTAACTTTTCTTCATAAGAGAGTTCATAATAGCCTGCACCGAACGGATCGAACTTCAATGCCCGATAACCTTTTTCAAGCACCCTTTTCGCAGCGGCATGAAATTCTTCGGCGGAGCGTTCAACGCGATACCAACCATTAGCATACGCCTTCATTTCATCGCGGCAGGCACCGCCAAGCAGGCGATAAACCGGTTGATTCAACGCTTTGCCGATAATATCCCAGCATGCGATCTCAATAACACTAATACCGGTAGCAACGATTTCACCAGCGCGACCGTAGTCGTCGCGAAATAGGCGTTGATAGAGATCCTCTGTATTGAACGGATCACTGCCGATGACATGCCGCTTCTTGGCACCGTCAATGTAGGCGACAAGCGCATCCGTGCGGTTGTTCATCCGAACCTCACTGACACCAGTCAAGCCTTCATCAGTTTCGACTTTGACGAAAGTTAAGTTCCGCCAACTCGTCCCCATAACCAAGGTTTTAACATCTGTAATCTTCATGAATAGTTGTCGGTTATCGGTTGTCAGTTATCGGTTACGTCAGAAATAGCTGTCAGTTGTCGGTTAAAAGCGTTTTTCGTTTAACAAAAGCACCTCTTAACCGAAAACCGGTAACCGAAGACTGAGAACTATTAAGACACAAGTATCTCTGGCAAAGATAACGACCTTCCTCCTTTTTCCCATTTAGGTTATCATCATCGGAAACCTCTTTAACCGACAACCGATAACTGATAACTGACAGCCACTTTTAACTTCTTGCTTCTGCTTCAGACACACTCCGTTGTCCACTCCGTTGTGTGGGTGCCGGTTCAACCGTTGGTGCCTCTTCGCCCGCCTCTAACATCCGCCGAATAAGGCGTTCCCGCATCACTTCTGTAACAGGTTCATGCGATTGAAGTCCGATGAGATTCCGTAACTCGTATGGATCTGCCTGAAGATCATAAAGGTATTGTTCCACATACCGATCTGACCCAGCATCTTTACCACCGCCCTTATTTGGGGCATCTACGCCATATTTCCAACGTTGCGTCCGCACCGCGCGCCCTACCTGTGCCTCGCTAATTTGGACGAAGACCTCTTCTGGCCAATCATCTGTTTCGCCGCGGACCAACGGCATGATAGAGCTACCTTGCATCTCAGCAGGTACTCCCAAACCTGCTGCATCAAGGAGCGTCGGCGGGAGATCAACGAGACTAACGAGTTCTTGAATCTGTCCACCACCGTTGAATTCAGCCCCATGAAACGCAGTAGGTACACGGATAGAACTCTCGTGGCATGAGCGTTTGTACTCACCGTTACGGGTTTTGAAATGACACCCATGATCAGAAGTAAAGAGGATGATCGTATTATCAAGCAGATGGAGGCTCTTAAGCGCATCCAAAAGCCTTCCAAGTGCTTCGTCCAACCTTTTCACCATACCGTAATAGCCGCCTAAATGCTGGTGTGTTGAGCCACCCAGCGCGGCGAGATCCGGTGGTATCCATTTCCCCGTATACCGCTCCCGATACCCGTCTGGTGGCGGATAATCGTCCAAATGGTTTTGATGATGCGGTTCAATGTATGATGTAAAAAGATAAAAAGGCTCGTTTTTGTGTCGGTCAACATAGCGTATTACCGCATCAGTAAGCGCGTCCACACGATAGCCGGGGAGATCAACGGGTTGATTATCGTTATCGTAAAGCGTTGTCTGATACGCATCAGAGGTGAATTCGAGGACATTGGATGCTAACCAGTAATCATATCCACCGCGATGCTCCGCTGGCACAGGTCCCGGTCCCGTACCACCGCTATAGAGGTGCCACTTACCGATGTATCCAGTGGCATAGCCTGCTTCACCGAAGTGGTGTGCAAGGGTTTTGAGATTCGGAGACAGCGGAATACCGTTTCGGAAGCATCCCGTCCGAGTGGCATATAACCCTGTTTGAAGACATGAGCGTGCGGGACCGCAGACAGGCTGACACGTAAACGAGCGATGGACATGCGTACCCCGTTGTGCCATCCGATCAAAGTTCGGGGTCAGGTCAAGCGGATTGCCGTGTAAGCCGGACGTGTCCCATCGCTGCTGGTCAGTAAAAAAGACGATAACGTTCGGTTGATTTGAATCTTGTGGCATATCTCTATTTTCCTCTCTATTTAGGTTTGACTGTTCTCATTTTATGGGATTTTCAGACAGGTGTCAAGCAGAAAATTCCGATGAAGAGAATTGAGAAAATAGGTAAGACAAAGGGATAAATGGACAGCAAAAATTACTGATACACCTCTCTATGGTGCATCCATAGCACACCGAAAACCGACGACATTCAGGCTATTATCTGGAAAGTCACTCACGCGTTCGGCGTTACGCAGCGTGTGTGCATCACGGTACCATGTTCCACCACGCAAAACACGTCGCTCACCTGTGTCGGGTCCCTTTGGGTTCCGGCGTGGACGCTCCACATCTTCTGCTTCACTATAGTAGGTTATGCTGTACCAATCCGCGCACCATTCCCAAACATTCCCCGCCATATCAAACAGACCATAACCGTTCGGTTGAAACGTTCCGACAGGTGCCGTAAAAAGGTATCCGTCGTCTACATTCGGATTCCGCCATTCAAATTCCGTTTGGCTGTCAGCGAAGTTAGCAGTTGTGTCATCCGGTTCAGCGTCGCCCCAAGGATAACGCGTACCTTCCAAGCCACCGCGCGCCGCCTTTTCCCATTCTGCTTCTGTCGGCAACCGCTTACCTGCCCATTTACAGTAAGCATCCGCATCAAACCATGTCACTGTTGTGACGGGTTGGTTTGGGTGATTGAAACCCGGATCCTCCCAGGGTTCGTAATCGTGTTTGAGAAGTTCGTAGACAGCCGTGTAACCGATGCCGCGTGGGGCTGGGTGTCCTGTGGCACTAACGAATGCCTGATATTCGGCATTTGTCACTTCATGCTGATCCATGTAAAACGCCTCAAGTTCCACTGCGTGGACAGGTGCTTCATTTACATCTCCTGTGGCACTGCCCATCTGAAAGGTGCCTGCCGGAATCAGGGACATGCCTTCAGGGGGTTGTGACGCTTCCTCTTCGGAACAGGCAAAACACATAAAAACAAGGGCGAAATGGAGCAGAAACCGTATCGGAAGTCTCTGTCGGAATCCATCCCGCCCTTTTTCTGTATTAGAAACTGTATTGACTACAACCATATAAGAAACATAAATTACATCTGAGATGTTAGCCTATTTTCCTGTCTTCACTTTACCCCAGACGGTTGCCAATTTTCCGCGCGCTTTAACGTCAAGTGCCTCGTCAATGTTACCGCTCGCCTCTTTAACCTGGTCTTCATCTAACGCAACTGAAAACACGGCAATCTCATCAAGCAGACCGTTATACCAGTGTCCGCTTCCACCGCGATGACCGAGTCGCAAATCCTGATCCCCAGCAACCAATTCGAGTCCATGCGGTGCTTCATTTATGAGCTCGCCGTCAATATAGATTTTAGCATCTTTGCCGTCGTATGTGCACACACAGTGCGTCCACTTCTCAGGTTCAGTCGTGCCAGCACCGGAATTCATTACCTTATGCGCACCTTCGCCACCTGCAGAGAGCGTAAAGTAGAAGTAACGGCTACCACGGTTCACAAAGAGTCCGTAGTTCTCCCACGGACCGCCTTGTGATCCGTTTGCCATCACGCACAACCAGCCGTCACCAGGCGCATCGTTCCAGTTAACCCAAGCAGAAATCGTAACCTCGTCCGCAATTGAGAGAGACTTGGAACTCTTGATCAAGACATGGTTATCTCCGCCTTTAAATTCCATCGCGTTGCCGTACTTTCCTTTACCTTTGGCAACGGATGCCTTCATAATCGTTCCCTGATTCCCGTTCCCTGAACCGTCCATAACTTTGGCACCTTGAATGTCATCAAAGGACATATAGAGCGCAAGATCATCAAGTGGCAGTTCTGCCTGTGTTGCTATCGGCAACAGGCAACTGAGCAGAACGATTGCGATTATTGTTAACCTCATTTGTCACGCCTCCTCATGTTGATTTGTGTTGATTTTAGCAAATTCTTGGATGGTTGTCAAGCGAAAATTAGCGTAAGGAAAATTATAATGAAGCCTGAAAATACGTTGACGTTTACGAAATTAAATACTTAATCTTCATCCAATTTGAAAGCATACACAAATTCGATTTGAAAAACGAGCTGGATCTGCTGAGATTTGCCGTATAAAGACGTATATACTGATAATTTGAATATTGAAAATATAACTTAGTTAATACTTTTGGGCGATTGAACTGATATTTTGCTTAGGTGACAACTTAGGTTATCAGGAATAAATGTGTTATGGTGTCTCACAAATACAATTTTATTCAATGAAACGCTATCGCTCAGGCATACACCTATTCATTGTATAACTTATAGTTAAATCTTCAAAGGTAATATCAAGCCAATTCTGTACATTTTTTTTTATAATTTAATAATAATGTCCTATTGTGGTAGACTCAAGAAAACCTTGCTATTATTGACTTTTTATGGTATTAAAAAACTTGACTGTAGAAAAAATTTATGTTAATATATATTATTAACTTTGTTGTGTTATATTATATTATGTTATATTAAACAGAAAGTCCTGAATCTGACAGAAACCGAGGTTTTCATATCTTCATTTTTTCTTATGTACTTTTTGAATAATCTTATTGAACGTTGCCACGAACGGCACGAGAAGCCGCTTCGGCAGCGAAAGACGGTGGTAATGCCTGCACTGTACAATAATAGGGGGTATCCTTATCAGATAACGGTCTATTGCGCGCAGAGGTACCGTGTGCTGCTCGCTGACTTGGAGCAGGCGAACGTCTCCTTTATGCCGATGGGACACGCACCTGATAACGATCACGGTCCAGGAAATTTTGGCGGTAAACGGTTCTTGAGCCCTCAAAAAGCACAGGATTGGGGAATAAGACGATGGCACGCGTCTTGGGGAATTCAGGTGTATACCGGAATCCCATCTGCACACGATGGAGCACAATGGCACGACATTGAGTTTAAATATGAAGTTATTTCTGCCGTACCTGATGCTGTTTTGGTTTGTATTGATGCGCTCGTCAACGCCATAGAGAATCCACTGTTGACGTTGACAAAATCCGGCGGGCTGCGCTTTTCTTGCCGAGTCCCAGATTACCTCCATCCAAATACTGAGAACACGAAGCAATATATTTATAAACACACCCCGACTGCGGAAAATCCAGACCAACGAGATATTTACCTCGAAGTTTCTGGTAAAGACGGATACACGCCTTGGGATGCACGCTACGAGATCCTGTTTGGAAGTCTCTTAGATCCACCTGTGGTTGCGAAGGAAGTCCTTTTTGCCCCTATTGATGCCCTTCGTGCTGAACTTCACAAACCTATGCCTCGTGAAGTCGAGCAGGATCGGACTGTCGACAATGTGCCGCTATCTTTCGGTTCAGATAATCTTGATCTCGCAAAAAAGGCATTCTTGAACCGTGGTTTTTCTTATGTCGGACAAGAAAACGATTTCCACCACTGGAGGCAACCTGACAGTACTATTCCCAACGAACACGTATTACTCTGGGAGGCTGATGGGACTGTGTGGGTACGCGCAACCACATCTGATACTGGCCTTCCCACGGAAGCTACTTCAATTACAGAGATCTGGAACAATACTGGGATTCTACCACCGACGTTTGAGCCTGAACTGTTTGTGTCCGATAGGATAGTCGCCGTGCGAGCAGGGGCCCTTAGCCCATTAACAATAAGACGTCCACCTCCAGTGCTGCACAAACTGAAAAACACGGAAAAGCATTATGAAACACCTAAAAAGATACAGGACATTTTTGATGGAACCACACGTATTCTCGGACTTGCTACCGAGGAACGTTTGGGAAAAAATCATCAAATAGAATCTTATGTTTCTGAGGGTGGTACAATCTGTTTAAGCGTGCCAATCATCGAATTGGTAGAGAAAATAAATAGACGCTATCAAGAACAAAACATGCCATCGCCTGTTCACTGGAAACCTCGGATGCATCTTTGGGCACAGGTAAAAGAAATACCTTTTGATGTGCGTATGGAAGATCCTTTTCAACACGGCAATGTCTGTGAGGATGCCGAACGGTGCGACGCACTCGAAAAAAAGGGTGGGAATCCGAGTGAGAGTATCTGCCCGCAGTGTCCTGTCTATGACGAGTGCCAACAACGCGGATATTTATCACAACCCACAGTGTTGCAACGCACCGAGTCACAGATGTTGGCGATTCCACAACTATTTTTCAATCCACAGTACGCGGAATTGGTGGAAGCAATTCTTGAGCAGGTAGATGAGACAGAGAGGCTTTGCATCAGCGGCAGGACAAGGGAATATAGATTGTTTCCCAAATGTGAACTGCCAAGAAACTTGTTTGAAGAATGGAGTGTGAACTGGAGCGGTTGTGCCTTGGGGAACTTTGCCAAAGCCTTACTGCATGCGGTAGAAATTAAAGATATACCCCATGCCGCTGCTGTCAAACGGATTCGGATGGTGATACAATCGTTTGAATGGCAAGAAGAAACACTCATCAGGCAGATGGGGCAAGTGAATGCGCGAGGCAAGGTAATTGAGCGCAGTGCTGTTGAGCCGGAAACTGGTGAACTATTGGCACGCTTTACCATTGAATTTGAGGCGGGGGTTTCTGCCTATATTCCGTTGGATGATAGTGCCGCGGATAGACTCACGGCAAACGAGTTGCCATTTTTTCAACTCTCTTCCTTTGCAATCAATGAAGACGTGAAAATTCTAATGCCGATGGCGCAAGCTACCCGTTTGGGGATCTTGGATACAGAGACTGTAGAGAGCATTCAGGGATTCCCAACGGTCTGTCCTAACCCTAACTGGACATATTGGCATCAGCTTAAGCATTTTTTCACGCATTACACACGCGATGCCGATGCTCCGATACGCTGGAATAAAAAAGTTCTGGAGTTCTGGGTGCCACCACTGCTCCACCCGAAGGTCAAACGCCTTGTGTTAACGTCGCCAATTCTCCCTGACCGATACCTCCACAGAGCGTTTCCAGATGAGAAGATTGAGGTAAATCGTACCGAACCGGCAGCATGGGATGCCGGAAATCAAGTCTTCCAGATTCGCACGGGTATCTATCCGAGGCAAACAATCTTAGGATACAACGTCAGCGGGGATGTTGTCGGCATCTCTAAAATAGGACAACGCTTTTTTGCGGGTATCCAGTCGGAAATTGAACGAGATTCGAGCGTTAAGCATGCGATTATCACTTATAAGTCAGTTGCTGCACGATTGCAGGATATCGCAGAGAAAGAAAACGTTTCTTTTGTGACCAGTTTTCAGAGCGAGAGAGGACTGTGGGACGCTTTTAGAGATTCGCATGTCATTTGGATAGTCGGTACACCGACGCTGCAACCCACCCGCGTTTGGCAGCGCGCGCAGATTTTGTTTGGAAATGATGAAGAACCTCTCTCTTATGAGGAAGAGACAGAGACTGGTCGCTATAAAGATGAGCGGGTCCAAGGCATTTATGAACAAGAAATTATTCGCCAACTCACACAAACTGTTCTGCGCACAGGATTGAGTCAATGGACTGACAGGAAGGTTATATTGATCTCGAGCTTGGCACTACCCGGTATCACAGACAGACCCAAAACCCTCCTTTTTGACTGGGAAGATTTTGAGATTGCGGACGGGTTGGACAAACTTCCTGAGGTGATCGCCACGCGCGAGCGCTTTGAAGCAGAGCGTGACAACCTAACTGCCGAATCCAGCAGGGAAGAAGTGGAACGCGTCTTGGGGTGTTCCTCAAGGCAGGCGAACCGAGTGTTGAGAGGCTTTAGAGGTGGTGCCCCCCTACGTGTGCCCTTTCGAATACAAATCCTCACGCTACTTGCTGATGGTGAGAAGAAAACCGCAGAACTGATTACTTCTATTGAGGGTCATCCAAAAGCTGTAAAAAATGAACTTAAGCGTCTTGTAGATGCGGGTGAAATTGTGAGAGTCCGATGGGGGCTGTATGCCCTGCCACGGATATAGGCGTTTCCGTGTGTAACGCTAATAGGCGAAGGCACACCTAATCCGAGGAAACTTTCTTATAACCTTTCGGTAAAGGGTTCCCCGCGACGAGAGCAGATTTCAACGGACGGACGTGTCGGCAGCTGCCACGGTGCGTGAAACCCGGGCAATCGCAAGTTACATCAACACCAACGACTTCCAGTGTATAAAACTTGCCCTTTTGCGACGAACTCTCGGCATGATAGACACCGCGTTCAGGACCAGCAAGAACTTGCGCCAAAATGCGGATGGCTTCTTCCGAGTACGGACGCAGTTGCGCACGTGTTACCTCTTGGAGGTGTGAGGCGTTTTCTTCAAGGTAGGCATCGCTCGCTTTTTGGAGAACATCCAGCAGCTCCGTTTCCTCTACTTCGGCAGCATGCACGGAAAGCGCATTCATCATCCGCTTGAGTTCGCTGAGGACATCGGGTTGCAGCGCACCATCTTCACTCGGTATCAAAAGTTTGCCTTCAACCAACGCATCCATCAGTGCAGCTTTTGTCTCTAACACGGTCTTGACAAATTCGTCTACCGTACCGCGCGCGATCATATAGGTGACATTAACAGTCCCTATCTGTCCAATCCGATAGGCGCGATCCTCCGCTTGCCAGTGATTCGCTGGCACCCAATCTAAATCATTAAAAACGACCTGCCGTCCAGCAGTTAGATTGATGCCGACCCCAGCAACGTGCATATTAGCAATAAAGAGCCTGATGCTTTCATCATTCTGAAACTGATCAACTCGATTTTGCCGCGCTTCCGCGGGGACCTCTCCAAAGACGTAAACCGCTCGATCCCCAAAATGCTTGTGGAAACGCTCCAACGTGTTGAGGAAGGTTGTAAAAAGGATAACCTTTTCACCCTGTTCCAATGCATTCTCAACAAATTTGATGGTATGTCGGCACTTAGCAAAGGCGAGTTTGCGACGCGCTGTCGTTAACCGACCAACCGCACGCCGCCGCTCCGAATTCTCTGGTTCATCTTCAGTTGTATCAATAGATTCAGGCGCGTCAAATTTTGTTAGGAATTCTCGGACAGCGTTATTGAAGTGCTGAATCGCATACGGGTGGAGTTCAACGTCCAACCATGTTCGCACTTTCGGTGGGAGGTCTAATACCTCATTTTTCGTACGCCGCAGCATCACCCCGTGCAACTGCACGGTTAGTTCTTCAATATTACTCGCACCGTCTGCTACCAATCCAAAATCTCCTTGATAGGCATCACAATAACGCTTGGCGAAGCTAAGAAAACTCTTACCGAGTGGATGCGACATCAGTCGCAACAGTGGGAAAAGGTCGCGCGGACGATTTGTCATCGGTGTACCAGTTAACGCGTGGACTATCGGTTCATGCTGAATCGCCTTCACCAGTTTGGCGGCGTTTCGACTGCGCTGGCTTTGGTGGTTTTTCAAGTAATGTGCCTCGTCGAAGACAACGCCTTTCCATTCAAAAGTCAGCAGGTCTTCCATATGTTTACCGAGGATCTCATAATTGATGATAACCCAATCTTGGAAATCGGTTGACGGGAGCGGCGCGGGTCCCACGATAGCAGGTGCAGCTGTTGGGAGAACAAGTTGGATTTCACGGACCCAATTCCGTTTAACAGAGGCAGGACAAATCACGAGATAAGGACCTTCCGCTTCCGCCTCAACCATAGCAAGCACCGACTGACGGGTCTTGCCGAGTCCCATATCATCTGCAAGAAGCGCACGACGGCGACCCAGCAGAAAGGCGATACCTTCTATTTGATGTGGATATAACCCTTTCGCGATTTCTTCAGCACGCGTGAGGCTGGATTCATGCATGCGATTTCCTTTTATTTTTCTCTGTTTTGTAGAAGAGGTTTGGGATGCCGAACCAAATATCTCTACCTATCGACGAGCCAAAGATCACCTTCACTGACAATGGCAAGTCGTTTCAACATAACCGCACCGGGAAAATTGGGCGACATCCCGATACCCATGGCGAAAATGCGTCCATTGCCTGTAGCGTATTGACCGACAAGCGTGAGATCCGGTCCCTCAATAGTGGTGGGAATACCATCGCTAAAAAGAACGACAAGGGTGGGACTAGTCTTAGCGATTTCTGTCAATGCCGTTAGCATATCGTGGTCGGTCCCTTTGGTGTGGATTTTGGAGTGGATGTCGGCGAGATACGCAGCCGAGGCACTTACCGTCTCTTCCGTGACAGGAACAAAGTTTTCTTTATAAACAACCAATTCTGTACTAAACGCTACAATATTGAAACTATCGTGCGGTTCCAGGAAGGTGAGCGAGTCGCGCATGAGGTCTATAATCTTCTTAAGTTTGTGTGGCGGTAGGTTCTGCATACTGGTAGACAAATCCACGCAGTAGACAATCCGCTGTGGTCCTTCTTGTGCTTCAATGAACTTCACTAATCTGCTTTTGAAACGGGTTTCGACCTTTTCTTCCTTCACAAAAGGACGTTCAATGACCTTTTGCACACGAGGGACCTCGCCAAATTCGACAGATGTTGCGGCGGGGCCAATGGGTTCACTCAAATCGTTGTTGGTATTGAATGGTTGGAAGGGTGCCGGGTCAGCTGCAGAGACTACCCCACGGCTGCTGACAGGTTGATTGCTCGTGAGGATTTTCAGGCGTGGCTGGCTGACATCCCGGGTCTTGTTCTGAACAAGTTGTGCACGCTTCGGCGGTGTTACACGTCTGACTTTCGGCTTCTCTTCGGTGACGAATAGGGCATTAATGCTGGAAATTTCTCGCATCGGTGCTGTACTGAACCAAAAGAAAAACCCAATCACCCCAACGCCGAGGTGCAATAGGACTGAAATGAGTAACGATTTGCTGGATTTTGATTTCATTTTTTTTCGTTTCTTGCGATTCGTTTAGACTATATGTGAGAAAGGAGGTTATTTATGCATAGAGTATAGCATATTTGATGGGTTGCGTCAAATTTTCTCTAATTCACTTTCTTCTCTTCTCCACCGTTCAAGCGGATGTTCACGTGGCATGAGTGGCATAGGCACCCGAGCACCCTGGCGATGTGATTCCCATGTCGCATGAATCATTTCAAGGCAATCCCGACCGTCTCTGCCGCTCGCGAATGGATCTCGGTTCTCTTCAATGGCTTCGATCAAGTCCCGTAGCATAAGGCGTTGCAATAGCAACCTTATGGATGCCTTATCCCGCGGATTTCCCTGCTCATCAAGGTCCTCGGCGGCAAGATGCACCCGCTTCCACGCTTCTCCAGGTGTCTTATGTTGTCCTTTGTGGATAAACATCGTTGTACCGACACTCTCTCGGATTGCAATTCTGCCTTCAGTCCCGACGATATCAATGCCGTAGGCGTTATCGTTAGTTTGGGGTTGCGCGAGGAACTGCACATCGGCATGGATGCCATTCTTGAAGCGGAAAGCAGCGTGTCCGCGCTCTCCAAGCACGAGTCCTGCATCTCGGTCATGTGGATGGACCTCTTGGGTATGTTTGATGTCATCAACGGTTGATTCGCGTCCATCCATCTGCACGAGGTGCGCATGCGTCCACTCGACATCGCCAGCAAAGAGACGCAACCAATCGTAGAGATGGGTACCCATTTCCATCAGCGAGTTCCCCACCTTGCGTCCGCCTTTGTCTGTTGCCTTCAACAACACCACCTCGCCAATTTCGCCTTTTTCGATCAGCGAAAGCACGTGCCGATTGTAAGGACTGGCGCGTTTGATGTGGTTAATGGCAAACTTAACATGGTGCCGGTCACAGGTTTCAACCATGTCATCGGCTTCAATAAGGTTGAGGGCAGTCGGCTTTTCGCAGAAGACGTGGACACCACGCTGTGCCGCCGCGATCGTTGGTGGGTGATGCATCGGTGCCTGCGTTGGAACGATCACAATATCGGGCTCCTGTTCATCAAGCATCTTTTCGTAGTCATCATAGATGGCTTTGACCCCAAATCGTTCGCTCCATGCTTTTGCCCGTTCTGGATTGATTTCCGCGCCAGCGATAAGTTCACAGTTTGCCTCTAACTGCACCGCCTCAGCATGAGATCCGCCCATGCCGCCTAAGCCAATAATTGCAATACGATAGTTGTTCATGTCTGTCTCCGAAGTTTGCCAAAAAAAGTATGCCTCGTTTACGACTATCATAGCAACTTCAAGGTCCAAGTGCAAGAAAAAAAGTTGAAGAAAGTGCCTTAGTTATAGTTGAATATAAAGAGCGGATTGATTAAAAATTTGAACTTACGCATTTTCTCTTAAAGTCCCCTGATAAGGGGCGGGGACTCTCACTGCGAGGCAACACGGCATTCATACCGTTGATTCTTTAGGGGTTAAAAATACCAAAATTGCTGCTTTTTGCGTAAGTTCTAAAAATTTGAACTACTGAGATCAAAATCCAACCCCGAGGTGAACTTATAAACGAACCCAACTACTAATTTGATGAATAGGAAATCAACAGATGACAAAAGAACGAATTCGGATTTTAGTTGATACTTCACGCGATACCGGCTGGTCAGGTGGATTGATACGAATTGAGCCGGACAACATCTATCGAACCACTGACAACCGAGATTATCTCAGTGAAGCGGTGTTAAAAAATTACGATGTACTGACGATTTGCAGCGACACATCGCTAAAATACACTAATGCAGAGCTCGAACTGATCCGCGAGTTTGTAGAAGATGGCGGTGGGCTGCTTTTAAGCACCAGTACCAGTCGGTTCGAGCGAGATGTCCGTGAACCGATCTCTGAATTGGGGATTAATCACGTCGCATCTCTCTTCGGTGCGCAATTTCTTCCGTTACCTGAAGGGCAAGGCGAAATGGATACCGACGCGAATCCTTTGCGCGGCTATGCAAAGAAAAACCTCTGCCTCACTAACCACGAAATTGTCGATGGCTTGGGAATTGATGAGCTGAGGCTTACATATTGCGGTATCCTTGATGTTCCCGCGGGGGGTAGCGTTTTCCTTGATCACAACGAGACAAAGGAACCCGTTGGGGCATGTCTCGATTTTGGATCTGGACGCGTCCTGTTAATCAACACGCAGCTCTTTCAATGGGAGAATCACCCTGTATCTACGCGATTTATTGATTGGTTAGGAACTAATCGCGAAGAAACACCCCAGCAAAAACCCTCTTTAGCAACGGATACGCAGACAATCCCTGATGAAATTCCGATTGAAGAACAGGTCAGAGAGGACGGAAAAATCAAGATTTTCTATACGCACTTCGTCGAGGACCGTATGGACACCTGTATGACATTTGCTAAAAAACTGACGGAGGAGATGTTCTCGAAATTCCCTGAAGGTGAGAAGGTTAAATGGAAAATCGATCTGATTCCGTCGTGTGTTCATGAATACGGTTCCGGTTGGGAAGATTCGGTCATGACAATCGGGGCATGTGCCAGCTCCTCAGGACTTGCCTATGCTCTCGGGGTTGAGGCGAGTGGGTTGATCGCTGACAAAACGCCGTTTGGGAAAGCGAAGGATGTTCTTTTTGATGGGTTCCAGTTCTTCTTTGGTATCTGGGCAATGAAATTACTCGGATTTGAGCAAGAAGCGGCGATGATGGTCGCCGAAGCTGAGCGGCAATTTCATGAAAATGCCGACGAGAAACTGGTTGATGTCGCTAAGGTTTACGAGCAACCGTCTCGCAAGCCGGTCTGGATACTGAAAAGACTCCTTGATAAGTATGGTGAGGACCTGTTTGTCCGACTCACTAAGATATTTTCCGAAAAGCAAATCGACACAGAACAGAATATGCCGCATACAACCTTCTCACGGGTGGATAGACAAATCTATTACCTCAGCCGAGCGGTAGGTGAGGACCTGTTTCCATGGTTTGAAGAGAACGGTACGACCGTCCATCCGCTTCCATTGTTACCGAATGACAGCGACGAATTTGTGGCAGCGGTTCGTGAATACCTCAGCGGAATAATGCGTAACACAAGCATAGATACAAGCGATAGAATCGATGCTATCGATAGTCTTTTCGAGATTGCTGACGAATCTGAGCATCGGATTTCGGCGTTAGTTGCTAAACTGGACGCGGCGGATAGATACGAACGATTGATTGCAGCAGCAAAACTAATCAACAGCTGCGATGACCGATCAGTGAAAGTGCTTGAAGATATAACTGTTGAAACGGGCGATGATGGACTCGCGGCGATTGCGGTACTGATGTTGGTTCGTAACGGTCAAGGCGGCGAAGTTGTAGATCGGCTCGTGGAGATTGCACCCCACCAAGATCACAGATACCAACTCGAAACTGGATACCTGCTTGCAAAAATTGGGCACCCAGCAGCTGAAGCGTTCTCTTATGAAACGCTCACGGACAAAAACGGGACACCTCTCCTAACGATGGATGTCAAACGCAATGGAGACTTACATCTCTATCCGACTATTGCAGGCGATCGCGTTGCCATTTGCAATGTAATTCTTCATACACACCATTTCCCTCACAACACGCACCTTCCCGGTACTTATGTGAGTTGGGTACATACCGCGCCAAAATATCGCCGAAAGGGGTTGGCGCGGTGGGCATTCGGTGCGTCAATGTCGCATGAACTGGTCCGCCAGTATTCTTGTATCTCTCTTCATACCGGCACGGACAACGATGCCCATGGGATGTACAGGAATTTTGGGTTTGTTGATGGGCTATTGACGCGAGAATTTACCAAAGCGTTACAGCACGAACAGGCAAAAGTCGTAGAGGGCTTAGTCGTCCGCCCTTACACACCTGGGGATGAGGTCGCGATGGCAGACGTACTCAACGGGTTTTATGCCGACCGAGTGGAACGCAGACCGAGACGTGCCGAAAGGCGCAGAACGTCGGAAACTCGGTTGATTTATCTCGCAGAAAAGGATGGAGAGCTGCTTGGGTATGTGCAGGCGCAATGCTATGAGAAGGTAAAGAGTGTCCATATCACCGAATTCTGTCTTAAATCCCTGTCTTCCGAAGATTCCACACACCCGGAAGGTCTCCTTGAGGAGGTCGGTGCCGCACTGCTCTGCGCGTTGCATAACGAGCTGGTGAAGCGTGAATATAAACGGATTCGTTACGAACCGGAGGCAGAAGGCGACAAGGATTACGTCAGAACGCTGTTCCACAACTTTGGCTACACGTCGGAGGATGTAGGTTGGGTATGGATGTTCAAGATCGTCAACCTGCCAATGCTGCTTGGCGAGCTTGCCCCACTACTTTTGAAGCGACTGGATGAGAGTGACACTTACAAAAGCTGGCAGGGGACAATAAGCATCAAAGGTTCGGAACATCAAGCGAGCCTTACCATCAGAGATGGCGAGATTCATGTATCAGAGGGAATCTCAGAAGGGACTGGAATTTGCCTTTCTACAGATGATGACACGATCACTCGGTTCATTTTAGGGGTAATCACACCCTACGGCGCATATCTACAGAATCAATTGCACATTACGCCGACAGTCAATAGTTCAGTAAGACGTCTGCTGGGAACGCTTTTCCAAAAGCATTAGAACCCCATCATCGCTCGAACAAATGTTGTATTGCTGGTCATATTTTGAAATAGATTCGTGATTCTCTGATGGCCCACAAGAATAATGATATAGAAGCCGAGCCAACTGCCTCTGTTGATGGCTTGGATTTCAAAAATACGGGTTCGGAGGTCAGGACGGTACAGATTTGGAACGTCAGTGTCAACTGGGAAAGTTTGTAGGTAATTCTTGAAGTTTTGATCCCGATTCGTGAACTTCCGGTATTGGAATCCACCGATAATATTTAATCTCTGTGTAAACTGATAATCGAGACGGACACCAAGAATATCCTCGCGACTACGACGATTCAATCGCAAATATTCAAGCGGTTCATCATCGGTTGGGAGAAACAGGTCTGGGTTGAGTGTTTCTGGAATTTCTTCGGCAGTTCGGTCAAAAGCGCGCTCCCAGACGTACTTAACCATAGGTGTTAGCGTTAAATCTTCAGCAATTTTGTTGACATAAGGGAGTTTTACAAGCGGAATCTCGTATCTCGCCTTCAAAATAGTGAGTTGATTACGGATGTTCCGTTCGGGATAACGGCGTTTTCTCCAGTTCGCAGCGTTATAGATTAAACCGGTATCAGCCGGGTCAAGTGCGTTAATTCCGTGATCAGGATAGAATGCGCCAAGCCGGACCTGCTCAATTGGCACCATAAAGTCAACGCGTGCATCGGGATTCTCGGATGTTAGGCGATCAGGATCA
>PYJC01000150.1 GCA_003635255.1 Candidatus Poribacteria bacterium | reverse complement strand
GTTTCCCGCTAAGTACTTGTGTCAGGAAAATAAACTTGACATTCACCTATAAATGTGGTATAAAGAATATCGCGTTGGGGACACTTCCAAGCATGCTGCAAGGCATGTCTGTCCCTAACCTATCTTGGAGGAAGGTTAAAGACGCGATACGCGATATACCATGAAAACCTATAAATATCCGTTTTATGATCAGTCTAATACTATTCGCATTGGCAACTTGCTTAACGATATATGGCAAGTGCATGTGTATTTCCACGAGTGGCAGCGTCAAAGGCATAAAGACGGGCTTCCTTATGTGGACTATGAAGGCATGTGCGATCACCTTAAGGTGTTGAAAGAAACAACACACCCACATTGGAACGCCTTGCCAAGCCAAGCTATGCAACAAGAACTCAAGCGGATTCACAAAGCGTATGACCGTTTCTTTAAGAAACTTGGTGGTAGACCGCATATCAAGCCGAGACGTAAGTTCAAGTCTATTACGTATCCGAGTTCTGCGGGCTGGTCTTTGCATAACAATCACATCGCGTTGACTTTCCGTAAGTGGAATCCTGATACGCGAAAGTGGCAATTTGATAAAGTGCCTTATACTTTCCATAAGCACCGTCAATGGCACGGGACTATTAGCCAAATTACGATTAAACGTGACGCTTGTGGACGCTATTGGCTTTGTATAACGACAACCTACACAGATTTTAGGCCGCTGCCGACAACAGGTAAAAGCGTTGGGGCAGACTTCGGAATGAAAGACGCATATTTGACACTGAGCACGGGTGAAAAGATACAACACCCACAACCTTTAAAATCTAACTTGAAGAAACTTCGGTCTCTCAACAAAGCATTGAGTCGTAAACAAAAAGGTTCTAATGGCTGGTGGAAGTGTGTGCGACAAATCGCACATCTCTATCGGAAAATCAGCAATCAACGTATAGATTTTCAGTGGCAACTCGCAAGCAAACTCTGTAAGAGGTTTGATAAAATTTTCCTTGAGACGTTGAACCTTGACGGCATGAAACGGCTTTGGGGGCGTAAAGTTTCTGACCTTTCCTTTTACCAGTTTGTTGAGATATTGAAGTATAAGTGTCAAAAACATAAGCGTGATTTCCGCCAAGTCAATCAATGGGCACCGACAACCAAACCTTGTAGCGATTGCGGGTATCATAACGAAAATCTAACATTGAACGATAGGCAGTGGACGTGTCCTGAATGTGGTTCACACCACGACAGAGACGTGAACGCTGCGATAAACATTTTGCGGGCAGGGATAGCCGTTACCTAACGATATGCCTTGTGTTACTTGAGAACACGAGGGAAATGCCCGCTGGTGGAGACGGAGTAAGACGGTCTACTCTTTGAGAAAACCGCACCGTCTATGAAACCGAAGCCCCTGCCTTTAGGCAGTGGGTGCTATCACCAAAGGCTCGTGGCTTTGTCAACTAAAGCGATTTGATTTTCCTATGCCAGATCTTTGTTCAAGCGTGAACAAGAACTTAAAGATAATTATAGCATAAAGCAACTAAAGTTTCAACTTCGCTATATCCGACGTGAATGCGCTATGACGTTGATAGAACAACCGCAAATTTTCTCAGTCTGTGAAGCAGTTACTTTTGATGGACGGATACACAACCGTAAAAGGAAGGTTTCATGGTTATTAACTTTAGGCTCCTACTAATCACACTGCTATTATTCAACTTAGTTCTGCCTGTTTTTTCGTTCAAACCTTCCGGTGGTGTCTTGGTCCTGGATGGTGATGATGACTATGCGATACTTCCGCTTGCCGAACACGGGTATCTTATTCCAGCAAACACCTTTGATTTTACTGTCGAAGTGTGGTTCCATCCGAAATCTGGACCCGAGCGTGGAAGGGATAATCTCACAGAGAATAATCCCATACTCAGCCAGCAAGTTCGCTTCGGGTTGACTTCAAATACTCAGGACTGTAACCTTGATAAGAATCAACTGTGTTGCTATGGCGCGGCATATCTTGAAGGCAAAGTTCGTGGTGTTATAGGGACTTATGTTGAAGTGGAGCGAGATCAATGGAACTATCTCGCAATCATTTTTAAAGATGGCGCATTTAACTTCGCATACAACAACCGAATCCTTCAAACACGGTTCCCTTTGGTGGATCGAGTGGCTGCGGAGGTTCGTCTAAAACGAAAAGATTTCTTTGTAGGTGGGTATGATGAAGATGTATTCGCAATTAATCAGGACGGCATAATGCTATCGCAAACGACTCGCTTTCATGGCGAAATTGATGCGATAAGATTTTCAAATATCGCCAGATATGACGTGCCTGCTGAACGAGGGGTCTATCCATTTGAGCCGCCCCATCGTTTTGTGAGTGATGCGCACACTTTAGCACTCTGGAATTTTGATGAACCAGCAGGTACAGATCGCTTTCAAGATGCATCGGGAAATGGGAAGACCTTAATTGGAATGAATGGTGCTGCTACCAGCGGCGCGCTTGCTGTCAATCCAACAAGGACTTCTCTAACCAGCACATGGGGCCAAATCAAATTAGAGTCCCATTGAACTTGACAAACGAAACCTTAATATCCGTACAGGGCTATTTAGTTTTCTATTTTTATTCCGCTTTCGGGAACCTAAATCCGGTAGGTGCGGTTTCCTAACCGCACCGGATCCTTAAAAAAAGACCTGAAATCCGAGAACTTCTTAAAACTAAATGACCCTGAATATCCCTATGTTTCTGTTTGACATGAATGTATTGTGGGTGGTATACTATAAGATACGGGATGTTTGACGGTGGTAAGGTTGGAGTTACGAACTGAGAACGATTTGGTTTTGTATTGAAGGAGAAATAGTAATGTATCTATCTAAAAGTGTACGAATAGGTTTTGTGGGTCTGGTGGGTATCTTTTTACTGATAGCACTACCGGGTCTCACGAAAATTGATCCGGATAGTATCACCGGAATGTGGCTCTTTAACGAAGGAAAAGGGAATACCGCTACAGATGGATCAGGAAACGGGAACGATGGTGAAATCCACGGCGCAAAGTGGGTAGATGGAAAATTTGGGAAAGCGCTTGAGTTTAACGGCACTGATAATTGGGTTGAAGTACCGCACTCTGACACTGTCGGGTTTGAAGCCGGTGTGTCGTTCACGATCATCTGCTATTTCAAAGGCACCACAGTCGGAGGCTCGCTCGTTGGCAAAAACTATGAGGATACATCGCAGGTGCTTCCGTGGTATCTTCTTTGGGACAATGGTACCAAGAACACCGTCAGTCTGTATCTGCGTGACAGTGCAGGCACCAGTTTTCCTGCCCACGGCACTACACCTATCGCTGACGATAAGTGGCACTTCATTGCCGGACGCGCGGATGCAGATACTGGCAAAGCCTCTATATGGGTAGATGGCAAGATGGAAACCGAGGTTGATTTCAATAAGAAAGACGGATACGGCACCGGTGAAGGCGTATTTCATGTCGCACGGCACTATGACCGGTATACCGAAGGCATCATTGACGATGTGGCTATCTTCAATGTCGCTTTGGAAGAAGAAGATATGGATGCTCTCATGAGCGACGGGGTTGAAACTGCCGCCGCTGTTGAACCTGTGAACAAGCTCACAACGACGTGGGGCAGGCTCAAAAACAGCAAATAGGGAAATAGAGGAAAGACAATGAAACGGATACTGACCTTTTCGGTGCAGCTTGCAAACCGAAAACTTGCTATACAAATGTTCGCGTTCGCGCTTCTGTTATTTGCAGGATTGAACTGCGGGACAGAAAACCCCATTGAGGAAACAGAGGATACCATCGCGATTGAAACTACTGCAACAGGGTCTTTTCGTGGTGATGTTGAATTAATCGAAGGTGTAACTATCTACATGCGTTTTCTGAAAGCCGGGCAAATCCTCGCGCAAGTTGAATTTGAAATGCATGGCGTAAAAACAACAAGCACGAACGCGAATATCCACACCTCTACACAACTCGGAGTGGGACGTTATCACCTTAAAGAAGCGGAACCGGGGGATTACATCGTCCAAATTTCAGCCAAGGGATACCAAACGAAAGAGTTGAACGTTACCGTCATTCCAGACGAGAGCATTTCACTCGATAAGATTGCCCTTGACGTGTTGGAAACTCCTGTCTCGCATCTGCGTGGCGTTTTAACGAATGAAGTGACTGGTCAACCTCTCGGTGGCATCAATCTCCAACTCACAGATAACGCCGGAAAAGTTTACGAAACGTTGACAACAGTGGAAGGCGTTTTCTCTTTTGAAAACCTTCCCGTGCAGCAACCCTTTACTTTGACAATTGCGCACGCAGGCTACGAAGGTAAGGAAGTGGCAGTGCGTCCTATACCCGCTTCTGAGACATTGGAATTAACTGTTGAACTCACACCACTGGCGGAACCCGAAAAGTTAGATCCGGGGCAGGGGTTGAGTATCGGCACCCAAGCACCTGATTTTGAATTACCGGATGGTAACGGTAAGTTGCACGCACTCGCTGATTATAAGGCTGATAAAAACGTTGTCCTTATATTTTACCGTGGCGGCTGGTGACCGTTCTGCAGAGCGCAACTCGGCGAGTTGCAAGACAACTATGCAAAGATTCAAGCCGCAAGCGCGGAACTTATTGCTATCAGTTCCGATGACGCAGGCGATACCAAACAGACGGTTCAAAATCACGGGCTCAAATTTCCGGTACTCGCTGATAAGGACAGAGCAGCGATCACTGATTACAACGTCGTCGATCCCGGCAACAATCGGATAGCGCGTCCTGCCGCCTATATCGTTCGCAAGGATGGAACGATCGCTTGGAAATCCTTGGATGCGAAGGCTGCCCGTGTACCAACGGCACAAATCCTCACAGAATTGGGTAAATTGTAATGAAACCTGATGACAAGATCATAGCAGGCATTATCGCCGACAGCCGAGAGATGGCGCACCACCAAGATACACTCAATCGCCGGCAGTTCTTAACGCGACTCGCTACGCAGGTCGGCGGTATCGGTGGCGCGCTGAGCACACTTCCAGCATTCGCACAACTGAGTAGTGGTCAATTGCAACCCGACACTGCTACAGAATCGGTGCCGCTTATTCCTGTTGTTGAGGCTATTGGTAAGAAGGTTTGGGAAAACGATCAGCTCAATGAAGACGCTGTGAGTGAACTGATGGATCAAGCGATGATGAAGCTGACCGGACGTGCCTCCGCCAAAGAGGCGTGGCGGGATATTGTGCTACCTGACCATATCGTCGGCATAAAAATCAACCCGCTCGCCGGACCGGAACTCAGCACGCATTCCATCATTGTTGATAAAATCGTTGAGGGATTATACAGCGCAGGCGTTCTTCGGAAACAGATTGTTATCTGGGATCGGTTTGAGGCGCATCTCTTGAATGCCGGCTACCCGATTCAGCAAGGTGAAGGCGATGTACGAACGCTTGCGTCTGATACAGAAGGCATCGGGTATGACGATGAAGTGTTTTATGAGAGTGAGAAAGATAGTGTTGCGCGTCGTGAGAATGAAAGTACCCTCTCTCGGTATTCTCGAATCGTTACGCAGCAGGTTGATGTACTCATTAACGTCCCTGTCTTGAAACATCATGCGATGGCGGGTGTGAGCGGATGTCTAAAGAATCTCGCATTCGGGAGTGTTGATAACACACGTCGGTTCCACGGAAAACCGCTCTATTGTAACCCCGCTATCGGTGAGATTTTGGAGCATAAGGTGTTGAAGGAGAAACTTGTCCTCAATATCGTTGATGGGCTGGTTGCCTCATTTGACAAGGGACCGACATATCACGCCGAAAGCACATGGAAATACGGCAGCCTTTTCATCAGTGCCGACCCGGTTATCCTTGACGTGTTGGTACTTCAAACTATCAACCAGAAACGCGAAGAGATGGAATTAGATTCAGTCTCTAAACTCTCGAACCATATCACTACAGCGAGTAAGTTGGGTATAGGCACAAATACGCTTGACCAAGCAGATCTTCAGGAAGTTGAGGTTTGATAATGATACACAAACGTATGTTCCTTTTTATATTGCTGGGTCTCTTCTGCACTGCTATCACATTTTCAGGATGCACTGTGACTTTCACGCAGAGTGACACGCTCCAACTCAGTCTATCAGAACCGACAGATAAAACAATGTCACTCGTCTCCGAATTTGAGGCAGGCGAGGCGGAAAATGTCGCGGGTGATGTCACGCAAAAAGCCGGAAGTGCTTG
>PYJC01000149.1:195-7204 GCA_003635255.1 Candidatus Poribacteria bacterium | reverse complement strand
GCGCCATTGATCCGTTTTCGGATTAAATACTTCGACGCTCGAAAGGTACGGATCCGGCTCGGTTTGAATCGGAGACGGTCCCGTTCCACCCGTGGCATAGATTTCGCCATTGACAACACTGAGCGCAGCCCAATAACGCGCATGGTTCATGCTGCTGGCACGTGTCCAGATGTCCGTCGCCGGATCATACACCTCCACAGTATCCAGTGTTCCCCGTTTTTCCACCGTGGGACCGACGGCTAACCCCCCAATCGCATAAATTTTGCCATCCACAACACAGGTCCGGGTCTTTCTGGGTGTCGGCATGTCCGCTTTCTGTGTCCATGTATCCGTAACCGGATCGTACATCTCTACGGTTGGGAGACCTTTCGCCTCGTATATCCACCCTTTGCGCCACGGCTCCTTCTTCATCTGCCAGGGCTTCTTCTTCATCTCTTCGCCACCGATAGCGTAAATTTTTCCATCCACAACCGAAACGGCTACGCCGGACCGCCTTGTCGGCATATCCGCCTTCCGTTGCCATGTATCGGTTTTCGGGTCGTACATTTCTACCGTTGCAATAGCGATTTCCCCAAATTTGTCAGGTTCGGCTTGCACGCGTCCCCCTATTGCGAATATCTTACCATCTATAATACCGGTAGCAAAGCAGGAGCGGGCTGTTGGCATGTCTGCTTTCTGCGTCCATTGTAATGTAGACAATCTTAGGGAATTCCCTTGCGCATCGGATACCAGAGATGTCTCAGCAGCCTGCAGTCCTGCACTGCTGTTTTTATCGGTCGAAGTCGCTCGTCCGAACTGATTCCGGATATCCGGTTTTGAATCGACATCGAGCAGAATAGCGGCATCAACAATTTCAACCGTCGGTTCGGCGACTGCCTCGAAACTGTACGGTTTCTGAAAGCGGACGAGGTATTGCTGGGTCACGCCTAATAGCATGACGACCAGAAGCGTCGCCACACCAAAAGCACCCCATGGGAGCAGCGGCTTCGCAACCGGCGGCGGTGTCGGTTTCAGGTCAGCGACTTGTCGCATGATGTTTTCGGTGAGGTCGGTAGGGAACTGCACACCGCCGAGCACCTCCTGAACCAAGAGTTCTTGATCCTCCCGCAAACGCTTTCGCGCCCGCCAGAGTCGATTGGTAATCGTATTTACTGAGACCCCTAGGAATTTGCTGATCTCCTTCGCTGTCATTTCACCGAGATAGTGGAGTGTCATCACCGTACGCTCGCTCTCCGGCAGTTTCGACAGCAGTTTTTCGGCGATTGCATACCGATGCTCGGTGCCTTCTGCTTCGCGCTGTTCCGCGGTGTAATGGATATAAGAAGATTCCGCTATTTCTTCCATAGGCGTGTCCTCCAGCGATTGCATCGCGGGTTTGTGTCTTTGGAGCCAATTAATACAAAGTCGGTTTGCGATGACATAGAGCCACCCCGCAAATTGATTCGGATTTTTGAGTGTCGAGAGTTTCTTGTATGCTTGCAGAAACGTATCTTGCGTAATTTCTTCGGCATAGTGAAAATCGCTAACCTTCCGCCACGCAAGCGCGTGAACACCCCTTTGATGCCTTCGGACTAAGGTATCGAAAGCATCATCGTCGCCTGACAGAATTCTGCGAATCAGTTGAGCATCGTTTTCCACTGTTACAATCTCCCATGTGCGCGAACAGATTTAGTTGTACTTACATTGCCATGATAATTTATTTTAGAATTAGCATATTCTCATCTGTCAAATGTTTTGGATGGATATCTGAAAGCCATGCTGAAAAATCGCCTGCATTTATTTTTTATAGAGGTTTCCGAACAATTGTGAGAAATATCAGGTTATCTTAATCTGCTTTGATCTTTCCCCACATCGTCGTTGATAAGTGCGCCGATGGCGAAACACTATAAAAAGGATCAAACCAATCTGGACTTGAATTACTTCCATCATGTGTCAGTTGTGTTGGGTCGCCACCGTTCAGATCCATTTTGAAGAGTTGTGAAAAGCCCACCCGAGCGTTGTAAATGAGTTCGTTGCCATCTGGAGACCAGGTGGGGTCAGTGGTGTTTTCGTCGGTGATCTGGTGAAGTCCCCTACCGGTACGATCTATAGTGTAAATCGTCCCCTTCTTATAGATAAGAAAACCTTGTGCATCAAACTCTGCACCGTCAAGTTTCGTGAAAGCTATTCTGTCTCCCTGGGCGGACCATCTCGGATCAGATATCCACGGCATCTCTTTTAAAAGAAGCATTTTTCGGGAGCGTCTCTGCAGATCGAAAATGCCCAATGGTGTGTGTTTGTGTCCACCCACCACAAAGGCTATCTCTCGCCCGTC
Source organism: Candidatus Poribacteria bacterium (assembly GCA_003635255.1). GTDB lineage: Bacteria > Poribacteria > WGA-4E > WGA-4E > WGA-3G > WGA-3G. Next base: position 4,890 of record PYJC01000149.1, on the reverse strand, counting down.
AGGGGACCAAGTCGGTTGAAATCCATCTGTCAATTTCTCAACGGAGTCCCCACTTACTGTTGAAGTGTAAAGCGTGAGATCCGCGTACGGGACAAATCGCAACCCAAACTGTAGTTTTGCCTTTTGTGGATCTCCTTGTGTATAGGCGATCTGTTTGCCATCGGGGGCCCAGGTCGGATCTATTCTATATTTCCTGCTTCCAAATATCTTCCGGACATTTTTACCATCTGCCTCCATGAGATACAAATCAAAGATTCCGTCTCGATCTGAGCTGAACAGGATTTGCTTCCCATTTGGTGACCAAGTAGGCGTGTAATCAGCAGCGGGATGCTGAGTCAAATTGATCTGCTCACTTCCATCGGAGTTCATAACATAGATTTCGGCATTGCCATCCCGCTTTGACATAAACACGACTTTCGTTGTCGTCGGAGCTTCCGTCCACACGGTAGTACTACTGAACAAGAGCAGCGCGATGACACCACCGAATATTAGGAATTTGGTGTAGTCTTTAACTTCTAAAAAAGGTGTAACAGATTTGTGTTTCATTGGATACTCCGCACTATGAATGAGTTCTGATTTTTGATTTTACGCTATACTGAACTATGGAAAACACACTACCTAAACATCCTCAAAGAAACTTCTCTGATCTATCGCTTTGTCCGGATAGATGTCAACAGTGGCATGCGTGTTATCGTCGAAATGCAGGTTCATACAACTCCCGGTAGATGCGGTTTCCTAGAAGAAATCCGCAGAAATACCCTAGCAAAACACCGCACCGGTGCTTAGGCAGAAACCTTAACGCTGCTACTTCAAAATCACCATCCGCCGCGTCGCTGAGAAATCCCCAGCGGTAAGCGTATAAAAATAGAGACCACTGGTAACAGGTTCGCCGACTGTATTCCTGCCATCCCAGTACGCCGCACGGCTACGCGATGCATAGATGCCCGCCCCTTGGCCGCCTAACGCAAGGTGCCGGACGAACTGCCCATCTGCAGCATAGATAGAGATTTTGACATTCGCAGGTTTTGCCAACTGATACGGTATCCATGTCTCCGGGTTAAACGGGTTCGGATAGTTTGGCAATAAAGCCGTCTGTTTCGGTGTTAATGTCGTAAGGAGGTGTTCTAAAATGAGAATACCGCGTTGAAAAGCCGGGTCTGTTAGGGACAATTGCCGGGCTTCCTGAAGCCATTTTTCTACATCCGCAGCAATGAACGTCTGGAGGACTTGAGGCTTCAAAGCAGGCGCGGAATCACTTACGCCTAAGGCACCCGCAACGAGAACAAGGTCCTGTATATTGACCATCCCATCACCGTTGACATCCGCAGCAGTGTCTCCCGATTGCCCAAAATTTGATGCGACCGATACAAGGTCTTGAATGTTAACAATATCATCCCCATTGACATCCTCTGGACGTCTTATAGGCTCAGGGACATCTGGTGGCGCGGCAGGCTTGAGTTCCCATAAGAGTATGGTGCCATCCGCACTCCCACTTGCGACGATACTGCCATCCGGACTAAACGCTACGCCGTCGACCGCATCCGTATGTCCAGTGAGCGTACGGAGATGTGAACCCGTGTTGACATCCCAGAGACCGACGGTGTTGTCCCAACTCGCGGTTGCGAGGGTGGCACCATCGGGACTCAACGCTATACTGACGATCGCATCCGTATGTCCAGTGAGCCTGTGTAGAGAATCACCTGTGTTGACATCCCAGAGACGGGCGGTGTCGTCATAACTCCCCGTTGCCAGCGTGTTGCCATCCGAAGTAAACGCTACCCTGGTGACCCCATTACTATGCCCGGTGAACGTGCGGAGATGGCTACCCGTGTTGACATCCCAGAGACGGGCAGTGTTGTCGTAACTCCCGGTTGCCAGCGTGTTTCCATCTGGACTAAACGCCACGCTTCTGAGCCAATGCGTATGCCCGGTGATTGTGCGGAGCGGGTTACCCGTGTTGACATCCCAGAGGCGGGCGGTGTTGTCACCACTCGCGGTGGCGAGGATCGTGCCATCGGGACTAAACGCTACGTCTCTGATCCAATCCGTATGCTCGGTGAGCCTGTGTAGAAGGCGACCCGTGTTTGCATCCCAGAGACGGGCGGTGTCGTCATAACTCCCAGTTGCGATGGTATTACCATCAGGACTAAAAGTTATGCTGTTGACCCAATTCGTATGCCCGGTGATTGTGCGGAGAAGGTTACCCGTGTTCGTATCCCAGAGACGAATGGTGTTGTCCTCATTCCCAGTTGCGACTGTGCTACCATCTGGACTAAACGCGACGCCGATAACGCCAGACGTATACCCAGTGAACGTGCGGAGATGTGAAATTGTGTCTGCATCCCAAAGACGAGCAGTGCCGTCATAACTCCCGGTTGCCAGCGTGTTTCCATCTGGACTAAACGCGACAGCGATGACCCAATTCGTATGCTCAGTGAGCGTGCGGAGATGTGAACCTGTGTCGGTATCCCAGAAACGGACGGTGTTGTTATAACTCGCCGTGGCGAGGGTGTTTCCATCGGGACTAAACGCGACGCTGAAGATCGCAGCCCAATGTCCGGTGAGTGTGTGGCGCTCATTACCCGTGTTGACATCCCAGAGACGGGCGGTGCTGTCCCAACTCCCAGTTGCCAGCGTATTGCCATCGGGACTAAACGCGACACTGTTGATCCCAGACCTATGCCCGGTGAGCGTGTCGAGGCGACTGCCCGTGTTCGCATCCCAGAGACGGATGGTGTTGTCCGCAGCCCCGCTTGCGATCGTCGTTCCATTGGGACTAAACGCTACGCTGGTGACCCCATTCCTAACCCTATTGAACATCTTTGTATGCCCGGTGAGCGTGCGGAGATGGCTACCCGTGTTTGGATCCCAGAGACGGACAGTGGCATCCTCACTCCCGCTTACGAGGGTTGTGTTATCCGGGCTAAACGCGACGCTATTGACTCCAGCCGTATGTCCGGTGAGCGTGCGGAGATGGCTACCCGTGTTTGGATCCCAGAGACGGATGGTGTTGTCCTCACTCGCGCTTGCGAGGATTGTGCCATCGGAACTAAACGCTACACCGTTGACCGCATCCGTATGCCCTGTAATGAGTTCAAGTTCTTCGCCTGTCTCTGCGTGGTAGATCCAAATACCTATAATACTGACGACTGCCAGACGTGTGCTGTCTGGGGAATACTTTATTTCATTTATCTTACCTTTACCGAGGCGTGCTTTAGCACCTTCGGGTAATCCCAACGTTGTATAGTTTTGTGCAAAGGTGTTTGTCAGAAGCGTCAACACCGCCAAAAGTGCAACCAAAATCGAAAATAGTGTAGTTTTCACGTTTAATTTCTCCTTATTGTTTCACCGCTTGAGTCGTCCCCATGGAGCCCCACTGCAGGCGGGGTTTCAAACCCCGCCTGCAGTGCCTACTGCTTGAGTCGTCCCCATAGAGTCGCAAGTTTTCCTTCTGCTTCGACTGCGAGGGGGATACCCGTCTTCGCGCCATTTTTACCCGCCAGATGATGTCCGTTGCCCGATGCATCCAAAAATTGCTGTGCCCCACTCGGCTCATCAAAATGCCACAACGCAACCGTCTTTGCGTCATCCTTGAACTTGCCGCGCGGCATGAAACCCTTTTTCTCAACATCGTAACGCGCCTCCGCTGAGATGCGGACCTCATCAATATATCCTGTGAAGGCATCCAAAAACGCTTTGGCTGGCGGACGACCCGGTAGCACAATTATTTTTCCATAGCCGCCAAGCACGAAATCCTTTGGACGCAAACCACGTGGATCCCGATTGTGTCCGAGCGGTTGCCCGTGGTGATGTGTCCCCCCGAAATCATTGACGATCGCCGTTACCTGATTCCCCTTTACCTGATAAGCGATGTGGTACCACTCGTTCAACGCGAGCGAGATCGGGAAAGATAGCGTTTGACCGAACTTTCCATCAAGAAAGGAACTCATTTGCAAGACGAGGTCCCCCTTCGGTGGATCGGTATTTAACACATTCGCCAGCTCATTGAATTGACCTTTATTGTTCATAATGACCATATCCACCTGTTGATGGAGTATCACCAATACCGTGTCCTTGGTGTCGGGCGGTGCGGTCGGATATATCCATGCTTCAAAGGTAAATTCGTCTGTACCATCCGGTACGAGATAACTAAAGGTTTCAAAGTCTAAAACAGCGTAGTCGTCGACCCCGTCGAGGACTAAATAGTTTCCACCTGCGGGTGAAGCCGGTGGGAATGCTTTAGCACTCAGCGGAATGAGTGCCACCAAAAAGAGGCATGCAAGGATCTGTCGGTGTCCCATTTTTTCTCCTGTTACTTGTGCGTATTGAAAATTCAATGACCACCTTTTTTAATCGCCCCACGTTTTCACAGGTTTCCCTGTTGGATCGACACGCTGAGGACCGTTTCCGTGTAATTATAGTAAAACCTATAATTAATAGGACACTCTCAAACAGTCTGAATCCCTATAACAGGCATTCAGACTGGCACAAACTACCTATGTTTTGTCCAATAGTACCAACATTTCATATTGTTTGAAAAGTGCTTTGCAGGCAGTGGAGACGTGTGTTATCATAGGATATAAAGGGTTGATTCGTATGCCAACGACCTTCTTACCTTCAAAGCAGACCTTTCCTGGGATTGCCAAAAGGTCTCTTCTCAACCGTTTCAGTCCCCGACTTTGAAGCATCTGTGTC
>PYJC01000149.1:0-119 GCA_003635255.1 Candidatus Poribacteria bacterium | reverse complement strand
TGACTTTCGGTATTTTCGCAAAGACAGTGCCTGATAATCCTGAGAGAAAGCACTCTCTGGGGCACCACTGCGTTGGTCATATTCAAGCACGAGGTCTGCGAGAGAAGCAGTCGTATCCG
>PYJC01000148.1 GCA_003635255.1 Candidatus Poribacteria bacterium | reverse complement strand
AGGATAGAGTTTTGACAACCAGTCTAATATCCGCAGTTTCCAATCCCATCTCGCACGTGTCCCCGCAGGAATACGTGCCTTGTTCGCCATACGGTTGGTTCTCTGCTTTCGGTTCGGACATTTCCGAGAACGTCTACCTCTGCGAAGTATGCTGCGTTTCTCGACCTTCTTACCAACGCCATTGTGAGCGTCTGCTTGAATATTCAAGTAAGTATGGGATTCAGACTTTACTGTCCATCCTTCTTTCTTACTACCGGGATCTACACCGACAACAATCTCTTGTTTGAATCGTTTTGAGGGTTCTCTGTTCAGGCGGACACAGAACACCCCATGATCCCAATACGGTGTAGCGTCTCCACATTTGATCATCATACCCGCCCGCGTAGGTGTCGTTGGCATGAGTCTTTCGCCATCTTTACTTTTCACCGGAACGAAGTTCATCGTAAGTTCCCTTTCGGGTTATATGTTTCCCCATCGAGATCACGTATCAGAGTGGGTATAGACTTGGGGAGCATCCATACCGTCTGTGTGTGTGCCACCACGAGACACGCGATATTTTACTCTAGAAAACCGTTTAACTTGTGGGTCCCCGTGTGGCTACGGATGTTCACAGGTCTCCCAAGTCTTCAGACTTGGGTAGTTGACATTTTATTCTACTGATCAATATATCTATCGCGTTTTGGGCGTGTTACAGAGACTTCCGCTTTTGGCAAGAAGTATGTCTAAAGGGGTTGGAGCATCTAATAATATATTATACCCGCAAAACGCGGTAAAGTCAAAATTTCATCGTTATCGCAAACAGGACCATTCAATTTTAAGAAATTATTGGATTGGATGTCTTTTTTTCCAAGATCCGGTGTGAAATGCTGCGACAGACTGCGAAAATTTCAGCGTTTTGTCTTAACACATAACATAAATTAAGTATTAACACCTGCGAAAAGGACACCAAAAACCTACAATTGAATGACCCTGTTATCGCAAGGGACTCAGCCATCGGTTACCGATCTATGGAACTGCAGGAAAAAGGGAATGCTCTTTATTTATCACTGCACTAAAATACACCGCGACTGCGTAAAAAATAGGCAGACACACATCACACAAAAGTTGCTCTCTTGTTATATGGTATATCTATGATTGCAGGGATCGCCAGAGAATAACAATTATTGTTGGATAGCATACAATTTCTGCTTATTGGTGGTGGGAGAGAGAACTACGACGGGGATCCAACTATAGTTTATGAAAAAAAGTGAAGACAAATCCTCTGTCTGCTAACTAAGTGTTTACCTATACTTTAGGCGTATCTACCAGGCGTTTTGACACCAACACTGCATTTCTTAGGATATTGGCACGAAACTTGCTACAAAAAAATAAGCGTATTTTTAACTTTTTTGAAAAAAGTGTAACTATTTTTCCAGTGTCTCCGTTTATAACGTTGTATTGATTAATATATTTAATTCAGAAAGGCAGAAAGGGGTAAAATTATGAAATCCACTGATGTACGCAAGAATCGTCTATCCTTATACGAAACCGCTTTATGTCTCGCAATAGCGAAAGCACGTCAAGATGAATTGCAATGGGAACGTTTTATTGACAATTTATCTCAGATTTGTGATACGTTTGCCTCCGAGATCGCTGCTAAAAATACTGCCCCTTCTAAGGAGCAGAGTTCCTAATTACGCGAGTCAGGAACTTTTTTAGACTGGCTCTTGGAGTTTTGGATGATTTTTAAAAATTTTAACGAGAGAGCGGACTAACTTTTCGGGATCATGGCGGATCACATTCATTTCGACGCCGCCTTCTGTTACAACCATCCCGCAAATGAGGTCCGCTTCAATAACGTTTATACCTTCCTCTTCAAGCGATTCCCGCTCACGGCTGTAGGAAACCTGTACCTTTGCCGCATCCGCCACCTGCATTGTTTCTGCTGACAGTAAGGAAATATGCCTCGCCAAGTTAAGGACATCCATGGGGTGTGCAGTATTTCCATAAAGCATTGAAAGCCCCTCCTCCGACAGTGAACGGATTCGGGTTAACTGGGCGACCAATTCTTGGCGTACATATTCTTGAATAATCTCTGTTGGCGCAGGCTCGTTGTTGACTAGAACGTAATCAAGTGAGATCTTAGCGTGATCCAGGACGGCGTTAACGTGATCGGTCACGGCATATCCGTCGGTCTCCCCGGGTTGTGTCATCACATTACAGACATAAATTTTCATGGCAGGCGACTGTTGTATCGCTTCTACAATCCCTTTGATAACGAGATTCGGCATGATGCTGGTATACAGACTCCCCGGTCCGATGATGATAACGTCAGCATTAAGGAGTGCGTCCGTTGCCCCTTTATGCGCTTTACATTCATAAGACGCTTCTGTTGCGTGAGGTGTTTTTCCGTTTTCGCGAGGTTCAAAAAAGACCCGTTTGATAGGTTCACGATTCTCCCTGATAGGAATCGTTGATTCCCCGCGGACGATTTCGCCATCGACGAGTTCTGCACAGAGGACTGTATAGTCCAAAGTAACGGGGATGATTCTACCTCGGACGGCGAGGAGACGGGAGGCGGCTTGAATTGCCATCGGAAAGTTGCCTTTCAGTTCTGTCAACGCCGTTAACAGGATATTTCCGACGGTATGCCCTCCGAGTTCACCATTGCTTGAAAAGCGATATTCAAAAAGCCCTGCGAGTTCATCGGCATCGGATAAGGTAAACAGAAGCCTTCGGATGTCGCCAGGCGGTAGCATATCAAATTCTTCAACAAGTCGTCCTGAACTTCCGCCATCATCTGAAACGGTAACGACCGCTGCCAGACTATCTAAATCAATGATATTGTCTTTACCTATCTCCAAATCAGCGTAACGCTTAATGCCGCTGAGTAGAGCAGATAAACCACTTCCGCCTCCGATGCAGGCAAGTTTCAAAGTCATAATTTCTCCAAACTAACCACGGATCTTTTTATGTTCAGTCGTCGAAGCATTGTCAAAACTTCAGAATTTCCGCGTATTATATAAATGTTCTGTTCCCACAAGGCGACGTAATAGATAACGCAATTAATGCGAAATTTGTTTCATTAAGGTTATTAATGTTTCAAGCGTCTCGTTGCACAACTGCTCCGCTTCTTCGGGAGTCGGTGCTTCACTAAAAATTCGGATCACAGGTTCTGTCCCGGATTTGCGGATATTCACCCATCGATCATTCCAGACGCGTTTAACACCGTCCGTTAGATCGAGAATAGATTCTGTTCCAGCATCCTGTTCCTTTTCATAAACCGCTAAGGCGGCATCTACGAGGCGCGTCGCGACCGCTTGCGATGGAATCTCCAATTTCTTCCGACACATCTGATATTGCGGCATATTTTCTATGAGTTGCGTTACAGTGCTACCGGATTCAGCGAGGTATTGGACAATTGCAGCAATAGAGGTGATCCCATCGGTCGTGTGGTGTACATTCGGATAGATAACGCCACCTGTGCCTTCACCGCCGATGACTGCCTTAACTTCGTGCATCTTTTCGACCACCCAACCCACACCGACCTTCGTCCGATGGAGCGCAACCCCGTGATTCGCGGCAATATCATCTAACATCCTGCTGGTCGATACCGTGGCGACAACATCTCCTTTCGTTTTACCAAGGATAAAATCGACAACGAAGGCGAGCGTCCATTCACCGCTTAGCGGGACACCCTGTTCGGTGACAAGGACAAGTCGGTCGGCATCGCCATCATGGGCAAAGCCGATATCTGCACCAGATGCCAAAACGGTTTTGCAAAGTTCATCTAACGCTTCAGGGGTAGGTTCAGCGGAACGGCGGAAGTGTCCATCAGCGACACAATTAAGTTCGATAACTTCGCATCCAAGTTTTCGTAGGAGGAATGGGCTAATCACACACCCGGCACCGTTTCCGGCATCAATCACCACCTTCAAATCGGTTCTTTGAATTAAATCGAGTTCAAGCCATGGTGCGCTCAAAATTTGTTCAAGATGGTATGCCGATGCATCTTCGTGGATTTCAATTGTCCCTTGTGCGTCCCAAGGTGCCAGGGCAAAATCCTCCGTTTCGTGGATCCGTAATAATTCGTCGCGTTCTGTTTGTGTTAAGAGATTGCCCGATGCGGCGGCAAATTCGATGCCGTTCCACGCGACAGGATTATGGCTGGCTGTAATGGTTATACTTCCGTGTGCGCGCAGTGCTTTTGCCATCAATAGTATCGTCGGTGTTGGGCAGAGACCCACATCAATGACGTGGCATCCTGTGGCAAAGAGTCCTGCAAGTACCGCGTGTCGGAGCATCGGACTTGAGGTGCGAGAATCCCTGCCGACGATCACCGTTTTACCACCGACAAAGGTACCGAAAGCCATCGCGAATTGTGTAATGACCCGAATATCAAGCGAGGTGCCAACCTCTCCACGGACCCCCGAAACACTAATAATCGGTTTTCCTGTTTTGTTCATGTTGTTTTTCTCTATGGTGTTTTACGCGATGTACGCGCGGGATCTGCACATCTGCCATGTGCCTAAAAAACAGCATCCGCCAATAACCAACTGCCATACCCCTACAAGATACCACGGCTTTGGAAACATATAAGCATAAGAAGTAACGGGTGTTAGGTCATATAGGGCAGGGTTTCTAAAGATATCGAACCCTTCAAAGAGACAGCAGACAACAATAAGCGGGTTTAGGTGTAAGACCAGTGGTATAACGGGTTGAAAGTCGTCTATATAACGTTTGAACGGATTGATCAAAAACGCGCTACCGATCAAAATACACCATAAGAGTGTCGCCAATTCTGCGCCGAAAAGTACATCCTTGAAAACCTGTGATCCCCACATACCGACTGCTCCCGCAGATATGCTATAAATCCCCAATATCATCAACATCTGGAACGCTTTCGTAAACGGGACATTCGTGACGAATAAAACGACAGCGGTTGACAAAAGCACCCAACCGAACACGGGGACCTGACTCATCACAAGCTGCCGCAACAAATAGCGTCCAGAGGATAGAGGGCTCAGTGTGAGTAACCCGACGGTAGCAGGTGCGGTATTGGCGTTAAAACGTGTACTCAGAAGACTGGTATGAACAGTGTAGGCAGCGAGATAGGGTGCTGTCAAAAGCACGACACATATTTGTGAGATGAAGAGGCATTCTGCGGGTAAACCGAGTTTCTTCTGTATCAACAGTTGATAGATGACCCACATCAAAAGACTCGCGATGCTGCAAACCGAAAGGAACTTTAGAAAATGGTTGCGACTGCTTATAGGCTGATGCATAAACTGACTCTATTTGTCTTGTATTTGGCTACGGAGCCGCAAGATTGCCTCAGCAATAGAGATAAGATTCGGGTTAATAGCCAATGCCTGTTTGTATGCCTCGATTGCCTCGTCAATTTTACCGAGTCTGACATAGACGTGCCCCATCCCAGCAAACGCGCCGAAGTGATTTGGATTCAGTGAGATGGTCTGCTTACAATCACGAACTGCTTTACTCCATTCTTCAAGCATGAAGTATGCGATTGCGCGTTGGTTATAGCCTTCAGCGAAATTCGGATCTGCCTCAATTACCGTGGTGAAACGTTCAACTGCTTGTTGATATGCTTCATTCTTGAGCGAATTTTTCCCATCGTCAAGCATCGCGTCAACGGTGTCATCACCCGAACGCGACCAGATTGCCCACAACGCATATTCAGCATTGTAGCAGATGCCACGATCATCGTTTTTGAGTGCTTCTACCAATGCCGGGATCACTTCTGGTGTGCCAATTAATCGGAGGGCAAATCCCGCGGCGCGACCAACCAACGGGTCTTCGCTCTGAAGATAGGCGACCAGATCCACTTCTGAATAGTTAGCATTCAGAAGTTGTTTGAGTTTCTCAATGTCCCCTGAATTCTTGAACATCAGTTTCGCTAATTCCGAAAATCCGTTGTTCCTATACATGGTCAGACCTCGCTGTATTGCTGATTCCAAGTTGATTGTAACAATTATAACAGATTTCTACCGGAATAACAATCCAAAATCCGGTGTGCACCAAAAATCTTGCAATTTGGATGGATAGCTGCTACAATTTCATTTCAATCAAATAAGAAATTGTCCGAAAATATCAGAAACAGGACTTACGCAAACTAAGCAAATATCGGACATTTGGACGCAAAAAAGCGGTATTTAACCCCCTAAATCCCCCTTATCAGGGGGACTTTAAGATGAGGTGCGTAAGTCCTAAAAAAGTGGAGTAAGACACAAAGCGTGAAAAGACGAAAGGTTCTCATCCTCTGTATCGATGCTGGTAGCCACGACTATCTAACAGCGAGCACCCTTCCTACCCTCCAAAAATTGGCAAAATCTGGATTCTATCGGCATGCCAATGCCGTCATTCCGTCGGTTACGAATGTCAACAATGTAAGTATCGCAACAGGCACATTTCCTGAAACACACGGCATCACGACGAATTATCATGTGGATAGAACGACTGGTAAAGGAGAATTTATTGAGGATAACCGTTTTCTTCTGGCACCAACGCTTTTTGAAACGGCGAAAGCGTCTAAATTCGCAGACAAAACCGCACTCTTTGTGACAAAGAAAAAGTTATTGCGAATGCTGGAAGCGGGTGCTGACATCGCAGTTGCCGCCGAAGCACCATCTCCTGAATACATTCAGATGGCAGGACCGGTTGAACCGATTTACTCCGCAGAAATCAATTGGTGGCTACTCCGTG
>PYJC01000147.1 GCA_003635255.1 Candidatus Poribacteria bacterium | reverse complement strand
AACGTCAACGTGTCGCTATCGCACGCGCATTGATTAATAAACCGAAAGTCGTACTCGCCGATGAACCGACAGGGAACCTGGACCGGCGAAGTAGCGAAGCAATACTTAAACTTCTATGGGATTTGAACGCAAAATCTGGACAGACCTTTGTTATCGTAACACACAACCGAGAACTTGCCCGGCAAGTGGACAGAATTGTCGAACTCGTTGATGGGAAAGTCGTTTTATAAAGGAAGCATTTATGTTGATTTATATTGACGGAGAATTTTTACCGAAAGCAGAAGCAAAAGTCTCTGTATTTGACCACGGTCTGCTCTATGGCGACGGTGTTTTTGAAGGCATCCGCTCCTATAACGGCAGGGTCTTTAAACTTGACGAACACCTCGAACGGCTTTACGATTCCGCAAAGTCGATTATGTTAGAGATTCCGATCTCCATCGAAACGATGAAAGAAACCGTTCTGGAGACACTCCGCCGAAACCGCTTCAGAGAAGCCTATATTCGATTGATTGTAACTCGGGGCATCGGGGATTTAGGGTTAGATCCTGATAAATGTCCGAAGCCGAGTATCATAATTATTGCAGATAAAATCGTCCTATATCCACAAAAGTATTATGAAGAAGGACTGGAGATTGTAACGGTTTCCGTCCGACGCAATTATGCCGAAGCCATTAATCCACGCATTAAATCGTTGAACTATCTAAATAACATCTTAGCGAAAATTGAAGGGAAACAGGCAGGCGCAGAAGAGGTATTGATGCTCAACCGAGAAGGCTATGTCGTTGAGTGCAGTGGGGACAATATCTTCTGGATAAAGAACGGAACGCTTGTCACGCCGCCAGTACACATGGGCATTTTGGAGGGTGTTACCCGCAACAGTGTCATAGACATCGCACGTGAAGCCGGGCTACGCGTCGAAGAGCGCGTCTTCACACGCCACGACCTCTATGTTGCCGACGAATGTTTTCTGACGGGAACAGCCGCTGAGGTGATTCCAGTCGTAAAAATCGACCAGCGCGCCATCGGGGACGCGCAACCCGGGAAGATAACACAGAGACTGATTACCGCATTTCGGCAGCTCGCGAATAGCACCGGCACCCCGATCTATAACACGGATTAGGATACTGCACCCACAGGATGTGAAAGTACCCGCGACACACAGGAGGAACTTACAATTATGGATGCGATGAAAAACATTCTGGTTCTGACAAGTCTAATCATTGGACTCGCGGCAACCGCTGTTTTAGCAGAAGAACAGACAAATGTCGTGTTTGGACCTGAAGCACCGACGACAGAAGCACCCGCAGAGACAACCGTTGATCCTCAAACAACTACCGCCACCGAAACTGATAACGAAGCTGCCGAAGATACCGATAAACCGACAGTTGACCCAATATTTCTCGTCAAGAAAATCTCTTTTGAAGGCGTAAAAACGGTCTCTGAAGACATGCTCCGTACCCTTATCCAAACACAGGTCGGAAACGAAGTATCAGAAGAACTCCTCACACAAGACATAAAGAGCCTTTTCAAAGATACTGGCTTCTTTTCTGATGTTCAAGTAGATACAGCGCCCTTTGAAGGCGGCGGACTCGAAATTATATATAAGGTCGTCGAAAATCCCAAAATCTCTGGGATCAATATCATTGGAAGCGAAAACCTAAGCATCGGAAAACTCAAGGACGAGGTTAAGCTCCGTCCCGATGAAATTTTTAGCGATCGTCGGCGATGGGAGAGTGAGCAAGCACTGGAAAATATCTACCACGAAAAGGGGTATTACCTCGTCGGTATCCAAACCCATCTCGATACGAATACGAATGATGATGAAACCAATACCGTCCAAGTGACCTTTGAAATAAATGAGGGACCGAGGGTGCGGATTGAGGAGATCAATTTTATCGGGAACGAGAATATTTCTGCCAAAACACTACAGAAGAAACTCAAAACCCGGACCGGTAAACCCTTCGATCAAATGTTATTTGAGGAAGAAGATATCTCCCTGAACCTCCGTAATTACTATCAGGACCGCGGATTTTCCCAAATAAAGGTGATCGGTTACGAAAAACGGTTCACAGAGGATAAGACCGGCTTGATACTCGACATCACTGTTGATGAGGGGCCCGAATTTATTGTCGGCACCTATACGCTTGAAGTGGAGGCGGGTGCCAAAAGCCTCTTTTCAGAGAAAAAAATACGAGGGATGCTGGATCCAGCGGAAGGTGAGATCTTCAATCGCGGGAACTTTGATGAATCCATCTCAAAATTACAGCAGGCTTACCTCGATAAAGGCTACCTACTTTCAGAAGTGATACCGGCACCTTTCTTCAATGAGGCGGATGCGGTCGTTGATATTACATTGAAAATCAACGAAGGCGATATCATCATCATCGGTAAAGTGATCATCTCAGGACTTGAGAAAACGATGGAGCATGTCGTCAAACGCGAACTGGATTTCTTGAACATTAAACCGGGCGAGCTATTAGATGTGAAATCTTTACGTAAAGCGCGGCAACGGTTGTTCCAGATGGGGTCGTTCATGCGGGCAGTCGATTTTGTACCGAGCGACACTGCTGAAGAGAATCGCAAGGATTTAAGAGTGAATATCGCCGAAACACCCCGCACAGGGATGCTCAGTCTTGGGGGCGGCTACGGGAGTGAAGGCGGCATCTTCGGCACAGCTGAGGTAGGACAAAACAACCTCCTCGGACGCGCCTATCGTGTGCATCTAAAAGGTGAATTAGGCACGCGCGACCATCACACAGCCGAACTCAGTTTTGGTACCCCTTGGATCTTAGGGACCCCGACACGGCTTAATGCCCGCATCTACAATAATCGACGCTTCCGACGCTACTACGGAACAGTCGGGAGACTGCTAAACCGAACGAGGGGTAATTACATATACGATAGATATGTCTGGAGTCGGAGAGGCGCGTCTGTAACGCTCGGTAGACCTATCGTCCACGACATTGACCTGTCCGTGAGGCTTCGGAACGAACATGTCGAAGCACACAATCCCGACGAAGAGTTGATCAACCGTTCTACGCGGAGTATCCTCTTTGCTGTTGGAAGAGATACCCGGGATTATCGGACCTCACTGTATGACCCAATGGGGGGTTCATCTCATACAATCTCTTATGAATACTCAGGCGGAATCTTGGGTGCCGATAATGAGTTCCAGAAATACTCCGCAGATACCAGTTGGTTCTATAGCGGTTGGTGGAACCATGTCATCGCCGCACATGCACGTGCTGGCTATATGGTCAGTAAAAGTACGGATCGTCGGTTCTTATTCTACGAACGCTTTTTCCTCGGTGGTGTAGATACGATCCGCGGTTATGAACAGTGGGAAATATATCCTGATAGCTTGAACCCTTATGGCGGTAACAAAGTATTCTTCGCGAACTTAGAGTATCGCATCCCGGTTTCACCGCAGCTGACAGCTGCCCTGTTCTTCGATATAGGACAAGTATGGGACGAAACCATTAGAAACCCGTTTGGTCAAATCAACATGAAAAAAGGTGTCGGTGTTGAAGCCCGACTCAACATGTTCGGCAT
This sequence comes from Candidatus Poribacteria bacterium, assembly GCA_003635255.1. GTDB lineage: Bacteria > Poribacteria > WGA-4E > WGA-4E > WGA-3G > WGA-3G. The sequence goes on along the minus strand of PYJC01000147.1, from coordinate 12,572 downwards.
GTTAGCCCGATTAGGGTGGGGATACGGCTTGGATCGCCTCAGCGGCGAACCGGCAGGTAAATTCCACTTCACAATCGGACCCGGCTTCTAAGCAAGTTTCAATCGTGGGCCCAGGTCCGGTAGGGTTTTTGCTGGGAGTATTTGATAGGGTATTTCTGCGGATTTCTGCGCGGTTTGCAACCGCACCGGGTTTCCTTGATAGTAAGTGTCTGGTGACATTCTTAAAACCTAAAATTTGTTTCTGAATATTGCTTAATTTCTTTCTTAAAAAAAGGATCTAAATTATGAAATCACTTCGGTTGGGTGCTCGCGAAGCACGCCTAACTTTACTAATTGTTTCTATAGCCGCTTTCTGCTTCAGCTCTGGAAGCATCGGACAGGAAGCCTTCAAAATCGGAGTCGTCAACACAGAAGAGGTCCTAAAAGGATCCAACGAAGCGATGAAGGCAACCGATACACTCAGAGCCGCAGGCGAAAAACTGCAAAAAAGTTTGGAACGGATCGCCGAAGAGGTCCGCATGCTTCAAGATAAGAAGACGAAAACTGAACTCTTCGTTGAAGAAGCGCAGACCGCAGATTTGAACAACGAAATCCTCCAGAAACAGCAAGAATACCAACGTACACGCGAAGACGGTCAAAAGGCCCTGCTTGATAAAGAAAGGGAACTGCTCGAACCGATTTACAAAAGCCTTGAAGACTTAATCATCAAAGTCGGCAAAGACGAAAACTATGACATCATCCTCGAAAAACGGCTCATCACGCTTTATGTGAAAGAAAAATACGATTTAACACAGCGGTTAATCGATTTGATGAACGAAGAGAAGAAAAATGACGTAAATCCTGAATAATGTTAGACCGCCTAAACTCCATAATATGGAACCATTCATATCTACGGAGAAAGGATTAGGGGTAAATGCGTATGAAACTCAGGGAAATTTGTGAACACCTCAATGGAGATCTCTCCGGTGATGGTGATATTGAAATTACAGGAGTTTCTGGAATCAATGAGGCACTCCCGACTCAGATTACGTTTGTTGCCAATCCGAAGTACGTCGCCGCTATAGCAACAACCCAAGCCGCCGCTATTATTATTGGGCACGGTGTCTCTGGCAACGGAAAACCGACCATCCGTGTTGACAACCCTTACTGGGCATTTGTCAAAGTTCTGGAAATGTTCTCATGGGACAAAAACCATCGCGCACTGCCAGGGATTGATGAAACGGCAATTTTAGGGAAAAACGTCAAACTCGGAGAGCGCGTCTCTATCCAAGCTTTTACCTACATCGCTGACAACGTTGAAATCGGTAACGATACCGTCATTCAGCCTTTTGTCTATATCGGCGAAGGCACTAAAATCGGTGTGGACGGGCTTATCTATCCGCACGTTAATATCCGAGAAGAGGTAACCATCGGTGACCGAGTGATTATCCACTGTGGTGCTGTTATCGGCAGTGACGGCTTCGGATTCGCACCCGTTAGCAATCGCCACCACAAAATCCCGCAGATTGGCACCGTCGTCATTGAAGACGATGTTGAAATCGGCGCGAACACGACTATCGACAGAGCTACACTTTCTGAAACACTCATCAAACGTGGCACGAAATTAGATAACCTCGTCCAAATCGCTCACAACGTTGTGATCGGAGAGGATTGTTGCCTCGCAGCACAGGTCGGAATCGCCGGAAGCACCACGATCGGGGACCGCGTGAACATCGCAGGACACGGGGGTGCCGCAGGACATCTGACCCTCGGTGACGATAGTGTCGTTTACGCGAAGTCCGCTGTTACGAAGGATATGCCTGCTGGCAGCCACCTCTCCGGGTTTCCCGCCCGTCCGCATAAACAGGAGCTACGGATCCACGCTGCGACCCGAAGACTGCCAGAGCTGCTCCCTGAATTCGCAAAACTCCAGAAACGGGTAGAGGAACTCGAAGCAAAACTTCAAGAGTTGGAGGATGCATCGTAGCAACATTCCCTTGAACAAGATGTTTCATCTTTTGGATTACGTGGCTGTCTTGCGACCAACGCTCCTGTTTCCAGTCTGGACACTCGTCCTCTTGGGCTATCATCACGGACGCACCGCCGCAGAAACACCTGAGGCTATCCAACCCCTACAGCTGGGGGCAACCCTCTGCCTCTACACATTCCTTATGGGAGCCGTCTACATCGTCAATCAGATAGCAGATCGAGAGACGGATGCAGCTAACGATAAACTCTATCTCGTTGCTAAAGGGTACGTTAACCTACAGGTCCTTAAATGGCAGGTCGGTACGCTCATCACACTCTCCATTCTGTTGAGCCTACTCGTTTTTTGGAAAACCCCCGCGTATCTCATCCTCATTTTGCTGTCAATCCTACTCGGATTTACCTATTCTGTCCGTCCTTTTCGTCTCAAAGGGATACCTATTGTCGATCTATGTGCAAACGCGTTCGGTTATGGGAGTATCGCCTTTCTCATAGGCTGGTTGACAATCGCACCCATCGGCATTGAGGCTGTCCAGCGAAGTCTCCCGTATCTGTTCTCTGTCGCCGCTGCTTTTGTGAATACAACACTCCCTGACATCAAAGGGGACAGCCTCGGAAACGACCGTACCACAGGCGTATGGCTCGGTAAAAGGCAGGCATGTCGGTTAAGCTTGGTGCTCTTAATCGCTGCAATCGTCTCCGCCGTATTTTTTAGAGACTGGATTGCGGGGGCAGCCGGGATCGTTTGCCTCCCAATTTTTATCTATATGAATTTCCGTTTGAAGCAAAACGTTATCATCTGGGCGACACGCATCGGCATTCTGGTGTTAAGCCTATGTGCCGGTGTGCTATTTCCGCTGTACCTGCTCTGGTTTGGGATAGTGCTATTGGGTACACGCTGGTATTATACAACACGCTTCGGGCTCCGTTATCCTTAACAAGTAGGACTTACGCACTGCTTTCAAAGTCCCCCTGATAAGGGGGATTTAGGGGGTTAAATGAAAACGCTGTTCGCATACCTCGAACTGACGCGCCCGCTTAACGGTGTTATCGCCTTCATCTCCGCTTGGCTCGGTGGCATGTTCGCGAGTCAAGGCAGCGTGGAAAATATTATCGACATCCGTCTCCTGTTGGTCTCTATTTCTGCACTTGCCTTGCTTTCTGCTGGCAACGCCATAAACGACTATTGTGATTATAACATCGATCGGATTAACCGTCCAAAGAGACCGCTCCCGTCGGGTCGCATTCGGCGTAGAGATGCCTTGATTTTCGCAATCGTCTTGGTCGCAATCGGTATCTATCTGGGCGCACTTATTAATAGAAACGCGACAGGCATTGCGATTCTCGTGGGGGTCGCACTCGTAAGTTACGCTTTCTGGCTGAAGCGTACCCCTTTCGTCGGCAATTTAGTCGTCAGCGGATTAACCGGTTTAACATTCATCGCTGGCGGTGTCGCGATAGATTCAGTGAAAGGCACACTCATTCCGGCAACCTTCGCGTTCCTGTTCACAACGGCAAGAGAAATCGTCAAAGATCTTGAGGACACAGAGGGAGATTTGAAACACAACCTCAAAACACTCGCGATCCTCAACCCACAACTCGCTGTAAAGACCGCCATCGGTTTCATGGGATTGGTGATTCTGTTCAGTCCTATTCCGTATCTATTCGGTTGGTATTCGTGGCATTACCTGATAGTCGTTGGGCTTGGTGTCGATTTGGTGCTTATCGGTTTAGCAATGCGTCTATGGCGAGATGCCTCTAAGGAAAATTGCGCAACCATACAACGCTGGATGAAATGGGATATATTCGTTGGGCTTGGTGCCATCTATATCGGAACGTTTTTATGATAGACTACGATAAAGTGATCGCTTTCTTGGAGAAAGAACACACAAATATGGACGCGGTTTCCCGTTTTAAGCAGGCATATCAAACCTTCTGCCAAACGGGTAAATGGCAGCCCGCCTACGAGGTATTTGTCACCGGTTGGCAACACCTTGATGGCGTTATGTTGTTGGAACCAGAGGATACACTTGATGCCGACTATCAAGTCCATCTCACCGCGACAACCGAACGAAGTTTAAGAGAACTCCTGATCGCATTTCCACGACGACGTATCGGACTGTTTCATCTTACTGAGAAGTGGATAGAAAATAGAATTCACGAAGTCTTAGCGGGTGATAGGGTTCAGACCGATGTCGGTGCCTTCTATCGGGGTATCAAGCGCGGCAGCGGTACAAAAGCCGAACAGCGTACCGTCTCGAAACGGAAGGATGCGATCGTCTCGCATCTTCGGAAATTAACGTCACTGAAAGGGAAACTTGAACACTCTCAATTTCTCATTGAAGGACCTCGGATAGTAGAACGCGCCGTAGCAGATGGGGTCCCGATCGAAACACTGCTCTATACTACAGGCTTTATTGCTACACCCGAAGGAAAGGCACTTCTCAAACATGCAGCAACCGAAAATCTATCTGCTTATCAGATCAGCGATGGCGTGATGGGTTCGGTCACAACAACGCGACCTATTCCGCCGATAGCCGCTTCGGTGTATCTCAGTTATCCGAGTTTCCTATCAGCAGACGGCAGCCTCAATTTTCATTTCGGTCCGAGATGCCTGTTACTCATTGCAGAGAATATCGCAAACCCCGATAATCTTGGGATGACGCTACGGACAGCAGACGCGGCGGGTGTATCTGCTGTTCTATTAAGCGATGACGGGGCAAACCCTTTTCACAAAAACTGTATCCGTGCCTCACGCGGAGCCGTTGGGCGTTTGCCGTTGTTTCGGACATCAAGCATCCGTCCGGCAATTGAGACACTTCGGGCATCAGGTTGGTGTGTGTTGGGTGCTACTGCCAGCGCGGAAAGCCAGTTATACACAACAGAATTTGCACTGCCGACAGCCATCGTTGTAGGTAATGAAAACACAGGGCTTTCCGCTGAAGCACGTCAATGCTGCACGGAATTAATCGGTATCCCGATGGCATCAGGACAATCATCACTCAACGTCGGGGTCGCTGCGGGTGTCCTACTCTATGAATTAACACGACGATACAGAATTTGACAAACCCTCATAAATATGATAAAATTCATAGGATAACAGGTGACGCACACACCAAAAAAGTCACAACGCGCAGACCGAGATTTAACACAGGTAAAGAAGGGAAAATCGCATTTGAGATCAAATCGGGTTCTTGACCACTTTCACGAAGTCCTTAAAAAACATGAGGCTGGCTACTTTGTGCTGATTGACCCAGAGCAGTGTGAGGTCGAAAAATGTGCCAAACTCGCCCGCGAAGTCGAACGGGCAGGCGCAGATGCGATCTTACTGGGTGGCAGCTTCTTAACGAACGACTTGGATCCAATTGCGAAAACACTCAAGCAGGAAACGGAACTGCCTGTTGTGCTTTTCCCAGGCGATTCCATGCACCTCACACCTTATGCAGACGCTATTCTCTACATTAGCCTAATTAGTGGACGCAACCCGAGTTATCTCATTGGTGAACAGGTTAAAGCCGCACCTTGGATACAACGCTACGCGCTGGAACCCATCCCTACTGGCTACATGCTTATTGAAGGTGGTAATAGTAGAACCACGGTCGAATTTATGAGCGGCACAATTCCGATCCCCCGCGATAAATCCGATATAGCGGGACCGCACGCATTAGCCGCAGAGTACCTCGGTATGCAGATGGTGTACTTAGAAGCAGGGAGCGGCGCATCACACCCCGTCCCTGATGAGATGATTTCTACAGTGAAAGCCCAAATTAACATACCCTTAATCATCGGCGGCGGTATCCGCACACCCAAAATCGCCGCAGAAAAAGTGGCAGCGGGTGCTGATTTCATCGTCACAGGAAATGTCCTCGAAGAAAACGGCTCCTTTGAACTCATGAAAGCGTTCGCTGAAGCCGTGCACAGTTGAAACAAAATATAAGGATTGCATTATGTCTGAAACTAAAAAAATACACATAGAAGCAGAAATAGAAGCATCTACTGATACAGAAACGTCTACCGATGACGATGCCACCGACAGCAACGAAAAATCTTTCACGACCCGTATGCGAGAAATGGCTGAGGAAGCACTTGATAAAGTCAAATCGGAAGTAAAAAGGGAGATAGAAGAGCGTATCTCTCCTGTCGAAGAAAGTGCTTCCAACCTGACCGCAGAGGTTAAAAAAGAGGTAGAGGCGATTATCCAACGCGTTCGTGAGCAATACGAAACAGAACGCGAAGAACTATTACGTGCAGAGATCGAAAAAGAGGTAGAAACCGCTGTAGGAGCAGTGCACGAGGCATACAAAGAAGAACGGGATCGCCTGCTGCGCACAGCAGCAGAAGCCGAAAACACCAAAAAACGCTTGCAAACCGATTATCAGCGGCAACTCAAGTTCGCTAACGAGGGGATCCTTGAGGGAATGGTGCCGGTGTTGGATAGCTTGGAAGCCGCTATTAAAAGCGTGCCCGAGAAAGTTGAAGAAGACGACGTCTCACCAACGCTCACGACCTTTAATGAAGGCGTGGAACTCGTTCATAAACAATTATTGGACGCACTCAAAATCCACGGACTTGTGCCAATCGAAGCGGTTGGTGAAGCATTCGACCCAAATCAGCACGAGGCACTCCTCGTTACGCCATCGGATGACGTGCCAGAAGGCGTAGTGATTGAAGAATTCCGGCGCGGCTACATGTTGTACACCCGTGTTCTACGTGCTTCACAAGTAGTCGTCTCACAGGGACTGAGTAAAGCAGAAGAAGAAATCTCGGATGACACCGCAGATGATACTGATGAAACTGACACTGCTGAATAGGACATAGGAAGAGTAGAGGCATTTAGTTTTCCAATAAAAGCCGATGCCAAATCGCAGCAATCTTCTGTAGGAGCGAGTGTTTTTGCTTGGGGTGTTTGATAGGGGTATTTGCTTGGGGTATTTGCTTGGGTGTTTCTGCGTATTTCTGCGTATTTCTGCGTATTTCTTGTCGCTCGCGATCTTTTGACCAAAAAAGCTAAAACTAAATAGCCCTATAGGAAGGGTAAGTGCATGACACAAAAACGCGACTATTATGAGGTTTTGGATGTGAATCGTGGTGCCGATGCAGACGAAATAAAAAAGGCGTACCGCAAACTCGCCATCCAATACCACCCAGATAAAAACCCTGGTAATAAAGAAGCCGAAGATAAATTCAAAGAAGCCACAGAGGCTTACGAAGTTCTGCGCGATCCTGAAAAACGTGACCGGTATAATAGATACGGTCACGCAGGATTAGAAGGGATGGACACCGATTTTGGCGGGTTTAGCATGAACTTGGATGACATTTTTGGGGATGTCTTTGGCGACCTCTTCGGCGGCAGCCAACGCCGCCCTAAACGTGGACGGAGTCTACAGTACAACCTCGATGTGACGCTCGAGGATGTTATCCACGGAAAAGAGGTCACGATTCAAGTGCCACGCGTCGAAACTTGCTCGGAATGCAACGGCAGTGGTGCCAAGAAAGGCACACAGGTGATAACGTGTCCACAATGCCACGGCAGAGGTCAGATCAGCCAATCGCAAGGTTTTTTCATGATGTCCCGTACCTGTCCGCAATGCCGCGGCGCAGGTGAAATCATCGAAGAACCGTGTCCACCTTGTCGAGGCAGAGGGCTTGTCCGAAATACGCGCGACATTAAGATCAATATTGATAAAGGCGTTGATACCGGTTTTAAATACCAGTACCGGGGTCAAGGTGAAGCGGGTGCTAACGGCGCACCGCCAGGAGACCTATTTGTCGTCATCAACGTCGCACCACACGAACGTTTCCAACGTCAGCAAAACGATCTCATTACATCCGCTAAAATCTCGTTCGTCCAAGCCACACTCGGTGGGAAAATTGAAATTGAAGGTATTGATGGACGTGAAGAATTGCAGATCCCACCCGGCACACAGTACGGTGCGCAGCTGCGTATCCCCAACAAAGGCGTGCCACATTATAAACGCTCCTATTCAGGGGACCTCGTGGTCGAGATAGGGATTGAGACCCCAAAGAACCTTAATGACGAACAGCGCAGAAAGTTAGAAGAGTTCGCAAAATTACGTGGTGAATCCTATCATCATGAACACGGCTTCTGGGATAAATTGCTCGGTCGCCATGACGACGAAGCATCCGAATAGCAGGAGTCGGGACGTTTTCGAGTGGTACGTGAAAAATGAATTGGGCAAGAATCACTGTAACCACTTCTCAAGAGGCATCCGAGGCAGTCGCGAACTGTCTCTTTGAAATGGATGCTACGGGTGTTGAATTCAAGGAAAATGCTGCTGATAGTGTCGATCTCATTGCCTACTATCCGTTAGATGATCGGGTTGGCGCGCGGATGCAAAAACTCCGAAACTTTCTCGCGGAACTTCCAACATGGGGTCTTGAACCACATCCTGCCACGATTGATGTAGAACACGTTAAATCTGAAAAATGGGAAGAAGCGTGGAAAGCCGCTTTCCCACCGCAACGGGTCGGAAAACGGATGCTCATCACACCGACATGGCACCGGACACCGCAAAATGAGACGGACATCTTGATTCAACTCGATCCGGGTATGGCATTCGGTACAGGCTACCATCCGACCACTCGCCTCTCCCTCGAATTGTTAGAAGGGACCCTCGAACCGCATCACCAAGTTGCTGACATCGGAACAGGTTCTGGTATCTTAACAATCGCCGCTGTCAAGCTCGGTGCGAAACAGGTTGACGCGATTGAACTCGATCCGACAGCCATTCCTGTCGCCGCAGCGAATTTCCAAACAAATGACGTGACACCACACGTCCGTTTATCTCAAGGTGATGGGCTTAAAGGCGTAGAAAATAGATACCATCTCATCATCGGCAACATTCTGACCAAGGTGATTCTCCCGATTATCCCGGAGTGTCCATCGCGGCTACATCCTGCGGGGATTGTCATCTTTTCTGGTATTTTGGAGACCGAACTCGAACAGGTTCAATCGGCTTTAGAGGCGAATGGGTTTGAATGCCTACAGGTCATCCGCGAAACAGAAGACAGTATCACGTGGGCTGGAATTAAGGCTGCGCTCCGATCTTAAACGAAAAATAAATAACGCCTCATTTAACGTCCGTTTTCTCCTTTGATAACCCATGGCAGAGGTTGCACCTACCGAGATTTAGATGCGGCATCGTCGGCGATTTTTCATCGCCTCTTAGATGGCATTTCAAACATTCAGCATCTTCATTTGAAGCGCGATGCACCTCAATATTGGAACGCGCAGGTGCAGCGTTAAAAAAGAGGATCACCATAACAATCGCAAAGATAAGACCGATAACGCAAACGATATACATAAGCGTCTTGGCACTGGCTTGTTCTGTTGGCATCTATCTAAAACGGAACTCCTTATTCAAAAAATGGGAAGAGGGTCGGTATATTTTCTGCTGTTAGCGATGCCCCATATTCGCATCCTTCAAACGCCTCAGCATATTGGATGTGTGTACCTGATGCTTCGCCATAGCGTGTTGTGAGCAAGTCGCGATACTTTTCGGCTGTAGCACTGAACCGATTTAAAAGCCGTTCAGCGAGCCATGTCCGTCGCTCCGAAGTATCAGAAGGGACAGCATCCAACGTGCCACTGTTATACGGAAGCCATTCATAGAACTGCGATACGTGGCAGTGGAGCATGTCAATCTTTTGTTCAACGACAGCGTCAATACCGACAACCACATCCGGCGTGAATGGGTAGGGCTTCATGAAACCGTCGCTCAAATAGACGATAACAGGATTTTTCTCGAGATGTGGCGTAAGCGCGCAGATATTCGGGACGGTAACCATATACGCCGCATCTTGCACCAAAATTGACGTATACCGATGATCTGGGTGGTAATCGTTGGGACGGTGGGTCATAATCAAATCCGGATGGAACTCGCGAATCGTGCGGATAATCTGATACCGGTTTTCTAACGTCGGCATCAGTTCGCCATCGTGGTTGTCCAGAAGTTCGTATTCAATACCGATAACTTCGGCTGCGGCTTGTGCCTCAGCATAACGTCGCTGTGCCAAGGGAGCGCCACCCATTTCGTGGTGTCCAGCATCACCGTTTGTAACGGAGACAAACTTAACGCGATGGCCTTGTTGCACATACTGCGCCGCGACACCGCCTGCTTTAATATCACAATCATCGGGATGTGCCCCGAAAACTAATATATTTAATGACATAGTGTTCTGTCCATTGAGGTTACGCTTGACATGTCCGCCTACGAGATACTATACTTATACCACAATTCTTGTGCACTGTCAAATCCTTTTTTCACTCCTGCGCGAGATAGCGGGGTTGGACCCAAAGCTAAAGCATTGGGATTGTTAGACAATGCCCTTCAATTTGACTTTATCTCAATTTTTTATACAATTGAGAAAAGCGTGTTAATAAAGACAAAGGAATTTCTATTTTATGGATAATTGGAAAGTTGAAGTCTCCTATAAACCTGAAGTCCCCGACACCGTTGGGCAGGGCATCCTTGAGGATATCGCCGACCTCGGTATCAGTGGCATCAATTCCGTCCGTACCGCTACAGTCTACTGGATCGAAGGCGCACTTGACGCACAATCGATTGACCGAATCGGTACAGAACTCCTCGCCGATCCGATTACACAAACATACACCTTTGATATTCAAAATAACGCTGCAAAAAATTGGACGCTTGAAGTACAATTCAAGCCGGGTGTCACCGATGCAGTTGGCGATAGCACCGTCAAAGGCATCAACGATTTAGGCATCACAGGTGTCGCCACCGTCCGTACGGGACATAAATACTGGCTGACAGGGAGCCTAAACGCTGAAGTGCTTGAAACAATTGCACAGCGGCTCCTCATGAACGATGTCATCCAAACATTCTCTTACCAAAAACCCTCATCATAAGGAACATTAGGCATTCCTTCTTAAAGTCCCCCTGATAAGGGGGATTTAGGGGGTTTCCTCCAAACGGTTTTTGAGACACACATAGTAATCATGTGTTATACGGTTTGGTGTCTGTTTCGAGTTTCCTCCAAACGATTTTTGAGACATACATCAACTCGCATACACTCGAATCACTGTGCCTAAGTGAAACCGGACTAATGCAGCAGTCGCCGCTTGACGCAGCGCAAAACGGAAGCTCATTGTTGGACTGACGCGCTTCGGCTTACCCAATGTAACGCGCTGAAACCCGTGTTTCCGAAGCAGCTTCGGCAAGGAATATGCCGAGAAATAGTAGAGATGGTCGTGCGGATGAACGTAGGGCCAATCCGATTTCTGAAGCCGACTCTGTAGACTCTCGCCATTCGGTACTTCAATAACTAAAGTGCCTGTCTCCGGTTTCAAAACCCGACGCAACTCACGCAGGAACGGATTGAGTTCAGAAATATGCTCTAACACATGATAGAGGGTAATCGCGTCGAAGGACGCAGACGGAAAATCTGCCGCAAAGATATCCGCGCACCGCACATCCAATTTATACTTCTTCTGAGCGAAGGCACTCCCACTCTTGGACGGATCAATCCCGTGGGGTTCCCATCCGTGTTCACGAGATAGATGGAGAAAAGTACCGATGCCACACCCCACATCCAACAGCCGTCCTTTGCTTGGATGCTGTTCCTCCAACTCTGTGAGGCGTTCGTTCATCTGTAACCACTCCATACTATCCGTACGAATGCGTTCCACTTTATCTGGGGGATAATAAGTCTCGCTGTATTCCGCCTCAAGCGTCTGACGGTTAACGCGTGGATTCACATATCGCAACCGGCACGCCTTACAGATAACCACCGACAAGGAATCTTTATCAAAGAGTGCTTCTGCCGCATCCTGTTCACATATAGGGCAGTCAATGTGTTCCAAGTTGTTTGTGTTCATCATTCTGTAAAAGGGATTTGTAATCCTAACCTGTAGGAGGGATTTGTAATCCCGATTAAAAAAGTGGCACCCCTTGTGCTTCAACATAAACAGAATAGAGAGACTGGCTACCCATCATAAACAGCCTGTTTCGTTTCATGCCGCCGAAGCAGAGATTCGCACAGATTTCAGGGAGGTGGATTTTACCGATAAGCGTTCCGTCTGGTGCGAAGACATGCACGCCGTCGTATCCGTCACCAACCCAACCCGCACTTGCCCACAGGTTTCCATCAACATCGCACCGGATACCGTCAGCAATACCGGGAGCCATATCGCAGAACGCCTCTTGCTCGCCTAATCGCTCACCGTCGATAACATCATAGACGTAGATATACCGCGGCGTTCCCTCTGTATGCGTAACACCTGTATCAACAACATAGAGTTTATCGTAATCAGGAGAAAAGCAGATGCCGTTCGGTTTTTCGAGTTCATCTATCACAACGGTTGCTTCTCCAGTATCAGCGTTAAGACGATAAACGCAGGTCGGCAGTTCAAACTCAGCGATATGTCCTTCATAGTTGAGCATGATACCGTATCCCGGGTCCGTAAACCAGATACCGCCATCAGGGTGGACGGCTACATCGTTCGGTGCATTGAGCGGTTTTCCGTTAAAACTGTCCATCAGCACGGTAATCGTGCCATCGTATTCTGTGCGTGTGACGCGTCGTGCGCCGTGTTCACAACTGATGAGTCTACCTTGTCGATC